>CAZFSO010000059.1:3880-13601 GCA_964522095.1 uncultured Phycisphaeraceae bacterium | reverse complement strand
TCATCGTCATCGGCCCGGAACTCAAGCTCAACCAGTGCGGCCTGCCCAAGAAGATCGCCCTGGAACTCTACCAGCCCTTCATCATCCGCAAACTCAAGGAGCACGGGCTGGCGGACACCATCAAGTCCGCCAAGCGCATGCTCGAGCGCCGCGACGCCGAGGTCTGGGACATCCTCGAGGAGGTCATCTACCAGCACCCCGTGCTGCTCAACCGCGCCCCGACGCTGCACCGGATGGGCATCCAGGCCTTCGAGCCCGTCCTCGTCGAGGGCAACGCCATCCAGTTGCACCCCCTGGTGTGCACCGGCTTCAACGCCGACTTCGACGGCGACCAGATGGCCGTCCACCTGCCCCTCTCGGTCGAGGCGCAGGCCGAGGCCCACGTGCTGATGCTCTCGACCCACAACGTGTTCAGCCCGGCCAACGGCCAGCCGATCATCTCGGCCTCGCAGGACATCGTCATGGGCGTGTACTTCATCACGACCACCCAGCACGACCCCGCCCAGGCGAGCGAGAAGGACCTGCCCCGCTTCAAGGACCGCCACGAGGCCATCATGGCCTACGAGTCGGGCAAGATCGGCATCCACGACCTGATCTCCGTCCGCCTCGACGCCTTCAGCCAGATCGTCACCAGGGAGCGCGGCCCGGCCGAGCCGATGCCCGAGCACCGCCGCGTGGTCACCACGGTCGGGCGCGTCCTCTTCGCCGACATCCTGCCCGCCGGCATGCCCTTCTACAACTGCGCCATCGGCAAGAAGGGCTGCGCACGCGTCATCGACGACACCTACGAGTACTGCGGCCGCGCCGCCACCATCAACATCCTCGACGACATGAAGTCCGTCGGCTTCAAGAACGCCACCGTCGCCGGCCTGTCCTTCGGCATCACCGACATCCGCATCCCCACCGAGAAGCAGGACATCCTCGACGCCGCCCAGAAGCGCGCCGACCGCGTCGAGAAGAACTACGACCGCGGCATCATCACCGACCGCGAGCGCTACAACCAGTTGCTCGACATCTGGTCGCACTGCCGCGAGGAGGTCACCAAGAAACTCGTCGAGACCCTCAAGAACGACCGGCGCCACGAGGACGGCTCCTACGCCGACATCCCCTCGGGCGCGGGGACCAAGTTCCTCAACCCCGTCTACCTCATGTCCGACTCGGGCGCCCGCGGCAACGTCAGCCAGCTCCAGCAGCTCGCCGGCATGCGCGGCCTGATGGCCAAGCCCTCGGGCGAGATCATCGAGACCCCCATCCGCGCCAACTTCCGCGAGGGCCTCTCGATCCTCGAGTACTTCTCCTCCACCCACGGCGCCCGCAAGGGCCTGGCCGACACCGCCCTGAAGACCGCCGACTCGGGCTACCTGACCCGCAAACTCTGCGACGTCGCCCAGTCGGTCATCATCACCGAGCACGACTGCGGCTCCAAGCGCGGCATCCTCAAGCGCGCCATCTACAAGGGCGAGCAGGTCGACGTGCCCCTGCGCGACCAGATCATCGGCCGCATCAGCATCAACAGCATCGTCAACCCCGTCACGGACGAGGTCATCGTCCGGTCCAACGAGATGATCTCCCCCGAGGCGGCCGCCAAGATCGAGGACCTCGGCATCGACTCGGTCATGGTCCGCTCGCCCCTGACCAGCGACTCGCTGACGGGATGCTCGGCGCTCGACTACGGCATGGACATGTCCAGCGGCAAACTCGTCGAGGAGGGCATGGCGGTGGGCATCATCGCCGCGCAGTCCATCGGCGAGCCCGGCACGCAGCTGACCATGCGGACCTTCCACACCGGCGGCATCGGCACCCGCTCGGTGTCCGAGACCGAGTACCGCGCCCTGACCGCGGGCACCATCGAACTGCGCGACACCAACGCCGTCCCCGGCCGGGACGACGAGGGCGTCGACTGCCTGGTCTCACTCAAGCGCAACGGCGAACTGGCCGTGCTCGACGAGAAGGGTCGCGAACTCGAGAAGACCAAGATCCCCTACGGCGGCTACATCTACGCAACCCCGGGCGAGGCCGTCAAGCGCGGCCAGACCCTGGTCAAGTGGGACCCGCACCGCGTGCCCATCCTCGCCGAGAAGTCCGGCTCGATCCGGTTCGTCGACATCGAGGTCGGCGACACCGTCCGCGAGGAGGACGCCGGGCGCGGGCAGAAGGCCCTCGTGGTCATCGAGCACAAGGGCGAACTGCACCCGCAGATCAACATCGTCGACGAGCAGGGCAACATCCTCGACTTCCACTACCTGCCCGCCAAGGCCCGCCTCGAGGTCGCCGACGGCCAGGTCATCGAGGCCGGCCAGATGGTCGCCCGCCAACCCCGCGGCGCCGCCGGCTCGCAGGACATCGTCGGCGGTCTGCCCCGCGTCACCGAGATCTTCGAGGCCCGCAAGCCCAAGGACCCGGCCGTCATGGCCGAGATCTCCGGGCGCATCGAACTGCAC
This sequence comes from uncultured Phycisphaeraceae bacterium, assembly GCA_964522095.1. GTDB lineage: Bacteria > Planctomycetota > Phycisphaerae > Phycisphaerales > UBA1924 > UBA6054. The sequence continues at coordinate 11,160 of CAZFSO010000059.1, read as the reverse complement.
GCCGAGAAGCGCAAGGGCAAGATGACCATCCGCGTCATCTCCGACTCGGGCATCGAGAAGGACCACCACGTCCCCTCGGACAAGGGCCTGATGGTGCACACCGGCGACTTCGTGCAGGCCGGCGACCCCCTGACCGAGGGCCCGCTCGTCCCGCACGACATCCTGCGGATCAAGGGCGAGGAGGCCCTCTGGCAGTACATGCTCGACGAGGTGCAGAACGTCTACCGCGCCCAGGGCGTGGTCATCAACGACAAGCACATCGAACTGATGCTCAGCCAGATGCTCCGCAAGGTCCGCGTCGAGAACCCCGGGGACACCGACCTGCTCCCCCACGAGATCGTCGACAAGGTCCAGTTCCGGCGCATCAACCAGCAGATGGCCCGCATGGTGCGCGTCACCGAGGCCGGGGGCACCACCCTCCGCGTCGGCGAACTCATCTCCATGGACGTCATCAAGGAGGCGAACGCCAAGGCCGAGTCCGAGGGCGCCGAGATCGCACGGGCCAAGCGGGCACGCCCCGCCACCGGGCGCACCCTGCTCCTGGGCATCACCAAGGCCGCGCTCTCCAGCGACTCGTTCCTCTCGGGCGCGTCGTTCCAGGAGTCGACCAAGGTGCTCACCGAGGCCTCGCTCCGCGGCGCCGAGGACCACCTGATCGGCCTCAAGGAGAACGTCCTCCTCGGGCACCTCATCCCCGCCGGCACCGGCTTCCGCAAGTACCAGGACATCCGCGTCCGCGCCCTGGTCGCCCCGCCCGAGCCGAGCGAGCAGGCCTATGACGACTCGGCCGACTACGACATGCCGGCCGTCGAGGTCAAGGTCGGCGACGCCGCCGCCCACACCGCCTCGGACAACTGATCCGCGGCTGACCAGAACCCCGCAAGGCCCGCGTCCCCGGACGCGGGCCTTTTTCATGCCCCGAACCGATCGTTCTCCCCGGCCCCAGCCCGGCCCGTCAGCCCCGGCCCGGCTCCTCGCCGGCCGCCGCCCGCACCGCGGGGTCGCGGTGGTCGAAGGCCGTGCGTCCGGTGCGCAGGGTCAGGCGCAGGTACGGCCGGCACATGCCGCAACCGGTGGCGCAGCCGAGTTCGTCGGCGAGCCGGGCCAGCAGGTCCGCCTCGTCGGACACTCCGTCGCGGCGCAGTTCGGTCGCCCGGGCCAGGGCCCGCTCGAACGTCACCTGATGGCACACGCACCGGTCGACCATGCCGTGCCGACTCCTGTCAGAGCGCCGCGCGGGCGCGTCGGGGCGCCGGCGGGCGGGCAAAAAAAGAGCGGGGGGCCGGTGGGCCCCCCGCGCTCGTGGTGGTCAGGAGTGGACGTACTGGAGCGCGATGAACAGGTCCAGTTCGTTCAGGGTGCCGTCGCCGTTGAAGTCCGGCAGGGTGTTGAGGTACCACATGAACATGATCTGGCCCCAGGTGTAGCACGGGGCGCCGAAGGCGTGCAGCCCGGCGGCCCCGACGGCGTACAACTCGCAGCCGACCAGCGCCGGGCTGCCGCCGCTGGTGGCGTTGGACTGGATGACGAACTGGGGGTCCGAGGGATGTCGGGTCAGGTCGAGCATCTTGATCGACGGGGAGTGCCCGAAGAAGTCCTCGGAGTTGACGGGCGGCGCCTCGCCGATGAAGACGATGGGCTTGCCGTCGGAGCGGATCATGGCGATGGGCTGCTCGGTCCAGCCGCCGACGGCGAGGAAGGACTCGCCGGGGTCCCACTCGCCGTTGCCGTTGGCGTCGTTGAGGGTGTCCATGGCGGTGTCCCAGATGCGGGTGGCGCCGCCGCCCCAGGGGTTCTCGTAGATCAGTTGCAGGCTGGGCAGGGAGCCGTAGAAGGGGAAGTCGTTCTCGTAGGGCACGCCGCCGGAGACGAGGACCATGCCGTTTGGCATGGGCACGGGGGTCGTGTCGGCGCGGTTGGTGGGGACGGACCATCGCTGCTGGCCGGTGTAGCGGTCCAGGCGGACGGTCGATGCGCTGAACTGCCCGCCGTGGGAGGAGTAACTCGAGGCGTACACGCCCTGGGTGGTCACGGCGACGCCGGAAAAGAACCCTGTGGGGTCGGTGTGCTGGTAGACCCAGAGGGGCGCGGGCGCGACGGTGGCGTCGGCGCGGTAGGCGCGGATGGTGCCCTGGTCCCAGGCCGAGCCGCCGCTGGCGGTGGAGACGTAGACGATCCCGTCGCGGTAGGCGGGCGTGTTGCCCGAGGTCTGCCCGCCCAGGTCGACCGACCAGACGATCTCGCCGGGCTGGTAGGGGTTGAGGGTCGGGTGCATGGGGCTGACGTTGACGCAGTAGAGGCGACCGTTGTTCTCAGAGCCGAACGAGTGGTCGGTGATGAAGGCCCGGTTGCGCGGCCCGAGGTCGGGGGTGACGACCGGCGAGGCGTTGACGATCGGGCGGCCGATGTCGCGCGTCCAGCGGGTCGAGCCGTTGGAGAGCGACAGGGCGGTCAGGCGGGCGCCGGTCGCGACGATCACGGTGTTGTTCAGGGGGTCGACGGCGGGCGCGGACCAGGACTCGAGCGAGACCATGGGCACCTGGGCGGCCCAGACGACCGAGCCGTCGAAGCGGGAGAAGGCGACGACCGAGTCGGTCGAGGACGGCGGGCTGTTGCGGTACCCCAGGGCGATGACGAGTTGGTCGGTGGTCACCAGGCCGGCCTGCCCGTAGAGGGTGAAGGTCTGCTGGCCCGAGCCTTTCTTGATCCAGCGCGGGTTGGCGAGGGAGTGGGGACCCTTGGCGCCGCTCCAGGCGGTGCTCACGCGGGACGGGCCGCCCGCGAAGGCGCTCCAGATCTGCGGGTTGTTCATCACGGCGGCCGCGTGGAACTCCGCGGTCGACTGGCCGGAGGCGCCCGCCGGGCCCGCCGGGATCAGGGATGCGGCGGCCACGGACAGAGCGATCGTGCATTTTTTCATTGAACCGTGTTCCGATAACAGGGGTGGACCGAACGAAGAAACGCCCTTGAAGCCCGGGGTCGGCGCGGCAGCGCCGGCCCGGGTGCTCGGTTGCCCGCGTTCCCGGTGGTGTTCCGGGCCGCGTGCGTGGTTCAGCGTCGGGCGGTCATGCCCGCCGGCGGAGGACCGCCAGGCCCAGGCCGACGCCCAGGCCGGTCAACGCGCCCGGCGCCGGGACCACGGCCACGGCGTCGATGCTGAACGCGGAGGTGCTGTTGTTCTCGATGCGAACGAAGGCGGCCCAATCGAGGCCGGTGCCCGAGATGTCGATGCCGATCCCGCCGCCCGAGCCGTCGTAGAGGGCCACCAGATCGGAGAAGTCCATGCCGGCCAGGTCGTGGAGCCCGAGCGCGGGGTCCATCGCCCTGGTGAAGTCCGACTCGACCGAGCCCGGGCCGAGCGGGGTGGCCTGCGTGTAATCGGCATATCCGAGCGTGGGGAACAGATTCAGCGCGGTGCTGGCGGCGAGGCGCCAGTCGACGCCGTCCTGGGAGACGTAGACGTCGGCGATCCCGTTGCCGCCGAAGACGGCCGGGTTGTCGCCGAGGATGCCGGAGCCGTCGTTGGTGGGGTCGGCGTCGGTGTAAGACTGGTCGACGAAGAAGGCGGCGCCGAAGACGATCAGGTCGACGCCGAAGCGGTGGTGTGCGGCGTTGGTGATGGTGCGGTCGAAGCGCAGGTCGATGTGGCCGCCGGTGCCGATCGAGACGAGCTGGTCGGGGTTGAACGGCGGGTTGAAGGGGGTGACGCCGGAGACGAAATCGCCCGAGCCGGTGACGCGGGCCGCGGCGCCGAGGGCGGCGGCGGGGTTGAGGTAGGACGGGTTGGCCGACTGGCCGGGGTCGTAGGCGGTCCACTCGACGGCGAAGGGGGAGGCGAGGGCCGTGGCGCTGGTCAATGCCAGTGCCGCCGCACAGAACGGTGTGTTCACGCTTGTCTCTTTCCGGGTCGGACCGACCCCGAGATGTGCAATCATCCCGAAACGCGCGGGACGCTCCCCGGAACGGAAGGGCGCTCGGTCCGGTGCGTGCGTTCAACGGGAACCCGGTGCGGGGAGACGCGCCGGCCACCGTCGAACCCCGTCCGCGAGGGCCGACAACACGCTGATGGCAGGTCTTCCGGCTCCGGGCTCGGCTCGCTGAAGGTCTTCCCGGTCGCGAGCGACCAGTGACCTGTTCTCGCCCTTTTTCAGGGGGGAACGCTCAGCGAACGTCAGCACCCGTTACGGCGGCGCGTCCGCGGTGGCATCTCACCACACTTCCCTTTTCACCGGGGCCCGTGCCCCGGCACCAACAGCAAGATGAGCGTAACTTCATTGAGACTGTGTGTCAACATTCATCTTGCATGTGGACAAGATTGGGGATTCGGCCTTGCGCACCGCTTAAACAAGGGGTCGTTGTGCAGCGCGGACGCGCAACGGGCGCAGTGGGCGCGGATGCGCCGACGCACGCCGTGCGCACCTACAACTCCGGAGTGGGACCGATCACCGACATTCTCCGTGCCCGTTTCGGCTTGGATGCGCTGCGCCCGCTGCAGGCCGAGGTCATCGACCGCGTCATGGGCGGCGGCGACGCGCTGGTCGTCATGCCCACCGGCTCGGGCAAGTCGCTGTGCTTCCAGTTGCCGGCGCTGGCGATGCGCGCCGAGTGCGGCGGCGAGGGCGTGGGGCTGGTGTTCTCGCCCCTGATTGCGCTGATGGAGGACCAGGTCGCGGCGCTACGCCGGCGCGGCATCCGGGCGGCGTGCGTGAACTCCACCGTGCCCAGGGAGGAACGCGAGCGGCGCATCGAGGGCCTGGCGCGCGGCGAGTACGAGTTGTTCTACGCCACCCCCGAACGCATGGAGCAGGCCGGGTTCCGCGAGGCGCTCGCCCGGGTTCCGGGCGGGGTCAACCTGCTGGCGGTCGACGAGTGCCACTGCATCACCAAGTGGGGCCACGACCTGCGCCCGGCGTACCAGAAGGTCGGCGCGTTCCGCGCGGTGCTCGGCGACCCGATCACGGTCGCGCTGACGGCCACCGCCACGCGGGCGGTGCGCGAGGACGTGCGCCGCGTGCTGGGGGTGGACGAGGGATCCATGCCGCTGTTCGCGGCGCCGGTCGACCGGCCCAACCTGATGCTGCGGGCCGAGGAGGCCTGGGACGATGCGCAGAAGGTCGAGCGGATCGCCGACGTGGCCCGACGCAATCGCGGCACCGGCATCGTGTACTTCACCCTCGTCAAGGACCTGGAGCGCATGGAGGGGCTCATCGCGGCGGCGGTGGCGGGGGAGGGCCGGCGCGTGGAGATCTACCACGGGCAACTCTCGCCCGAGCGCCGCCGCCGGGCCTACCGGCGCTTCGCCGAGGCGACGCCCGACGACGGCCTGCTGCTGCTCGCCACGCCCGCCTTCGGCATGGGGGTCGACAAGCCGGACATCCGCTTTGTCGTGCACGCGCAGATGCCCGCGTCGGTGGAGGCGTACCACCAGGAGGTGGGGCGCGCCGGGCGCGACGGCGACCCCAGCGAGTGCCTGCTGCTGTTCAGCCAGGACGACCTGGCGGTGCAGCAGGAGTTCGTGCGCTGGCAGAACCCCACGCCCGACCTGCTCGTGCGCGTGATGAGCGACGTCGAGCACAAGTTCCGGCACGACGACTTCGACGCCGACGACGTGCGCCTGGCGACCATCGGCAAGGGCCACGCCCACGGCCAGGGCGGCGGCGTGGTCGAGTACGCCCTCGTGCGCCTCGCCGACCTGGGCGCCCTCGAGCGCGCCAGCGTGCAGACCGGCGGCGAGACGCGCTACCGGTTCGTCCGTCCGGTCGACGACGACGAGATCGACGCGGCGGAGGTCGAGGCCAAGCACAAGCGCGACCTGATGCGTCTGCTCGACGTGGTGAAACTCGCACGCTCGGACGACGTCGCCGGCTTCGTGCGCGCCTACTTCGAACTCTGAGCCGGTGCGGCGCGGGCCGCGCGGGGTCCGGCGGGGCGGGAGATGCGCGGGTGCGCGCCCTCGCCGGTGATGAGCCGTGCGCCCTGGGACCAGAAGACGTAGAGCCACGCCCATTCGAGCATGGCCAGCAGTTTGCCTCGGAAGCCGATGAGGAAGGCGACGTGGACGACGGACCACAGGAGCCACGCCGCCAGGCCGCCGAACTTCCAGCGTCCGATCTCGGCGACGGCCCGGGCCCGGCCGATCGTGGCCATCTGGCCCTTGTCGCGGTAGCGGAAGACGGGGCGCTGGATGAGCGGGCGTCCTGCGACCTCGGCCGCGATCAGTTCGCCGACGAAGCGGCCGGCCTGCATGGCGGCCTGGGCGACGCCGGGCACGGGCTTGCCGGTGTCGGGGTCGGTGCGGGCCATCTGGTCGCCGGCCACGAACACGGTGGGGTGGTCGGGCACGGACAGGTCGGGGTTGACCAGCACGCGTCCGGCGCGGTCGGTGGGGGCGCCGAGCGTGGCGCTGACGCCGTCGGCGCGCAGGCCGGCGGCCCAGATGACGCAGCCGGCGTCGATGCGCTGCTCGGCGTCCGGCCCGGCGACGACCACGCCGCCGGCGTCGACGAGCGTGACGCGCCGGCCGAGCATGACCTCGACCCCCAGGGCGTGCAGGTCCTTGAGCGCCCGGGCGGAGGACTCGGGGGCCATCGCGCCGAGGAGCCGGTCGGCGGCCTCGACCAGCACGACGCGGGCGGTGCGGGTGTCGACGTGGCGGAAGTCGCGGGGGATGGATTTGGCGGCGATCTCGGCGATGGCGCCGGCGAGTTCGACGCCGGTCGGCCCGCCGCCGACGACGACGAAGGTCAGCGTCGCGCGACGTGCGGCCTCGTCGCCCTCGATCTCGGCGGACTCGAAGGCGAGGAGGATGCGTCGGCGGATGTCCAGGGCCTCGTCGACGGTCTTCAGGCCGGGGGCGTGGGCCTCCCATGCGTCGTTGCCGAAGTACGAGGTGGTCATGCCGCAGGCGAGGAGGAGGTAGTCGAACGGCCGGTCGACGCCGTCGACGCGGAGCGCGGCGTTCGCGAGGTCGACCGACTCGACCTCGCCCATGACGACGGTGCAGTTGCGCTGGCGCCGGAGGATCTGGCGGATGGGGGCGGCGATGTTGGCCGGCGAGAGGGCCGCGGTGGCGACCTGGTAGAGCAGTGGCTGGAAGAGGTGGTGGTTGCGCCGGTCGATGAGGACGACGCGTGCGTCGGCGTTGCGGAGCGCCCGGGCGCAGGCGAGGCCGGCGAACCCGCCACCGACGATCACGATGATCGGCGCCTGGGGCACGGGTGAGTGTATCGCCCCGTGTCATGAGTTGGAAGACGGGCTGGAAGCCCGTCCCACCGAAGACG
>CAZFSO010000059.1:0-3780 GCA_964522095.1 uncultured Phycisphaeraceae bacterium | reverse complement strand
GGCCGGCCCTAGACTCGGGCAGCAGAAGGGAGCCGCCATGGCCGTCAGCGAGATCGTGATCGAGGACATCACCACCGGCTCGGGCGCGGAGTGCCCGCCCGGCGCCACCGTGGAGGTCCACTACAAGGGCACCCTGATGGACGGGACGAAGTTCGACTCGTCCTACGACCGCGACGAGTCCATCGTCTTCCCCCTGGGCAACCTGATCCAGGGCTGGCAGGAGGGCATCCCCGGGATGAAGGTCGGCGGCAAGCGCAAACTGACCATCCCCTACGCCAAGGCCTACGGCGAGCGCGGCATCCCCGGGGCCATCCCGCCCAAGTCCGACCTGGTCTTCGAGATCGAACTGCTCGGCGTGCGCTGAGCGCGGCCGGGTGTCGTGGCGGCGGCGGGCTCAGGGCTCGCGCATGCCGCGGACCATGGCGTTGAACTTCGCCTCGTTGTTCCGGACGGTGTCCTCGGGTCCCCACAGGACGATGAGGGCGCGGGCGTCGCCGAGGTCGACGATGGCGGCTCGGACCGCCTGGAACGGGGTCTCGCCCGCGCCGCCCTTGGCGGTCGGGTCGACCAGCGAGCCCTCCATGGCCAGCGTGCGCACCGGGCGTCCGGCGACCTCGAAGGACTCGGTCCGGGGCGTGACGCGCCCGCCGGTCATCGAGACCAGCATCGCGGTGGCTTGGCGCTCCAGTTCGGCGACGGACGCGGATTCGCGGGTGAAGGCCACGGCGGCCGCCCCGAGGGGGCTGGGCACCTGCATCTGGCCGAAGCGTCCCTGGCCGGGCATGGCCATGCGCCAGTCGGCGGGCATGTCCCAGCGCACGCCGCCGGTGCCGACCCACTCCTCGTCGGGCGTGGTGGCGGCCAGGCCGTCCTGGGCCTCCACGCCGTCCTGCATGCGGTTGGTGAGCGTGCGGACGGTGTCGCGCGCCTTGCCCATGCCGGACTGGGACTGACGCTCCTGCTCCCAGGTGCGCTCGTCGTCGGTGGGCTCGCCGGGCGGGGTGGCCTGGTCGATGACGCGGGGCTCGGGCGCGGGTTGGGGGGCCGGGTCGGCGTCGTCGGGGGCCAGGGCGTCGAGGCCCTCGCTGCTGAAGTTCTGCTGGGGCACGATGGGGGCGCCGTCGTCGGAAGAATCCGAGCAGGCGGCCAGCATCAGCGGCACGGCGAGCGCCGGGACGGCGGCGCGGCGGAGGGCTTTGGGGTCCATAAGGATCAGTGTATCAGGTTCGGCGGACGGCCCGGCGGGGGGCACGGCACTACCCTCTTTGCGTGCCGCCCATCGACGCCATCGCCATCGACCTCGACGGGACCCTGCTCGGGCCCGGGGGCACGGTCTGCGACCGCGACCGGGACGCCGTCCTGCGGGCGCGCGAGGCGGGCGTGATGGTGATGGTGTGCACCGGGCGCGGCCTGGCGGAGTGCCGCGGGGCGCTCGACGCGATCGGGCAGACCGAGCCGGTGGTGGTCGCCGGGGGCTCGATCGTCGCGGACCCGTCGACCGCGCGCACGCTGCGGCGCGCGACGCTGGAGGCGTCGGTCGTCCGGGCGGCGGTGGACATCTTCCACCTGGAGCGCTCGCCCGCGCTGGTGCTCAAGGACCCGTGCGAACTGGACTACGACTACCTCGTGCTGGAGGGGGAGGACCGCCACCCGCTCGACGCGACGACCGCGTGGTGGTTCGGCGAGCACGCCCTGCGGGTGCGGACCGCGGCCCACGTGCACGACGACGAGCACCCCGAGCGGACGGTGCGGGTGGGCATGTGCGCCCCGTGCGCCGTGTCGGGCCGGGCGGCGCGGGCGGCGGAGCGCGAGTTGGGCGCGTCGGTCGTCATGCACGACTTCATGGCGGTGCTGCCGCACGGCCGGGCGGCGGAGCCGGTGCACATCCTCGAACTGTTCAGCACGGAGGCGACGAAGTGGGGGGGCGTCTCGTGGGTGTGCGCCGAGCGCGGGCTGGACCCGGGCCGGGTGGCCGCCATCGGCGACGAGATCAACGACCTGAGCATGATCCGCGGCGCCGGCCTGTCGGTCGCCATGGGCAACGCCAGGCCCGAGGTGCGCGAGGCGGCGATGTACCGGACCGCGACCAACGCCGCGTGCGGCGTGGCCGAGGCGATCGACAACATCCTCTCCGGTCGCTGGACGCCCCGCTAGCCGCCATGCAGACGCTCACCCAGATCCGCGAACTGCTCGACCGCGCCGGGCACGGGCCCAAGAAGGCGCTCGGGCAGAACTTCCTGATCGACCGCAACCTGGTCGCCAAACTCGCCGACGCGCCGGGCCTGGCGCCGGGCGACCTGGTGCTGGAGGTCGGCCCGGGCACGGGCACGCTGACCGAGGCGCTGCTCGCGCGCGGGGCGGAGGTCGTCGCGTGCGAACTCGACTCGGGCCTGGCCGGGGTGCTGCGCGACACGCTCGGCGCGGCGCACCCGGAGCGGTTCACGCTGATCGAGGGCGACTGCCTGGACGGCAAGAGGGCGATGAACGCCGAGGTCGTGCGGGCGCTGGGCGACCGACCGTTCCGGCTGGTGGCCAACCTGCCCTATCACGCGGCGACGCCGCTGATGCTGGTGCTGATGACCCGGCACCCGAACTGCTCGGGGGTGTTCGTGACGATCCAGTCCGAGGTGGTCGACCGGCTGGCGGCGCAGCCGGGGGGCAAGGAGTACGGGGGCATCTCGGTGGTCGCCCAGGCGTTGGGGCGCGTCGAGCGGATCGCGAAACTGCCGCCCGAGTGCTTCTGGCCCCGCCCGGAGGTGACCAGCGCGATGATGGCGTGGCGGCGAGACACCGCGGCGCCGGTCGACACGGGCTGGTGGGTTCGCCTGGCCGAGATCACGCAGGCCTTGTTCCAGTCGCGGCGCAAGCAACTCGGCAAGCCCGTGCGCCAACTCGCCGGGGGTGATATCGGCTGGCCGGAGGGGGTCCGGCCCGAGGACCGGGTCGAGTCGCTGCCGGTCGAGCGCGTCGTGGCGCTGGCGCGCGCGATCGACGCCGCCGGGGCGTGACCGGCGCACGGCTACCCTCCCTCATGCGCATCCTCCTGACGAACGACGACGGCATCCACGCGCCCGGGATCGCCGCCATGCACCGCGCCCTGCTGGGGTCCGACCCGATCGGCGAGGTCTACGCCGTCGCGCCGTTGACCGTGCAGAGCGCCACCTCGCACGGCGTGACCTTCCACCAGCCCCTGATGACCCGCCCGACCCGGCTCAACGGCGAGGACGCCATGGCCGTCGACGGGCGCCCGGCCGACTGCACCAAACTGGCGCTGACCAACCTCTGGGCGGAGCGCTACGGGGAGGCGGCGTTGCCCGACCTGGTCGTCTCGGGGATGAACGCCGGGGCGAACTGCGGGATCAACGTGCTGTACTCGGGCACCGTGGCGGCTGCGCTGGAGGCGGCGTTCCTCGGCGTGCCGTCGATCGCGGTCTCGCTGCACCTGGACCAGGCGACGCCGGACTTCGACCGGGCGGCGCAGGTCGCCCGCCGCACGATCGACCGGCTGATCGCCGGGGGGCTGCCGGACCGCCACGAGGCCCTGTCGATCAACGTCCCCGCGACCGAGCACCTGCCCGACGACCCCGAGGTCATCGTCTGCCCGATGAACACGCACGCGCTGGTCGACAAGTACGAGAAGCGGTTCAGCCCGGGCGGCGAAGTCTACTACTGGGCCGCCGGCCACGGCCTGGACTTCCGCGGCACCGACCCCGGCACCGACGTGCACGAACTGTTCGAGCGAAAAGTCACCGTCACGCCCCTGGCCTTCGACCTGACCCG
>CAZFSO010000058.1:0-13609 GCA_964522095.1 uncultured Phycisphaeraceae bacterium | reverse complement strand
TGGGGCCGGCTTCCAGCCGGCCTCCTGACGCCAAGGCGCGCGTCCATCCCGTCGCTTGCGCTCCGGGCCATTTGGAGCCCGGATCCTGAAGCCCTTGCTTGCTCAGCCTTCGGGCTGACGGAACGGCGTCGCTGCGTGGAGCGCGTGCTCTTCGCAGGGCCGAAGAGCACGGCACCGACACGTGCGCCGCCCTCCGTTCGGGCGCAAGCCCGAAGGTCTTTGGTGGGGCCGGCTTCCAGCCGGCCTCCTGACGCCCAAGGCGCGCGTCCATCCCGTCGCTTGCGCTCCGGGCTTCTTGAGCGTTGCGAGCCTTCTGCTTCAAAAAGAGGAACGGGGGGCTGGCAGCCCCCCGCTCCGGGATCGTTGGAATCTTCGGGTTCCGCGGCCGCGCTTACGCCGGTTCGGCGGCGAGGTTGCGGACGGAGGCTTCGCGTCGGACGCGTTTGGCGGCGGCTTCGGCCTGCTCGCGCGCGACGGTCTCGGCCTCGAGGAAGTCCTCGCCGAAGCGGAAGAGGCGGAACGAGTTGCCGATGACGAACACGTCGGGCAGGAAGTGCAGCAGGGCGGCCGCGCCGACGCCGAGGCTGGCGCCGCCGACCTCGATGAACACGCCGGACGCCGCCAGCGCCAGGCCGACGATGGCCATGACGACGGAGACGGCGATGTTCTGGCCGACGATGCCGCGTGTGCGCCGGGCCAGTTCCATGAGGAAGGGCAGGCGGTTGAGTTCGTCGGTCATCAGGGCGACGCCGGCGGAGTTGGCGGCGATGTCCGAGCCGGAGAGGCCCATGGCGACGCCGACGTCGGCCTCGGCCAGGGCGGGGCCGTCGTTGATGCCGTCGCCGACCATCATGACGCGGTAGCCGTCGGCGTTGAGTTGCTTGACGAGTTCGTGCTTCTCCTCGGGCAGGCACTCGGCCTCGACCATGTCGACGCCGGTGGCCACGCCGACGCGCTTGCCGACGCTGAGGCGGTCGCCGGTGAAGATGGCCACGGTGCGGACGCCGAGTTCGCGCAGGCGGTCGACCACGGCCCGGCTGTTGGGGCGGACCTTGTCCTCCAGGCCCACCGCGCCCAGGTAGCGTCCGTCACGGACGACGTGCACTCCGGACATGCCCTCGATGCGGGCCTCGACGGCGGCCACCTGGTCGGCGGCGTCGGGCAGTTGGGACTTGATCCAGTTGCCGCGCCCGGCGATCAGGTCGCCCAGCGCCGTGCGGGCCTTGACGCCCGCGCCGTGGAACTCCTGGTACTCGCCGCCCTTCTCGACGCCGATGCGCGCCTGCTCGGCGGTGCGCAGGATCGAAAGGCCCAGGGGGTGGTTCGAGCCCGCCTCGGCGTGGGCGGCGGCCCGGAGCAGTTCGGCGCCCTCGACGCCCTCGGCCGGGGCGAGGCGGGAGACCTCGAAGCGCCCGGTGGTCAGGGTGCCGGTCTTGTCCATCACCACGGCGTCGACGGTGGCGGCGGACTCGAGGAACTCGGTGCGCTTGACCATCACGCCCAGTCGGGCGGCGGCCGCGAAGGCCGCGACCATCGCAGAGGGGCTGGAGAGCAGCAGCGCGGTCGGGCAGGTGACGACGAGGACGGTGACGGCCTTGAGGGCCGCGGTGTCGCGGACGGCCACGTCCGGCGAGCGGGCGTTGAAGAAGAACACGATGGCCGCCACGGCGATCGCGACGGGCACGTAGAACTTGGCGACCTGCTCGATGAGCAACTGGCGCGGCGTGCGGGTGCTCTCGGCCTCGCGGATGAGGGTGGAGACCTTGCCGATGGTGGTGTCGGCGCCTGCGGCGGTGACCTCGACGTCGACGGCGCCGGTGAGGTTGCTGGTGCCGGCGTAGACCTCGGTGCCGGTCTGCGCCTCGATGGGCATGGCCTCGCCGGTGAGGGAGGCCTGGTTGATGCTGGACTGGCCGGCGACGACGCGGCCGTCGACGGGCAGGTTCTCGCCGGGGCGGACGCGGACGGTCATGCCGACGCGGACGTCGGCGACGGAGATGGTGCGTTCGGAGCCGTCGGCGTCGACGACGCGGGCCTCGGTGGGGGTGAGTTTGACGAGTTGCTCGATGGCGCGCTGGGCGCCCGAGGCGGTGCGCCGGACGATCTGGTCGGCGACGAGGAGGATGAAGGCGAGGAAGGCGGCGGTGCCGTAGTTGCCCACGGCCATGGCCGCGAGGATCGCCAGGGCGGCGAGCGAACTGGACGAGACGCGGTTCTGGAAGACCTCGCGCATCGCGGCGACGAAGAGGTGGCTGCCGAGCAGGAAGGCGGCGACGACCGCGGGGATGGTGGCGACCAGGGGGCTGGTCATGTCGGTCATGTGGGCGACCCAGGAGACCAGGGCCAGCACGCCTCCGATGAGGTAGATGCCGAGGTAGCGCTCCAGGTCCATCTCGTGGTGGGAGCAGCACTCGACCGTGCCGTGGGTGTGGGCCTCCAGCGCGCGCGGGGTGGTGGGCATGGGCGGGCGGTCGCCGTGGTCGTGGTGATGGGAGATCTGGGCCATCGGGGTGTCGCACCTCGTCGCGTCGGCGGACGCGGGGGGTTGACCGGGCGTGTGTGCCCGGCGGTGGATCGGCCCGGCGTCGTGGCCGGGGCGCGGGTGAGAAGCATAGGGAATGAGCGGGCGTGCCGGCCCGCCGCTACCCTTACGCGGACCCACCGGATCCGGTTCACCCGGCGGGCGACCCGGAGGACCCCGTGCCCGATTCCAGCCCGAACACGCCGTCCGACGCCGCCGCTTCGGGTCAACCGCCCAAGGTGGCGATCCTTGGGGTGGGCCAGATGGGCCTGGTGTGCGCGGGCGTGCTGGCCCAGCCGGACCCCCAGAACCCCGGCGCGCGGGCCCGGGTGGTGATGTGGGGGCACGACGAGACCGAGCGGGGGAACCTGGCCCAGACGCGGCGCTCGCCCCGCCTGCCCGGGTTCGTGCTGCCCGACCCGGTGCGGGTGGCGATCTCGGACGCCGAGGCCCTGCGCGAGGCGGACCTGATCGTCTCGGCGATCCCGGTGCAGTTCATCCGCGAGGCGTGGACGCGTCTGAAGCCGCACGTGCCGGCCCACGCGGGCGTCTTGTCGGTGGCCAAGGGCATCGAGACGGGCACGGTGCTGCGGCCCACCCAGATCATCGCCGACGTGCTGCGCGACGACCCCGACGGGCGGCCGCGGGCTTTGGGCTGCCTGTCCGGCCCGACCATCGCGACGGAACTGGCCCGCTGCCTGCCCGCGACGATGGTGGCTGCGTCCGACCACCCGGGCTTCTCGGAGCGCATCCAGGCCCTGTTCACCACCAGTTGGCTGCGCGTGTACACCAACCCGGACCTCTTGGGCGTGGAACTGGCCGGGGCGACGAAGAACGTCATCGCCATCGCGGCGGGGATCATCGACGGGCTGGGCGCCGGGCACAACGCCAAGAGCGCCCTGCTGGCCCGGGGCCTCGCCGAGATCGCCCGCCTGGGCTCGGCGATGGGCGCGCAGACGGAGACCTTCTTCGGCGTCGCCGGCGCGGGCGACCTGGCGACGACCTGCTTCTCCCCGGAGGGGCGCAACCGCTCCTGCGGCGAGGCCCTGGGCAAGGGCGTGCAACTGAAGGACTACCTGGCCAACTCGATGTTCGTGGTCGAGGGGGTGGAGACCACCCGCGGCGTGATGGCGCTGGCCGAGAAGTACAAGGTGGACATGCCCATCACGCGGGCCGTCCACGCGGTGCTGTTCGAGGGCCTGGACCCGGTCGAGGGCATCGGCATGCTGATGAGCCGCGAGCCGAAGGACGAGCGGGTGGGGTGAGGGAGGACCTGTTTTCTGGAGCGGGGCGCAGCCTGCCCCCCGTCAGCCCGGAGGCTGAGTTCGGGCTTCAGGAGCGCGGCTTCAAATAGCCCGGAGCGCAAGCGACGGGATGGACTCGCGCCGTGGGCGTCAGGAGGCCGGCTCGAAGCCGGCCCCACCGAAGACTTCGGGCTGCGCCCGAACGGAGGGCTGGTAGCCCTCCGCTCCGGGATTCTCGGAGTTCGGTGGCTCGCTCCAGAACCGGAACGAAAAGGGCCGGCTCGTTGAGCCGGCCCTCTGCGTGGTTCGTGCGTCGGGTCAGGACGCCTGCTCGCCCTCTTCGAGGACGCGGAGGCCCAGGCCCATCTCGCCGAGTTTCTCGCGGACCTCGACGAGCGAGGTGGCGCCGAAGTTCTTGATGCCCATCAGTTCGGCCTCGGTGTGGCTGCACAGGTCGCCGATGGTCTGGATGTTGAGCAGTTGGAGCGCCTTGCGGGCCCGCACGGAGAGTTGCAGTTCCGAGACCGGCTTGTTGAGGGCCGCCTCGCGCCCCGAGCCCTTGAGCTTCTCGAGGATCTGGCGCCGGGCCGCCCGGTGCGCGTCCTCGCGCCCCTGGCCGAGTTTGAGGTTGCGCTGGCTGAGCATCCGCTTGATCTCCTCCAGCGAGGACTCGCCGAAGTTCTTGTAGCTCATCAGTTCCGCCTCGTTGATGCGGATCAGGTCGCCGAGCGTGCGGATGTTCATCTTCTTCAGGCAGGTGCGGGCGCGGACGGAGAGTTCGAAGTCCGTCACGGGCGTGTCGAGCAGCGCCTTGCGCTTCATCACGTCGCGCTCGTTCTCCTCCTCGATGACCATCGAGCGGGAGGCCTGCACGTCCTTCATGAACAGGCGGGCGCGGGGGTGGTTGGGGTTGGTGTCGAGGATCTGGCGCAGGCAGCGCTCGGCGCGGGCGTACTCGCCTCGGTCCTCGAGCAGCACCGCCAGGTTGAGCAGGGCGTTGACGGGCGGGGGCGACTGGTCGGCGACGCGCTCGTACAGGGCGATGGCCTCGTCCTCCTCACCGGCCAGGTCGAGCTGGTAGGCGAGTTTGAACAGCACGCCCATGTCGCCCGGGTTGGCGGCGGCCGCCCGGCGGAGGGCCGCGATTTTGGCCAGGCGGTCGCCGGCCAGGCCGGCCTGCTCGGCCTCGGCCATCGCTTCCCTGGCCGCCTTCGCGTCGGCACGCACACCCGAGGCGCCGATCACCATGTCCATCGCGTCGCTCATGCAGTTCTCCCGGTCTAAGGGCGCCTTGGCCGGCAGCGGCCGGGGCGAGAGGAAGGATAGGCGTTCCACGCCCCGATGTCGTCCGCCCGCACCCAGACGCCTGCCGCACAACGGGTTAGAGGCGCCTCAGGCCATGCCGCTCGTCGGGTCCGGGCCGGGCCCGGGGTTGGCCAGCACCTCGGCCTCGGGCACCGGCGGCGGGTCGAGTTCGGGGTCCTCGCGGACCAGCGAGATCTGTTTCCATCGCCCGCCGACAAACCGCAGCACCAGGGCCACCCCCAGCACCGAGATGTACAGCGAGGCGCCGATCCACGGGCCGATGGCCCCGAGGGTCGGGAACAGCACGATCAGGGCGTATCCGAGCCCCACGATCAGGGTCCAACTCAGCACGACGGTCAGCACGCCGGGCCAGACCGTGTCGCCCGCGCCGCGCAGGGCGGCCGAGGTGATGATGGCCAGGGCGTCGAAGACCTGGAAGACGCCCGCGCCGATCAGCAGCCAGCCGCCCAGGCGGAGCAGTTCGGCCCGGGTCGCCCCGTCGGTCCCGCTGTTGATGAACACCCCGGTGAGTTGGGTGCGGAACAGGACGAAGGCCAGGGCGCAGCACCCCATGTAGCCCACGGCGACCTTGACGCACAGCCAGGTGCGGGCGGCGGCGACGTCGTGCCGACGCGCGCCGATCGCCTTGCCGACCATGGCCTGGGTGGCGATCGAGACGCCCACGGCCGGCATGAAGGCCAGGTGCATCCACTGCAGGGTGATCCACCCGGCGGTGTTGGCGACCACGCCCGACTCGGTGACGCCGGCGGGGTCCATGCCCAGGGCGGCGGCGCGGGCGCGCCCGCCGGCGGGGATCAGCCAGACCATCAGGACGAACCAGCAGACCATCTCGTTGATGAACATCAGCCCGGCCGGCCAGCCGACGCGGACCAGGTCTTTGTAGAAGACTTTGGCCGGACGCCAGGGGACCCTTGTGGCGAACCGGCGGGCCATGCCCGGGCCGAGGAAGACCGCGAGCGGCACGCCGAGTTCGACGGTGTTGCCCATGACGGTGCCCCATGCGGCCCCGCGCACGCCCATCGGCTCGACGCCGAAGAGGCCGGCGGTCCACGCGGCTGCGTCCGAGACGGCGTGGAAGGCCGGCCACAGCACCGCCCAGGTCGATCCCGGCGCCTCACCGAGGGGGAAGCCGGCCTCGCCGAAGACGAGCACCATGCTGGCGAAGACGTTGACCAGGTTGGCGCCGACGACGGCCATCATCACCACGCCGGGGCGGTGCAGGCCGAAGAAGTAGTTGTGCAGGCCCTTGGCCATGAGGGTGAACACGCCGCCGGCGATGACGACCTGGGCGTACTGGACCTCCTGCTCGACGAGGCGCGGGGTGTCGCCGTGGAGGGCGCCGAACAGCGTGGGGGCGAGCACGGCCGCGGGGATGAGCACCATGGCCCAGTAGGCCATCCCGATCCACATCGCGGCCCACGCGTACGAGGAACCGCGCTGCGGGCGTCCGGCGCCGAGGTTCTGGGAGACGAACGAGCTGGTCACGCCGGTGACGCCCACGCAGAAGCACATGAGCGTCCAGCAGAGGATGCCCGCGTTGCTCTGGGCCGAGACGTAGACCGGGTCGGGGCCGATGCGGGACACCATCAGTTTGTCGACGAACTGCATGACGGTGTAACTGGACATCGTCGCCACCGAGGGGGCGGCGATGCGCAGCAACTCGGCCAGCGGGCGGTCCCGCTCGATCGCGACGGACGGGGGCACGGGCCCATCGCCCGGCCGCTCGGGGCTCGGCGTCTTCGCGTCGGTCATGGGGGTCCTGGCTGCCGGGGGTCCGCCGGCGTGGCGAGTCTACGCCCGAGGGGCCACGCGGTTGCGGGGCGTTCCGCCCTCCGCGCCAAGTTGTCTTGGAGCGGCGGGCAACCTGCCCCCCGTCAGCCCGGAGGGCTGCGGCCTTGGGTGTGAGGAGGCCGGCTGGAAGCCGGCCCCACCGAAGAACTTCGGGCTGCGCCCGAACGGAGGGCTGGAAGCCCTCCGCTCCAGGTTGGAGATCGGATACCTCAGATAGCCCGGAGCGCAAGCGACGGGATGGCGTGCGCCTTGGGGGTGGAGAGGCCGGCTGGAAGCCGGCCCCACCAGCAACTTCGGGCTGCGCCCGAACGGAGGGCTGGTAGCCCTCCGCTCCAGGCAGGGCGCGATCAGTCTTCCCACACGCTCATGAAGCGGTCGGAGCCCTGGCGGCGGATCGAGTTGTCCTCGAGGATCTCCTCGGTCGCGTCGAGGAGTTCCTCGCGGTTGAAGACGAGGACCTCCTGGTTGTCGTCGAAAAACTCGAAGACCAGGAACTCGTCGTCCGAGTCGCGCACCAGTTCGAGCAGGTGGGTCATCGAGCGCACGGCCACGCCGTTGACGGCCTTGACGGTCGGGCGGTAGGCGATCTCGTAGCCCTTGTTGATCGGGTGGGGCAGCAGGCCGGAGACGACCATGACCAGTTCCTCGCCCTCGAAGGCGCGCACCTCGTCGGCCCGCAGGGCGACCGGCGAGCCCATCGCGGCCAGGTAGCCCACGTAGTACTCGCGCAGGTGGTCGCGGCGGGCCGGGCTGAGGACCAGGGGGCCGAGGACGAAGTACTCGGGGTACTCGTTGCCCAGGTGGGGCAAGAGGTCGTCGCGCTGTGCGGCCACGGGGAGGTCGACCGTGACGGGCTGGCCCTTGCGGATCACGGTGACGGGGACCGAGCCGTCCTCGGCCAGCAGCGGCACCTGGTAGGCCCAGGACACCCGCAGGCCGCCCTCCAGCGTGATCAGGCCGGCGTTGTCGACGTCGAAATCACCGATGCGGTCGAGCAGGTCCCAGCGCTCCAGGGGCAGTTCGCGTTCCTCCTCGTCCTCGTCGGCGGCGTAGATCAGGCCGGTGTGCTCGTCGGTCAGGCCGAGCCAGGCGCGGACGGCGTTGTTCTCGGCGGTCTGGAAGCCCTTGGCGAAGACGCGGGGCCGGCCCTCGAACGAGCCGTCGGCGACGTCGTCGAGGAAGGCCCGGACCTCCTCGACGGGGATGAGGTAGCCGATGTTCTGGGCCTGGTCGATGCCGGAGAAGGTCACGCCGATCACGCGCCCGTCCATGACGACCGGCCCGCCGGAGTTGCCGGGGTTCAGGGCGGCGTCGACCTGCACGCGCAGGCCGAAGGTCTCGTAGTAGTAGTCGGCGTATTCGACTCGGCTGACGATGCCCTCGGTGATGGAGATCTGCTCGCCGCCGAGGGGGTAGCCGTAGGCCTGCACCGTGCCGCCGATGCGGGGCAGCTCGTCGGACAGGGCCAGGGGTGGGTGGTTCTCGTGGAAGGCGTCCCGATCGGACTCGGACCGGATGCGGACCACCGCCAGGTCGATGCCGCGGGCGATGGCGACGAGTTCGGCGCGCAGGCGGTCGGAACTGCGTGCGGGCTGGACGAAGATCTGCGAGGCGTACTCGACGACGTGGGCGTTGGTCAGGATCAGCCGTTCGCCGCCCGTGGCCTCGATCACGAAGCCGGACCCGGTGAACTCCTCGGGGGCCTCACGCCGCCAGGGGGCCTCGAAGTCCGGCGCGCGGTAGGTCGCCGAGATCTTGACCACCGAGTCGCCCACGCCGCCGGACACCTGCCCGGACGCTTGCGGGGCGGGCAGGAAACACGCCGTCAGCACGGCAAACAGAAACACCAGGGTCCGCATCGTCAGCCTCCGTCACGCAGCCGACGCACACGCTCCGGCGGGCCCATCCTACGGCCCGGCGGGCGGGCGCGGTCTCCTATGATCGTCCATGGCCAGAATCGTCATCCTCCAGCACAACGACCACGCCCACGCCGGACGCCTCGGGCGTTCGCTGCGTGACCACGGCTTCCGCATCGACGTCCGGCGCGTGGACCTCGACCCCGCCGGCGTGCCGAGCGACCTTGACGACCTCCACGGCCTGATCGTCCTGGGCGGCGCCCAGAACGTCGACGAGAACCACCCGTTCCTGTCACGCGAGCAGGCGCTGATCCGGGCCGCCCACGAGGCCCACAAGCCGGTCCTGGGCATCTGCCTGGGCGCCCAGCAGATCGCGATCGCGCTGGGCGGTCGCGTCGAGCGCATGCCCGTGCCGGAGGTGGGCGTCGCGCCCGTCCACCTCAACAGCCTCGGCCAGACCGAGACGGTGCTGGCGGGCATCCCCTGGGCCTGCCCGCAACTGCACTCGCACGCCTACGCGGTGACGCAGTTGCCGCCCGGCGCCCAGACGCTCGCCTCGACCGCGGTCTGCAAGGTGCAGGCGTTCCGCGTGGGCATGCGCACCTACGGGTTCCAGTTCCACTTCGAGTGCGACCTGGCCATGGCCTCCGACATGCTCGACTGGTCCGTGCGCCTGGCCGAGCGGGCCGGCCTGACCCGCGAGCAACTCCAGGCGCAACTGGAGACGCACGCCGAGATGTTCGACCGCTCGGCGGACCGCCTCTGCGGCAACCTGACCACCTACGCCTTCAACTTCGACGAACTCCTGGCCGTCTGACGCCGTGGGCACGACGCTGACCATCGCCGCGCCGGACGACTTCGACCTGGCCCGCGACGTCTGCTCCTACGGCTACTTCCTGCTCGAACCCAACCACTGGGACCCCGACGCCCGGACCTTCGCCCGGGCCCTGGACCTCGCCGAGGGTCCGGCGGGCGTGGTGATCGACGAGCGGGCCGGGCGTCTGCGGGCGCGGTTCGACCGGACGCTGGGCCGCGCCGAGCAGGCCGCCGCGCGGGCCGGCGTCGGGCGCATGCTCTGGCTGGACGCGCCCGCGTCCGAGCGCCGCGCCTTCCACCGCCTCGACCCCAGGTGGAGGGCGTCGGGCAGGTTCCGCCTGTTCCGTTCGCCCACGCTCTTCGAGGACGTGGTCAAGACCGTCACCAGTTGCAACGTGGCCTGGCCGAGCACCATCACCATGAACCGGCGGCTCTGCGAGGTCTACGGCTCGCGCTCGCCGTCCGGCCTTCTGACCTTCCCCGGCGCCGCCAAACTCGCGCGGGCCCGCCCGGAGAACCTGCGCGCCCGCTGCCGCGTGGGCTACCGCGATGCTCGCATCGTGGCGCTGGCCCGCCTGTTCCGCTCGGGCGCGATCGACGAGGCGTGGCTGGTTGATCCGGCCACGCCGGACGACGAGGCGTTCGCCTTCCTGCTGACGCTGCCGGGCATCGGCCCGTACGCCGCGGGCAACGTGATGCAGTTGCTGGGCCGGTATTCGCGCCTGGCGCTGGATTCCGAGTCGCTGCGTCACGCCCGGTCGGTGCTGGGGATGGAAGGGCCGGACGCGGCGCTGATGAAGCGGCTGGCGGCCCACTACGAGCCGTTCGGCGCGCACCGGTTCCGGAGTTACTGGTTCGAACTCTGGGCGTTCTACGAGTCGCTGCGGGGCCCGGCGCACACCTGGGACAAGCGCCTCACCGCGGACGCGTTCACGGCGTCGAAACTCAAAGCCGCTCGGTAGGGCCGGCTTCCAGCCTGCCACCTGACGCCCGACGCCTCAGCCCTTCGGGCTGACCGGGGGGGGGCAGGTTGCCCCCCGCTCCAGAGTTGGTTGGGCGCGTTGCGTGAAGCGCGTGCTCTTCGCAGGGCAGAAGAGCACGGCACCGCGGATCGTCGGGCGCAAGCCGTGGCGGCGCGTTTCCGCGCCGCGACGGCCGTGTGTTCCGGCGCCTCGTGGGGATCGCCGGAAGAGAGAAAGAGCGAAAGGAGTCCGGGATTTCTGTACGGACGGGGAGGACCGCAGGCCTGAAACATAGCCCCGAATCGTGCCGATCCGGACAAAAAAGTGGTGAATGGCGCGTTCCCGGGCGTGGTTGGGGTCCTACACCCCGGCCTTGGCGAGCGCGCCCAGATCCTGCAGGGCAGAAACCCCCCAGTCACCCGCCCGGAGCGCCTCGATGGCGTGGACGACCTGCTGGGCGGCGGTCGCGGTGGTGATCATCGGCACCCCCAGGCGCACGGCCGTGGCGCGGATGCGTCCCTCGTCGGTCTGCCAGCCGGTCTTGGTGGGCGTGTTGATGACCAGTTGGATGCGTCCGTCCTGCATGAGGTCGATGACGTTGGGGCGGGCGCCGGCTTGGATCTTCTGGATGACCTTGGGGCGCAGGCCGTGGAGTTTGAGCAGTTCTGCGGTGCCGGCGGTGGTCCAGACGTCGAAGCCCATGGCCATGAGCGACCGGGCGACGGGGACCATGTCCTGCTTGTCCTGCTGGCGCACGGAGAGGAACACGCCGCCGGAGGTGGGCAGGCGGGTGCCCGCGCCGAGCAGGGCCTTCATGAACGCGACGGGCCGGGAGACGTCCACGCCCATGACCTCGCCGGTCGAGCGCATCTCCGGGCCGAGCACGAAGTCGACGCCGGGGAACTTCTGGAAGGGGAACACCGGCGCCTTGAAGGCGCAGTAGCCCACGTCGGGCAGTTCGGCGGTGTTCTGCTCGCTGAGGGGCACGCCCAGCATCGCCCGCGCCGCGACGCTGGCCCACGCCACGCCCTTGGCCTTGCCGACGAACGGCACCGTGCGGCTGGCGCGGGGGTTGACCTCGATGATGTAGACCTCGTCGTCCTTGACCGCCATCTGCACGTTCATCAGCCCGCACACGCCCAGTTCGGCGGCCAGTCGCCGGGCCGTCTGGCGGACCTCACGCACCGTCGAGGCGCGCAGCGTCTCGTGGGGGATCATGCAGGTCGAGTCGCCCGAGTGGACGCCCGCCTGCTCGATGTGCTCCATGACGGCGCAGACGACCGCGCGGGGCTCGTCGGCGGCGCCGAAGTCGGCCACCACGTCCACGTCGAGTTCGGTGGCGGCGTCGAGGAACTGGTCGATGAGGATCGGCGCGTCGTCCAGGCCCGAGGCGTCGACCGCGGTGGCCATGTAGTGGCGCAGGGCCGCCTCGTCCGGGCAGATCTCCATGCCCCGCCCGCCGAGCACGTAGGACGGGCGCACGAGCACCGGGTAGCCGATGCGGTCGGCGATGGCGACCGACTCCTCGGCCGAGCGCGCGATGCCCGACCCCGGGCGCTTGAGGCTGAGTTTGGTGAGCAACTGGTCGAACCGGTCGCGGTCCTCGGCGCGGTCGATCGCGTCGAGGGGTGTGCCGAGCAGCGGGACGCCGGCCAGGTCCAGCCCGTGGGCGAGGTTCAGGGGGGTCTGGCCGCCGAACTGGACGATGAGGCCGCGCACCGGCCCGCGCTGGGCCCAGGCGCGCACCTGGGCGGTGTGCCGTGCGAGGTGGCCGACGAGTTCGCGGTCGTGGGTCGCGCCGCCCGAGCCGTCGGTGGGGATGGTCAGAACGCGCCCGTCGGACACGCCGACGATCCAGGTCTCGTCCTCGGCGGCGCCGGCGAGGCGCATGAGCACCTCGCCCCGGTCGTGCCCGGCCTGTCGCAGGCTGCGCAGGATGGCCTCGCGGTCGCGCGGGCCGACCTCCACGCCCGGGGCGGCCGAGACCCCCTCGGGCAGCGAGCGCGGTGAGGCGCCCAGGCGCTCGACGATGTTCAGGACGTCCTCGAGCGTCAGCGGCTCGAAGAACAGCAGGTCGCTGGTGTCGTAGTCGGTCGACACGGTCTCGGGGTTGGAGTTGACCATCACCGAGCGGAAGCCCAGTTCGCGGGCGGTCATCGAGGCGTGCACGCAGCAGTAGTCGAACTCGATGCCCTGGCCGATGCGGTTGGGCCCGCCGCCGAGGATCACGACGAACTGCCCGTCGCCGGCGCTCTGCGCCAGGCGCAGGGAGAGTTCGTCCTCGGCCGGCAGGGCCACGCTGCGCCCGTCGGGGTCGACGCGGGTGCGCCCGGGCTGGTAGGTCGAGTAGTAGTATGGCGTGACCGCCTCGAACTCGGCGGCGCAGGTGTCGACCGCCTTGAACACCGCCTCGACGCCCAGGGCCTTGCGCCTGGCGCGCACGCGGAGCAGGGCCGCGGCGGACTGCTCGCCCAGGAACACGTTGGCCAGTTGCACGTCGGAGTAGCCCAGGCGCTTGGCCCGCAGCATCAGGGCCGCGTCGACGTTGTCGAGCGTGCCGGCGGCGAGCAGTTCGTCCTCGAAGGCGACCAGTTCGGCGAACTGGGCCAGGAAGAACCGGTCGATGTGGGTCAGTTCGTGGACGCGGTCGATCGACCAGCCCATCTTCAGGGCGTAGCGCACGTAGTACATGCGTCCCTGGCTGGGCACGCTGAGTTTGCGGGTGAGTTTGTCGGCGTTGACGGGCCAGGCGATCGGCTGGCCGTCGGCGCCGCGGCCGTCGGCGCTGCGCTCGTGCTCCAGCCACAGGTCGTTGCGGTCCAGGCCGAAGCCGAATCGCTTGACCTCCATCGACCGGACGACCTTCTGGAAGGACTCCTTGAAGGTCCGCCCGATGGCCATGGCCTCGCCGACGGACTTCATCTGCGTGGTCAGGGTCTCGTCGGCCTCGGGGAACTTCTCGAAGGTCCAGCGGGGCATTTTGGTGACGACGTAGTCGATGCTCGGCTCGAAGCAGGCGCTGGTGGTCCCGGTGATGTCGTTGCGCAGTTCGTCGAGGGTGTAGCCGACCGCGAGTTTGGCCGCGATCTTGGC
>CAZFSO010000057.1:0-13882 GCA_964522095.1 uncultured Phycisphaeraceae bacterium | reverse complement strand
GCCTCATCAAACCACCGCCGCCCCGCCCGGTTGCGGGCCGCTCAGCCGCCCGCCACGGGCACGACCAGCCCCGGGCACTCCGCCAGCCGGGGCTTGTTCGACAGGTCGACCGGCAGGTACACCCCGCGCTCGTGGTCGGTGTTGAGCACCAGCGCGTTGGGTTCGACCAGCGCGTAGCCGCGCTCGGCGTGCTCGTGCCCCAGGATGAACAGGTTGACCCCCCAGCGCTCGGTCAGGTCCTCGAGCAACTCGGCGTCGTACCCGCGCCCCCAGACCATGAAGTAGGCCGAGCCCGCGCGCGGGCGGTAGTCCTCCTCCGTCAGGTCGCGCGAGAGGATCGACGCGTCGAACCGGCCCATGTGGGCCGCCGCCGGCAGCGAGTGGGCGCACAGGATGTCGCCCTGCGGGCACACGCACCGCAGCGCCAGCGGCATCGAGAACACAAAGTCCCGGATCGCTTCCTGCACCAGGTCCGAGTCGTCGCCGAAGACGTACTCGACCCCCGCGTTGAACGCGTCGACCACCCGCACCCCGTTCTTGACGATGCCCGCGCCGACCACCTGCGCCAGTTCGTGGTTGGCCAGCAGCGTGTGCACGAATCCCGGGAATCGCGCCTTGAGCGCCGCCACCCGAACCAGCCCGCGGTACGAGAAGTCCATGCCGCCAACCAGGGTCGGCGGGTGGATGATCTCGTGCAGCGTCAGGTGCGCGGGCGACGCCGATGCCTCGTCGCCCAGGCCCGCGGCCTCGACCACGCGGGCGAAGTTGATCGGGTTGTCGTGGATGTCGCCGGTGGCGATCAGGCGTCCGGGCGCCTCGACCCGGTCGATCGACCCCGCGCGGCACGGGGCCGTCCGGTTGGCCTCGGCGCCGGCGCGCAGCGTCTCGACCACCGCCCCGACGCTGGACAGGTCAAGGCCCCCCACGCCCGCCTCAGTCCTCGACCGCCGGCGCCCCGGCAGCGGCGGCCGCACGCACGATGCCCAGGATCAGGTCCAGCCGGTCCGCCACCACGTGCATGTTCGCCGGGCGGTCCTCCGGGCGCACCCGCACGCACTCGAGCACCAGGGTCTCCAGGCGCTCGGGGACCTCGGGGTTGATCTGGCGCACCGGCACCGGCGGCTCGATGCGGCTCTCGTCGATCGAGTTGGTCAGCGCGTCGTTCTTCAGCCCCATCGCCGTCGGGATGTTCCGGCCCGTCAGCACCCAGTACATCGTCGCGCCGAAGTTGTAGATGTCCGTCTTCTGCGTGATCTGCCCGCGGCGCACCTGCTCGGGCGCGATGTAGTCCGGCGTGCCCTGGATGCGCTCCTTGATCGTGCCCACCTTGCACGACTGGCCCAGGTCGATCACCTTGGCCGTCAGGCCACCGCCGTTGAAGTCCGGCGCCACGATCACGTTGTGGGGCTTCATGTCCGCGTGCACGAAGCCCGCGTCGTGCATCTGCGCCAGCCCGTGCGCCGTCTGGCGGAACACGTCGACCAGCTGGTCCATCCGCTCGGGACGCTCCTCGTGCAGCGAGACGCCGTCGACGAACTCCATCACCAGGAAGAGTTCGCGTGTGTTCAGCAGCGAGCCCTTCTTGATGATCTTGGGGATCTTGCGGATCGACTCGTGGCTGATCGAGCAGGCGATCTTGTGCTCCATCTCGGCCTGGTCCAGGAAGCGCTGCTCCTTCGGGCTGCGCTTCTGCACGTGCTTGAGGGCCCAGATCTGCTTGCTCTTGGGGTCCTGCACCAGGTAGATCACCGACGCCGCGCCCCGGCCCACCTCCGAGAGCACGCGCATGCCCTCCACGGTGTCGCCCTTCTTGTAGACCGGCTGGATGTCGGGAAGTTCGTCGCTCATGAAACACACCGACGGGAGGGGGGACGGGGTGGCGGTCCGACCCGGCGGCCGGCGGTTCTGGATTCCCGGGACGAGAACGCGCCCCGACAAGTGGTCTTTCGGCTGCCCGTGCGGACGGTTGCGTTCCCGGGCCCCCGTTCGGTCCGCGGGCGCCCGGCCGGACGATCATATCCGCCGACACACCCCCCACACCCACCCCCGCGACGACCCGCCGCGGGCGCAAACGGGGGGCGGAAGGTTAGCGCATCGACGCGAGCAGTTCCTCGAAGGCCTGGCGCGGGAAATACCGGCCCGGGCTGGTCGTCTGGGCCAGGTCCTGGTGCAGGCGCACGCCGTCGGGCGGGATGTCCAGTCGCTCGCACAGGGTGGCCAGCAACTGAGCGGTTCGCACCAGTTGCTCACGACCGAACGGACGCCGGTCGCCGTCGCCGACCAGGCAGACCTCGATGATGCCCCTGGACGAGCCGTTCAGGCCCGCCAGACGCGCCCCGTCCAACTGGTCCATCCAGCGGTAGCCCACGTGGATCTGCCCGTCGGACATGCCCGCGCCGTTGCCCACCACGAAGTGGAAGCCCAGCCCGTCGTAGCCGACCTCCCGGTGGCTCTCCTCGATCGTGGCCGCCGAGCCGGCCGGAGAGCCGGAGTGCACCAGCACGATCGTGTGCCAGCGCCCGTCCTCGATCGGCGCACGCGTCTGCAGCACCGTCTCCACGCCCCGGGCGCCGCCCACCGCCATCAGCGGCGACAACGACACGCCCCCCGAACGGGCCGGCGAACCCGGGTCCAGCAGCGAGAGCAACCCGACCCCAACCGTCATCGCCCCGGCCAGCGCGCACCACACCACCTTCGTGCGCACACGCGAGGCGGGCAGCGGGCTGAGGCGGGAAAAGGACATGCGCGGTCTCTCCGGGGAGGGTATCCAAGGAATCGGGCGTTGAGGCCGCATTTCTTCGACAATCCTGCGGTTTCTGCCCGTGCGATGGCGAGGCTTGCGCGGCCTGCGCCGGCGCCCCCCGCGCGGACGCCGAACAACCGCCACCCCGCCCCGCGCAGCCCCCAATCCGGACCACCGACAGGACCGGGCCGGCGACTACTCGGACCGTTCCAGCAGACGCCCGCGCAGGTTCGGCGTGCGTCGGCCGTACTCGTCCTCCAGGTACGGCTCGGCCCGCTCGGCCCGCACCCGCTCGTAGCGGTCGTACGGCGAGCGCACGTCGTCCGGACGCAGCGCCGTCTTCTGACAACCCCCGGCGACCAAGACGCCCAAGCACGCCAGCACCCCGGCCGCCAGCCACCCGCCCCCCGTCCCGACCCCGGCCCTGAATCCGCTTCGCCGCACGCTCGACACCTCCGCACGCCGCACAACCGCCGGGTGCAAAAACAGTGTACCGCCCACAAGGGGCGGCACACTGTTCTGGAGAGAGGAGAGATGAATCTGAATCGCGTTGCTCGTTCCGGTGCTTTCCGCGTGTCCGCACCAGTCACCAATTGATACGCCGCCGCGCGTAAGTTGTTCGCGGCAAGGCACTTTTCTTCGCATCAAATCGGGCGAACGCCCGGTGACCCCGCGACCAAACGCCCCTCCCGGTCCACCAGCAGGGTTCCGGATGCGACCATCCGCCGAACCACCTCGTAGACCGCCACCGCCACCGCGTTGGACAGATTCATCGACCGCTCCCCGGGAACCAGGGGGATTCCCACCGTCTTCTCGGGGTGGCGGGCCAGCAGGTCCGCCGGCAGGCCGACGCTCTCGCGCCCGAACACCAGGCAGTCCCCCGGCCGGATCGGCGCCTCGAACAGCGACCGTCCCGCCCGAGCCGTGAACAGCCACACCCCGGGCCGGCCTTCGCCGCCAGCCGCGTCCGCCGCCGCGCCGCCGGCCCCGTCCAGCCCCACCGACCGCTCCCACGCGTGCCGGTCGGCGTGCTCGGTCAGGTCCACCCGCGGCCAGTAGTCCAGCCCCGCCCGCCGGCACGCCTTCTCGTCGATGTCAAACCCCAACGGATGCACCAGGTGCAGCGCACACCCCGTCGCCACGCAGGTCCGCCCGATCGACCCCGTGTTGTTCGGGATCTCCGGCTCGACCAGCACCACCCGCGCCGGGGGCGTCCACGCGCGGGGAGGGGTTGGGGGGGCGGGGCGGCCGGGCTGGTCGTCGCGATCCATCGACCGCGATGCTACGCGCCCCGCGTCAGCCCCCCGACGCGACCCCTGGGTCCTCTCGGATGACCTGCTCGACCGCGGCCCGGAACTGCGGCAGGTGCGGGTTGCCCTGCCACCGCACCACGCCGTCGGTCGACAGCACCACCACATGCGGGATCGCCCGGACCTGCAGCGACTTGTACACCGCCTGCTTCTCGTCGAACAACTGGCCGTACGAGTGCTTGCTGCGGCGCAGGTAGGCGTTGACCGTGTTCAGGTTCTCGCCCTGACCGGCCACGCCCAGCACCGCCAGGGTGTCCGGGTTGGCCTTCTGCAACTCGTCGAGCGCCGGCATCACCGCCAGGCACGGCCCGCACCAGGTCGCCCAGAAGTCCAGCACGATCACCTTGCCGCTCAGGTCCTGCTCCGGCGTCAGCCATCGCTCCCCGCCCAGACCCACCGGCAGCCGCTGACCCTGCGAGTTGTTCGCGTACAGGTTGCCCGAGTTGTGCGCGGGCCACGACGCGCGGGCGTACGCCGTCGCGTCGGGCGCTTCCCAGGCGACCTCCTTGCCCTTCGCGCGCCTGCTCGGGGACGACGCCGCCCGCACCGCGACCGGCCCCGCCGCTTCCGCCGCCGCGTTCGCCACGGCCTCCTCGGCGTTCTCCCGCAGCAGCATGTTCACCGCCAGGGGCAGCGACCGCGTCTCGATGTCCGCGAACCGCAACTGGCCCGCGCGGTCGATCAGGTAGAGGTCCGGCACGTCGTCGGCGCCCATCTCCTCCCGGAACCCGCCCGAGTCCCGGGCCACCGGGATGCGCACCCGACCCTCGCCGGCCAGACGCTGCAACTCCTCAAACCCCGCCGTCGGGTGCACCGCGAACACCGAGAGCCCCCCCTCGCCCCCCTGCGTCCGCTGCATCCGCGTCAGGGTGTTGAGCATCGTCATCGCCGCCGCGCTGCCCGAATCGATGAACGCGAACGCAACCACCCCGCCGGACTTCAACGAGTCCGGCGTCGGCGCGTCCCCCTCCACCCCCACCCACTCCGTCAGGGCCGCCCACGCCTGCGGCGCGAACGCCTTGCCCTCCAACGCCGCCAACTTCTCCCGGCGCCCGGCGTCCCCCTCCCGCCCGATCCGGGGCGACATCGCCCCCATCCCCGCGAACAGCGCGGCCAGCCCGGCCATCAGAACAACTCGGCGTGCGTGCATGACAACCCTCCGTGCGGCCCGACGGCCGGACGACCAGTATGCCACAAACCGGCCCGCCGCGGAACGGTTGCGTCCAAAAACAAGCGGCGGCCCCCGAGAGGGCCGCCGCGATCGCCGCTTTTCGACGCGATCACTCCTTCGCGGGAGCCTTCAGGCCCGGGTCCACGCGGACCGTCTGCTCGACCGCCTTGTCGAACTCGGGCGCGTGCGGGTTGCCCATCCAGCGGACCACGCCGTCGGTCGAGATCACCACGACCAGCGGGATGCCGCGCGACTTGAACGGCTTGAACACCCGCTGCTCGGCGTCGTGCACGTATGCGTGCTCGGTCCCCTTCTCGTCCAGGTAACTGCGCACCGTCTCGATGTCCTCGTTCTGGCCGGACACGCCGATCACCACCAGGTGGTCCTTCAACTTCTTCTGCAGGGCCGTCAGTTTCGGCTCGGCCGCGATGCACGGCCCGCACCAGGTGGCCCAGAAGTCCAGCACCAGGACCTTGCCCTCCAAGTCCTGCTTCTCCGTCAGCCAGGTCTCCTCGCCCAGCGCCGTGGGCAACTTCTTGCCCTGCAGGTTCTCGGCGTACAGGCTGGTGTTGTGCGCCGGCCAGTCCGCCGAGGCGTACGCCCCGGGGTCCACCGCCGCCTGCTTCGTGCGCCCGGCCTCGGGCTCGCCGACCCCGGACAGCAGACCCGTCGAGAGCACCAACGCGGGAACGAGCGCGGACAGCAGCATGAGACATCCTCCTTGCGACCTGAACCTGACCGAAAAACCCCGGCGCCCGTCACGACGGGCGCAACAGCCGGTGCATGGCAACGCCCGCGGCCACCGCGATATTCAACGAATCGGCCCCCGTCGCCTGCGGGATGCCCACCAGCCGGCCCCCGCCCGCACCCAACAACGCCCGCACGCCCGCGCTCAGTCCCGGGCCCTCCGCGCCGAAGACCAGCGCCGGCTTTCCGGGGGGATCGACCCGGTCGACCGGCGCGGCGTCGGCCGCCGGGTCCAGCGCCAGCAGGGTGTAGCCCAGGCCCGCCAGCATGCCGAGGCCCGCGGGCCAGTCGTCCATCACGGCGAACGGCAGGCGCAGGGCGTGGCCCATCGAAACGCGCAAGGCCTTGCGGTACAAGGGGTCGCAGCACCTCGGGCTCAGCAGCACCCCCACCCCGGCCCCGCCCAGGACCGCCGCGGAGCGGAACACCGAGCCCAGGTTGTCGTGGTTCGACAGGTCCTCGAGCACCACCAGCGCCCGGCACGCGCTGGCCAGATCGGTCGCGTCCCGCGCCGGCAGGCGGCGTCCGCACGCCAGCAGGCCCCGGTGCAGGTCGAACCCGGCGATCCCCTCGATCACCCCCCGGTCCGCCGCGTAGATCGGCACGCCCGCCGGCACGCGCCCCAGCAGGTCCGCGAGCGCCCCCGCCCGGCCCGCGGCCACCAGGACCGACTCGACCGGGTACGCCGACGCGAGCAGGTGCTCGACCACGAGCGCCCCCTCGGCCATGAACAGCCCGTCGCCCGTCGGCGTACCACCCGTTCGGGCGCCGGCGCGGTCCGGGTTGTGTGCCGCGCGCAGCCAGGCGTCCTTCTGGTTGCGGAACACCGCCACGCGCGGGTCATCGGGGTCATGAATCGGCGTGATCCGGTCGATCATGGGCCCAAGGCTACTCTCTCTACCGCTGGCAGGGCCGCCGGCCCGCGGGTTCTCGGACGCCGACGCGTCACACGGACGGAGCGACGCGCATGGGAGCGATGAGTCTGGTCGAGGCCCTCGTGCTCGGGATCGTTGAGGGCGTGACCGAGTACCTCCCCGTTTCCTCCACCGGCCACCTGATCGTCGCTTCAGCCCTGATGGGCCTCGACTCGACGCCCCGCCAGAAGGCCGCCGTCGACACCTTCAACATCGTCATCCAGGGCGGCGCCATCCTGGCCGTCCTGGGCATCTACTTCCCCCGCGTCGTCCGCATGACCAAGGGCCTGCTCGGCCGGGACCCCGAGGGCCTGGCCCTGGCCCTGCGCCTGATCCTGGCCTTCATCCCGGCCGCCGTCCTGGGCCTCTGGCTGGCCGAGACCATCGAGGCCGCCCTGTTCAACACCCCCAGCGTCCTGACCGCCCTGGCCCTGGGCGGCATCTTCATGATCGGCCTGGACCGCACGCGCCTGCGCCGCTTCCGACCCGGCCCCGACCCCCAGCCGATCGACCAGCCCCCGCCCGACCTGGGCCCGGACCTGCACGAGATCTCCTTCCGGCAGGCCGCCCTCATCGGCCTGCTGCAGTGCGTCGCCATGGTCCCCGGCACCTCGCGCTCCATGATGACCATCGCGGGGGGGGTGCTCGTCGGCCTGCACCCGCGGCGGGCGGCGGAGTTCTCCTTCCTCCTCGGCCTGCCCACGCTCGGCGGGGCCTGCGTCTACTCGCTCCACAAAACCCTCTCCAGCGACGGGCCCAGCATGTTCGAGGTCATCGGCTGGGCGCCCATCGCCGTCGGCATGGTCTCGGCCACCGTCTGCGCCGCCATCGCCGTCCGATGGCTCATCGGCTTCCTCAACCGCCACGGCCTTGCCCTCTTCGGCTACTACCGCATCGCGCTGGCCGGCGTGCTCGGCGCCCTGATCTACACCGGCGTGGTCGAACTCACCCCGCCCGAGGAACTCAACCCCCTGCCCGGCGTGCCGGCCGCCCCCGACCAGATCCCCCCAACCGGCCAGGCCGTCCCCGCCGGCCCGGAATCCCCGGCCGAATGAAGACCTCCTTCCCCAAGTCCGGCATCGAGATCGTCCTGCTCGAGTCGATCCACCCCGACGGCGCCGCCGAACTCGCACGCGCCGGCTTCACCGTCCGCGCACACGCCGGGGCGCTGGAAGGCGACGCGCTCCTCGACGAGATCCGCCGGGCCCACGTCGTCGGCCTGCGGTCCAAGACGCGCCTGACCGCCGATGCCCTCGGCGCGTGCGAGCGCCTGCTCGCCGTCGGCTGCTTCTGCGCGGGCACCGACCAGGTCGCGCTCGACGACGCCGCACGCCGGGGCGTGCCGGTCTTCAACGCCCCGTTCTCCAACACGCGCTCGGTCGCCGAACTGACCATCGCCGAGGTCATCGCCCTGCACCGCCGCCTGACCGAACGCTCCGCCACCCTTCACGCCGGGCGCTGGGACAAGAGCGCCGCCGGCAGCCACGAGGTGCGCGGGCGCACGCTGGGCATCGTCGGCTACGGCCACATCGGCTCGCAGGTCTCGGTGCTCGCCGAGGCCATCGGCATGCGCGTCGTCTACTTCGACGTCTCGACGAAACTCGCCCTGGGCAACGCCCGCCAGGTCGCCGGCCTGGGCGAACTGCTCGCCCTTTCCGACGCCGTCACCATCCACGTGCCCGACACCGGCGCGACCAAGGGGCTGATCGGCCGGGACGAGATCGCCCGCATGAAGCCCGGGGCCTACCTCATCAACAACGCCCGCGGCGGCGTGGTCGACCTCGACGCCCTCGCCGACGCCCTCCGCGACCAGCGCCTCGCGGGCGCCGCGCTGGACGTCTTCCCCGCCGAGCCTTCGCGCACCGGCGACCCCTTCGACTGCCCCCTGCAGAACATGCCCAACGTCATCCTGACGCCGCACATCGGGGGCAGCACCGCCGAGGCCCAGCGGGCCATCGCCCTCGAGGTCGCCGCCAAGATCACCCGCTTCATCGACACCGGCTCGACCATCGGCTCGGTCAACACCCCCGAGGTCGACCTGCCCGAGCAGCCCCGCCCCGACGCCGGGCCGCGCCCCCACCGCGTCCTGAACTTCCACCGCAACGTGCCCGGCGTGCTGGGGCAGATCCACCGGGCCGCCGCGGAACTGGGCGTCAACGTCGCGGGGCAATACTTGCGCACCCTGGGCGAGGTCGGCTACGTCGTGATCGACGTAGACCCCTCCGACACCGGGGCCTTCACCGACCGCCTCCGCGCCATCCCCGAGACGATCCGCACCCGCGTGCTCTGGTAGACCGCCCCCCGCGTTCGGGCGCCGGGCTCCGAATACCATCCGCCCATGCGCACGCTCGCCCAGGCCGACTGGTCGCTGCCGATCACCGACCCGGTGCTGACCTTCGGCGTGCTGATGCTGATCGTCCTCGTCGCCCCGCTCGTCATGCAGCGCCTGCGCGTCCCGGGCATCATCGGGCTGATCGTCGCCGGCGTGGTCGTCGGGCCCAACGCCCTGGGCCTGCTCGAACGCGGCGAGGCGGTCGTCCTGCTCGGCACCGTCGGCCTGCTCTACATCATGATCAGCGCCGGCCTGGAGATGGACCTCAACCAGTTCCGGCGGTACCGCAACCACAGCCTCGCCTTCGGGCACGTCAGTTACTGGGTGCCGCAGGTCGTCGGGACCTTCGCCGCGCTGCTGATCCTCGACTTCTCCCTCCAGGCCGCCATCCTGCTCGCCAGCATGTTCGGCTCGCACACCCTGCTGACCTACCCGATGGTCAGCCGCCTGGGCCTGACCAAGAACCCGGCCGTCACGACGGCCGTGGGCGGCACCATCATCACCGACACCTCCGCGCTGCTCGTCCTCGCCGTCATCGCGCGCGCCGCCCAGGGTGAACTCTCCGCGGGCTTCTGGGGCGTCCTGATCGTCTCGCTCGTCGCCTACACCGCCGCGGTCTGGTGGGGCCTGCCGATCGTCGCGCGCTGGTTCTTCCGCACCGTGCCCGCCGAGGGCCCCTCGCACTTCGTCTTCCTGATGGCCGCTGGGTACCTCTGCGCCTACATGGCCCAGGTCGCGGGCGTCCAGCCCATCCTGGGCGCCTTCCTCGCCGGGCTGGCGCTCAACAGACTCGTCCCCAAGCAGAGCGTCCTGATGACCCGCGTCGCCTTCGCGGGCAGTTGGATGTTCATCCCGATCTTCCTGATCTCCGTCGGCATGCTGGTCGACCCGCGCGTCTTCCTCTCCGACCTGCAGACCTGGAAGGTCTCGGCGGTCATGGTCGTCACCGTCGTGCTGACCAAGCTGGCCGCGGCCGTCATCGCGCGGCGCGTCCTGGGCTACACCGCCACCGAGGGCTGGGTGATCTACGGGCTGACGGTCAACCAGGCGGCCGCCACCCTCGCCGCCGTCATCGTCGGCTTCGAACTGGGGATCTTCGACGAGTCCGTCGTCAACGGCACCGTCATGATGATCATGGTCTCCTGCCTCGTCGGGTCCAGCGTCATCCAGCGCTTCGGCCGCGACCTGGCCATCCAACTCGCCGAGGCCCCCGAGGACCTGGCCCAGGCGCCCCGGCGCATCCTCATCCCCCTGCGCAACCCCGAGGCCGCGCCCGCCATCATGGACGTCGCCTTCATGATCCGCGAGCAGAACGCCCACGAGCCGGTCTACCCCCTGACGGTCGTGCAGGAGAGCGACGATGCCTCTGCGCAGGTCGCCGCGGCCGAGCGCATGCTGGGGGCGGCCGTCACCCACGCCGCCGCCGCCGACATCCCCGCCGTCCCCGTCACCCGGCTGGACACCAACGCGGCCGAGGGCATCGTCCGAGCCGTCCGCGAACTGCGCATCTCCACCGTCGTCATGGGGTGGACCGGCGACTCGGGGCGCAAGTCCTTCATCTTCGGCAGCGTGCTCGACCAACTGCTCCGGCGCTGCCCCCAGCAGTTCGTCGTCTGCCGCTTCGCCGAGCCCCCGAACCTCGCCAGCCGCCTCGTGCTGGCCGTGCCCCCCTTCGCCCATCGCGAGACCGGCTTTGTCGACGCCGTGGGGGCGGTCAAGAACCTCGCCAGCCGCGCCGGGCTCGACCTGGTCCTCAGCGCCCGCGAGTCGGACCTTGACGAACTGGAAACCCTCGTCGCGGCGATCAAGCCCGACGTCAAGGTCCAGCGCATGCCCGTGCCCGCCATCGAGACGTGGCTGAACCCCAGGGGCCCCGAACTGCTCGAGCACGACGTCTTCGTCCTGCTCTCGGCCCGCGAGCACCAGGTCTCGTGGCGCCCCAGCATCGACCGCCTGCCCCGCGCCTTGCTCTCACGCCGCAAGCCGGTGAGCATGATGGTCATCTACCCCTCCGAGATCGCGCCCGACGCGGCCCCGCCCGTCGCGCGGGACCGCAGCCGGGCCCTCACCCTGGCCGAACTGCTCAACACCGACCGCGTGGCGCTGGGCATCGACGCCGCCACCCCGCGGCGGGTCGTCGAAGCCCTCCTGGCGCTCCTGCCCCCGGGCGCCTCCGAGGCCCGCGCCAGCCTCGCCGGCGAACTCGAGCGCGTCGCCCAGAAGCAGCCCATCGAGATCACCCCCGGCGTCGTCCTCCTCCACGTCCACACGCCCCACGTCAACCGCGCGATGGCCTTCCTCGCCACCGTCGACGGCTCGGTCGCCTTCCCCAAACTCACCCGCGGCGCGCGCGCCGTCTTCGTGCTCCTCACCCCCGCCAGCCTGCCCGGCTCGGCGCACCTCAAGCACCTCGCACGCCTCGCCGGCATGCTCCACGACCCGGACAACCGCGACACCATCCTCGCCGCCCGAGAGCCCGAACAACTCCGCGACCTCTTCGGCGACCCCGCCCCGCCCGCGACCACGGACGCCCCCGCGTCCAACTGACCCCCCCCCGCCCCGCCCCGCGCCGCTGTCCCCGGCCCCTACCGACGCGGATTCCGACGGCTCGCCCCGCGCCGCTCCACCCCGCCCGGAGCGACCACCGCCCGCACCGCGTCCGACACCGGCGTGCCTTCACCCGCCGGCGCGTCGTCCGTCCCAGG
Source organism: uncultured Phycisphaeraceae bacterium (assembly GCA_964522095.1). Classification (GTDB taxonomy): domain Bacteria; phylum Planctomycetota; class Phycisphaerae; order Phycisphaerales; family UBA1924; genus UBA6054. The sequence goes on along the minus strand of CAZFSO010000057.1, from coordinate 1,960 downwards.
CGCGTCCCCAGCGTCGGATGCTCCCGCCCCGCTCGCCTCGGCCCGCGCCTCGGTCCCCGCCGCCCGGGCGAACAACAGCCGCCCCGCCGCGGTCTGCATGCTGCTGGTCAGCACCAGTTCCACCGAGCGACCGATCAGCCCCGACGCCTCCTCGGCCACGACCATCGTGCCGTCCGCCAGGAAGCCCACCGCCTGGCCCTCGTGCTCACCGGGGCGGATCAACTCCACCGTGACCGTCTGCCCGGGCAGCACCGCGGGCCGCATGGCGCTGGCGATCTCGTGCAGGTTGATCACCTTGACCCCCTGGATCGCCGCCACCCGCGCCAGGCCCGAGTCCGTCGTCATGATCGCGGCCGGCAACTCCTCGCCGAGTTCCAGCAGCATCTGGTCCACGCCCCGGGGCGTCACCGGCGTCGTCTCGATCGACACGTCCGCCCCCGGCATCCGCTGCAGCCGTGCGACCATCTCCAGACCCCGCCGCCCCCGCGCCCGCTTGCTCTTGTCCGACGAGTCCGCCAGCGACTGCAACTCCTCGACCACGAACTGCGGGATCAGCACCGGCTGCTGCACCAGGTCCGTCCGCAGGATCTCCGCGATCCGCCCGTCGATCAGCGCCGACGAGTCCAGCAGCAGCGGGCGCGGCCCGCGGATCCTCTTGGAGAACTCGACGTAGGGGATCACCAGCCGGAACTCGTCCTGCGTCTGCAGCACCGTCGTGATGCCCAGGTACGCCAGGCTCACCCCGAACAGCACCTTGAGCGCGGGGATGATCGGCGTCGGCGTCAGGTCCCACGTCTCGACCACCAGGTCGATCACCGCCCCGATCGCCCACGACGCCACCAGCCCGGCCACCAGCCCGAACACCACGCCCGAGATGATCTGGATCTTCTTGATTGGGGTGAAGACGTCGATCGCGAGGAACACCAGCCCCAGCGCGACCGACGCCGCCAGCGGGAACCACCAAGTGATCGCCAACTGCACGTCCATCTGCCCCGTCGGGCTCGCCCCGATCCGGATGACGTAGAGCATCGCCAGCAGCACCAGCAGCAGCACGAAACCGAGCCGCACCACCCGCAGCAGCACGGTCAGGTCGTTCGGGCCTTTGCTTCGGCGTCGGGGCATCGCGGCTCCGTCAATGTGGCGCAAGAGGGGGGAGGCGGAGGGCGGGGAACAGCGCAGAGGGCCCGAATGCGGGAGCGGCCGGGCCTCCCGGGCCGACCCACTGTACGGACCCCGGCCGGCATAAGATCCGGACTCGACCCGCCCGCGTCGGCGGCCGGGCCCGGTGCACGGGTGGCCCGTGAACCTGGTCAGGGCTTGACCGCAGCAGCCATAAGCGGCCGTCATCCGGTGCCGCCGGTGTCCTGGCCGCCGACCCGGGTGGGTTGAGCCCCGCATGCCATGCGACTCTGGATGCTCGTCGAGCCCGGGTTTGTGGACGCCGCCGCCGAAGCCGGACGCCTGTACGCGTCATGGGACCGGGTCGACCGGGACAGCTACGAACGCTCGTACCGCTGGATGATCGCCCAGATGGCGGCCCGCGGCCTCGACACCCACGGCAACCCGCCGTTCTGGGCTTGGCACTCGTGCGGCGCACCGGGACGCCGCGTCGACCTGCGGACCTTCTACCCGCTCACGCCCCAGTTGCGGCTCACGCTGGAAGCGCCCGACGAACTCGTGCTGCTCAGCGACTACGACACGTGGCACGACGTGCTCAACGACCATCACTCCTCCGCAAGCGAGGCCGAGTTCGAGCGGATCGAAGCGATGGAAGACGCGGGAACCCTTGACCAGGACATGAAAGAGGCCAGTTGGCAACGGATCTTCGACCGCACCCAGTGGGGCGACCCGGAATGGATCGGGCTGGCGACGGAACGCTACGTGCAGGCCTGCTTGCCATGGTTCGAGCACGCCTGGATCCGCAAGACCGAACGCTTCGACCCACCAAAGCGACGCACCA
>CAZFSO010000056.1:0-14453 GCA_964522095.1 uncultured Phycisphaeraceae bacterium | reverse complement strand
CGCCGAACTGGCCGGGGCGGTGCAGGAGATCGGCGCGCGGATCGACCAGATGACCCTGCCCGCGGTGCGCAAGTCGCGGCTGCGGTCTCGCCTGGGCGAGGCCCACGAGCGGGTCAAACAGGCCGGCAAGGCGGTCGCCGCGGCCAGGGCGGCCGACGCCCAGCGGGCGGCCCAGGGCATCGCCGCCTCGGCCGCCAACTCGCCGGACCCGGTCGTCGTGGCGACCCTGGACCTGGGCCCGGACCGGGCGGCGCTGGACGCCGCCCTGAACACGGTGCGGGCCGCCTGCCCGACCAAGGCGGTGATGATCCTCTCGCCGGACGAAGCGTCGGGGCGTGTCTCCGTCGTCGCGGCCGTCCCCAAGGCCTTGATCGACAAGGGCTTGAAGGCCGGCGACTGGGTCCGGACGGTGACGGGCGTGATGGGCGGCAAGGGCGGCGGCAAGCCCGACGCGGCCCAGGGCTCGGGCGCGGACGGGTCGAAACTCAAGCAGGCCGTGGCCGAGGGACGCCAGATGGCCATCCGGGCGGTGTCGTGACCCCGGCGTCGTCGCAGCCGCCGCGTCCGCGGGGCGGGCTGAACCCCGACCGGGCGCGCCAGGCCCGGGCCTGGATGATCGCTCTCGACCCGGTGTACGGCATCGTCGCGTTCGGCCTGATCGGCTACCTGATCGACCGCTGGCAGGGGACCACCCCGCGCTGGATGGGCATCCTGGCGATCGTCGGGCTCGTCGCCGGCTTCTACCGCTTCGTGCGCGAGGCGGCCAAACTCAACCGCGACAACACGCGCCAGTGGGAAGGGCGCCCGTTCCGGCCGGTCGAGCCCGAGGTCGGCCCGGACCTGGACCCCGAGGCCCGCATCCCCGGGGATCGGGAGGGGCAAATCTGATGCCCGACGCCCTCGCCGAATCGCGTTGCGCCCCCTATGGTTCCCGCCCCGCCGTGGTGGGTGCTGTCTGACAGTCAAACCCCGTCCCCACGCGGGGGCCGGTCCCCCGAATCCGACGAGCGATCCGATCCCGTGCACGACGCCGCCGCCCCAACCCGACCCCCCCTCTTCCGCCTGGCGCTGGCGCAGATCGGCGTGTGCGCGGCCGGCGTGGGCGTGGCGGGGTGGCTGGCCGGTCAGCGCGGCGGGGAGTTTGACCTCGGCCTGATGACCCTTGGCGCCACCCTGCCCGGCGTCGCGGCGGCCCTGCTGCTGCTCGCCTCGCGCCCCGCCCAGCCGGCGGGGGCGTGGGCCGTGCCGGTGCTGGCCGGTTCGATGGTCCGGGCGCTGCTGACGCTGGCGATCGCGGTGGGCATGACCCAGGCCGCCGCGCTCGACAAGCCCGTCTTCCTGCTCACCGTGCTGGGCGTGCTGCTGGCGTGCCTGGTGATCGAGGTGGGCACGGTTCTCAACCTGATCAACTCGCGCGGCGCGGCCGGGACCGGCGCGTCGCTGGAGGGCGCCCGGTCATGATCTCAGGTCTGTCGCTCGCCGCCTCCGACCCGGTGGCGCACGTCATCAACCACAAGTGGTGGGTCTCCGACAACGGCTGGTGGCTGTGGACCAGTTCGCAGACCAACCTGGTGCTCTCGGGCCTGATCATCGTGCTCGTCGGCGTGTGGATGGCCAAGGCGGTCTCCACCGGCCCCGAGTCCGAGGGCCACGCGCGCTTCGTCACGCGCAACCCCTTCCTGCACATGATCGAGATCATCTGCACCTACCTCAAGGACAACACCATCGCCCCCCTGCTCGGCAAGCGGGCCGACCGGATGGCGCCATTCCTCTGGACGCTGTTCTTCTTCATCCTGGTCAACAACCTCCTGGGCATGGTCCCGCTGCTGGACATGCACAACCTGCTGTTCCGGGAGAACGTCGAGGCCCACCGGGCGTGGATCGGCGGCACCGCGACGCAGTCCATCTACGTCACGGGCGTGCTGGCCCTGATCTCGGCGGTGGTCATCAACCTCTCGGGCGTGCGGGAACTGGGCCTGCGGGGCTACCTCAAGCACCTGACGGCCGAGGCGCCGATCTTCGTCTGGCCGATCATCGTGCCGCTGGAGGTCCTGGGCACCCTGATCAAGCCGGCGGCGCTGGCCATCCGTCTGTTCGCGAACATGACGGCGGGCCACATCCTGGTGGCGGTGCTGCTGGGCTTCGCGGCCGACGGGTTCACCTCGGCGACGGCCATCGGCATCCCCGTGGGCGTGGTGGCGATGCTGGGCACGATCGCGATCTACTTCCTGGAACTGTTCATCGCGTTCCTCCAGGCCTACGTGTTCATGTTCCTCAGCACGGTGTTCGTCTCGCTGCTCGAGCACCACGACCACACCGACCACGGCGCGCCGATCCCGCACGCCGACGCGGCGCACATCACGGATCACGGGCTCCCGCACGCACACGCGTGAGCCGCAATGCAGGTTGGGCCTCGGGCACCGCGGGGAGGCGCCGGAGGCCATGGCTGGTCCGCGAGGACCAACGATGGACACTCCCCGCACCAACACCGCACGGGCGGCGCAAGACCGCCCATTTGACAAAGGAACCGGGTACACCCATGAAGATCCTCAAGAACGTCGCCCTGGCCACCGGCGCCCTCGCCCTGCTCGGCCCCGCCACCGCCATGGCCCAGGATGCCGAACTCATCGCCGCCCCGGTTGAGAACCTCGGCAAGGGCCTGGCCGTCCTCGGCGCCGGCCTGGCCGTCATCGGCGGCGCCGTGGGCATCGGCATGGTCGGCAAGGCCGCCCTGGAGTCCATCGCCCGCCAGCCCGAGGCCTCCGGCACCATCGGCACCAACATGATCCTGGCCGCGGCCCTCATCGAAGGCGCCACGCTGTTCGCCATCGTCGTCGCGCTGCTGGCCTGATCCGGTCCACGACCCGGCCGGACGGAAACGCCCGGCCGGGCCTTCGCATCCACGAAACGGAGCCATCCCCATGACGCGCTTCAAGTCCCTCGCCCTCGCCCTCCCGGCCCTGACCGCCAGCGTCGCGCTGGCGGCCGACGAGCCCGCGTCGGTCATCCAACCCGTCGAGCAGGGCCTGGCCACCGGCTTCACCGCCCTGGCGGTGTTCGCCATCGTCTTCGGCGTGCTGGCCACCCTGGTCTGGCCGAAGGTCACCAAGGGCCTGGACGAGCGCAACGCCAAGATCCAGGCCGAGATCGCGGCCGCCGAGGAGGCCCGGCGTCAGGCCCGCAGCGCCCTGGACGAGTACGAGCGCAACCTCGCCGAGGCCCGCGCCGAGGCCCAGCGCATGCTCGAGTCCACCCGCGCCCAGCAGAACGCGATGGCCGCCGAACTCAAGGCCCGGGCCGACGCCGACCTGAGCATGATGCGCGAGAAGGCCAAGGCGGACATCGAGGCCGCCAAGAAGCAGGCCCTGGCCGAGATCTACGCCGAGTCGGTCATGATCGCCACCGCCATGGCCGGCAAGATCCTCCAGCGCGAGGTCACCGTCACCGACCAGCAGCGCCTGATGGACGAGTCCATGGACGAGATCCGCGCCAAGGCCTGACCCCCCCCCCTTTTCCCGCCGCCCGTCCCCCTGAAGACCCCGTCGACGCCGACCGATCCCGCTGGAGACGCGACCATGCCCCTGCTCGAATCCGCCCCGGACGCCCTGGCCAAGGTCTACGCGCGGGCCCTGTTCGACGCGGCCGAGAAGGCCGGGTCCGCCGAGACGGTGCTCGGGCAACTCGAAGACGTCCTGGAGATGGCCCGGGCCGACCAGCGCTTCTCCGAGGTGCTCGCGTCCCCCCTGGTCGACACGGCCAAGCGCGACGCCTTCCTCGTGACCACCCTGGGCGGTCGCGTCGACGAGACCACCCTCTCGTTCCTGCGCCTGCTCAACCGCAAGGGCCGCCTGTCGCACCTGGCGCCGGTCACCGCCGCCCTGGACATGCTCGTCCAGGAGCGCTTCGGGCGCGTCGAGGTCGACGTGTTCACCGCCGCCCCGATCTCCCAGCCCGACCTGGACGCCATCAAGCGGCGCCTCGCCGACGCGATGGGCAAGGAGGTCGTGGTGCACCCCTACACCGACTCGACCATGATCGGCGGCGTGAAGTTCCGAATGGGCGACCGGCTCATCGACGCCTCGCTCCGCGCCGAACTCAACCGCATGCGCGACCGCCTGCTCTCCCAGGGCGGCTCGGTCCGCGCCAAGGCCCGGGACATCCTCGGCCAGGAGTGATCCCCCGCCGTCCCCCGCCGCCATGGGGCCGGGGCGGCCCTGCACACAGGAGCCCCCAGCCATGCCCAAGAACACCATCGCCGGCGTCGACGTCGCAGGCAAGCGCGTGCTGATCCGGGTCGACTTCAACGTCCCCATCAAGGACGGCGCCATCGGCGACGACCGACGCGTCCGGGCCGCCGTGCCCACCATCCGCTCGGTCATCGACCGCGGCGGCCGGGCGGTGCTCGTCAGCCACCTCGGACGCCCCGAGGGGACCGGCCACGAGCCGGCGCACTCCCTGCGCCCCGTCGCCGAGCGCCTCGCGGAGATCCTCGGCGTGCCGGTCGGGTTCCCCTCGAACGACTGCACGGACGACGCCGCGGCCCAGGCCGTCGAGCGCCTGCCCAACGGGGGCGTGCTGCTGCTCGAGAACCTGCGCTTCCACAAGGGCGAGAAGGCGGGCGACCCCGCCTTCGCCGGGCGCCTCGCGTCGTACGCCGACGTGTACGTCAACGACGCCTTCGGCACCTGCCACCGCGCCGACGCCTCCATGGTCGCCGTGCCCCGCATGATGACCGGCAAGCCCCGCGTCAGCGGCTTCCTCGTCGAGAAGGAGATCCGCTACCTCTCCGAGGCCCTGGCCAGCCCCGAGCGCCCGTTCACCCTGGTCCTGGGCGGGGCCAAGGTCTCCGACAAACTCCCCGCCATCGAGCACCTGCTGCCCAAGGCCGACCACATCCTGGTCGGCGGCGCCATGGCCTACACCTTCCTGAGCGCCCTGGGCCACCAGGTCGGCGACTCGCGCGTGGAGGCCGACCGCCTCGACGACGCCAAGCGCATCCTCGATCTCGCCGGCGCGTCGAAGACCGAACTGCACCTGCCCCAGGACCACGTCTGCTCGACCGTGTTCAGCGAGTCGGTCGGCGACATCGAGGAGTTCGAGGGCCACATCCGGCCGGGCTTCATGGGCCTGGACATCGGCCCCAAGACGCGCCTGAAGTACGCCCAGGTCATCGGGTCGTCCAGGACCATCGTCTGGAACGGCCCGATGGGCGTGTTCGAGTGGCGCCCGTTCCGCGTCGGCACCCGGACCGTCGCCGAGGCCATCGCGGCCGCGACCGACGCGGGCGCGACCTCGATCGTGGGCGGGGGCGACTCGGCCGCCGCCGCCGAGGCCTTCGGCGTGGCCGACCGGCTGACCCACGTGTCCACCGGCGGCGGCGCGTCCCTCGAGATGCTCGAGGGCCGGCCCTTCCAGGCCGTCGATCTGCTCGACAACGCGTGAACCAGCACGCCTCGCAGTTCGGGATCACGCCCGGGCGCATCCTCGCCGGCAAGTACCGCGTCGACCGGTTCATCGGCTCGGGCTGGGAGGGCGAGGTCTACCTCGTCACCGAGCGCCTGACCGACGCGCCCCGGGCCGCCAAACTCTTCTTCCCGGAGCGCAACGAGAAGGACAAGGCGGCGGTCTACTACGCCCGCAAGCTCGAACGCCTGCGCGACTGCCCGATCGTCACGCAGTACCACCACGCCGAGTCGGTCCGCCTGCGGGGCCGGCCTGTCACGGTGCTCATCTCCGAGTTCGTCGAGGGCCGCCTGCTGCCCGACTACGTGGCGTCCGCGCCGGGCGGGCGCCTCCCGGTGTTCGAGGCGCTGCACCTGCTCTACGCCATCGCCGGCGGCCTGGCGAGCATGCACGAGCGGCGCGAGTACCACGGCGACCTGCACGCCGCCAACGTGCTGGTGCGCCGACGGGGCATCCACTTCCAGGTCAAACTCGTGGACCTCTACGACCGGGGCAAGGCGGCCAACTGGAACATCGCCGAGGACGTGTGCGACCTGGTGCGGATCTTCTACGACGCCGTGGGCGGGCGCGCGGCGTACGCCGGCCAGCCGCCCATCGTCAAGTCGATCTGCTGCGGCCTGAAGCGCACGCTCATCCACAAGCGCTACCCCACCGCCTGGCACCTGTGCCGTTACCTCGACACGGTTGAGTGGTGAGACGCTCAATCCCAGGCCGGGCAGTCCCTGGCGTACTCGTCCAGAAAGGCGATCAGGTCGAACACGTTGACGACGCCGTCCCCGGTCAGGTCGGCGCCCGGCGCGGACGACGCGAAGGCGGAAACGAAGCCGATCAGGTCGTAGGCGGTGCGCCGCCCGTCACCGTCGAAGTCCGCCCTGCTGCACGCCAGGCCGTCGAGCAGCACGCGGGCGACGTGGGTCGCGCCGGGCAGTGAGGGGTGCACCCCGTCGCCGGTGAACGCCTCGTCGACGTCCCGCAGCGACGAGCCGACCCATGCGTGCAGGTCGACGACCTCCCACCCGCGGGCGTGCGCGAGGTCGGCGCACGCCTCGCCCATCGCGGTGAAGCGTCGCGCGGGATGACTGCCCGAAGCGAGCGGCGGCACCACCAGCACGACGGACGGCTCGGGCTGTCCGGCGTGCGCAGCCGCCGCGATGGCCGTGTCGGCGATCGCCTCGATGCGCTCCGCGAACGCGGGGAGCATGCTGCCGTTCCACTCGTCGATCTCCGTGTTCTGGCCCAGCCAGACCATGACCCAGTTCGCAGGGCGCGGGGCCATCTTCATGTACGCCGCGAGCGACTCGGTCCCGAGCGTGGCGGCGTGGTCGAAGGCCGAGAAACCGCCGATCGAGACGCTGTCCAGGTAAAGACCCCGATCGGTGCCCCGGTACGCCGGCGAGAAGACGATGTGGTCGCACCAGGAAACGACTCGGCCCCCCTCGGCCGCGTCGTCGGCGTCACTGTCGCCCCCGAACTGGACACCGATCCGGGTCGTCTGCGGGCTGGCGAACTCGGCGTCCACGGCGTGCAGCCCCCAATGGGTCCGCGGCAGGTCGAGGTCCCGGAGAGGCGCCGCCGAGAAGGCGTGCACGGCGTTCCCGGCCAAGCCCTCATGGTCGCTGAGCAGGCGCATCGACAGCCGGGGCAAGGTCGTGCCGTCGGGCGAGACCACAAACGGCGTGCGGATCGTGACGTCCTCGCCCGCCCACGCCCGCACCGCGGCGGGCGAGATCTCGTCGAAGTTGGTCATCCCCATGGCGATAAACCGAGTGCTCGGCAGCGAGCCTCCGGGGACGATCTGGAACTGGTTCCGGTAACCCGGGGGCGCGTACGCCGATCCCGTGACCGGCGCCGACGGGGTTTTCGGACGGATGCCGCCCTCGACCATCTGACCGGTGGAGCCGCCGGCGAACCGAACGTAATGGTTGACGGCGGTGTTGCCGGTCGAACCCGAGACGCGGAAACCGCAGACCGGCGTGCCGACCGGGAGTTCTCGCAGGATCGCCTCGTAGTACGGCACGAAGTTGCCCGCCCCGCGCGGGTTGTTGGTGGAATCACCGATGATCAGCACCGACGCCCGGCCGGAAAGAAAATCGGCCCCGAACCGGGCCGCCGACACCGGCTCGGCCGCGGCGAGGGCGCAGCAGGACGCGGCGGTCAGAAGGCCGAGACGGCAAGGGTGGGACAGCATCTTGGCAGGGTACCGCAAGCCGCGGCCCGATACCACCCTTTTCCGGGCAGAGAGCGTGCCGCGACCGGGCCTCTGCCCGCAAGATTTCTCCGTATTCACGTTCTTCTCACCATGGCCGCATGCCCGGCGGGCAATCTGGTTGCGACGACGGAGGCACCCGGCTTCCGACCTTGCAACCGGAGGAACCATGAAAGTCACGACCGCCATCTTTGAGACCCACGCCGACGCGGCCAGCGCGCTCGAGTCCCTGACCAACGCCGGGATCGACCCGTCGCGGATCAGTTTCATCGCTTCGGACGACTTCGACGCCGACACGTTCGGCGTGCAGACGCACACGAAACTGGCCGAGGGCGCCGCGATCGGCGCGGGCACGGGCGGGGCGATCGGCGCGATCGTCGCCGGGCTGACCATGGTCGGCGCGGTCGCGACCGGCGGGGCCGGGCTGGTGGTGGCCGGCCCCCTGGTCGCCGCCCTGGCGGGCGCGGGCGCCGGCGCGGCCGGCGGCTCGGTGCTCGGCGGGCTGATCGGGCTGGCCATCCCCGAGCACGAGATCAAGCACTACGAGGACGCCATCGAGCGCGGCAGCGTCCTGATCGGCGTTGAGTGCAAGGACGGCGACGAGAAGAAGCTCGTCAAGGAGATCTTCGAGCGGCACAACGCCGACCGCGTCTCGCACGCCTGATTCATCTCTCTCCGTTTCTCTCCCCCCTTTCCAACCACGGGCCGCCCGTTCGTCCGCGGCCGGTGTACCGGAAACAACGCCCGCGTCCCCCCGGACGCCGGGCGTTGTTTCCATCCGGGCGGCGCTGCCGGGCGTGGCGGGCCCGCTCAGCGCCGGTCGAAGAGGCGTTCGAGTTCGGCGATGGTCAGGCGCACCGTCGTCGCCCGCCCGTGGGGGCAACTGCCCGAGCGCTCGACCGTCTCGCGCAGGCGCATCAGTTCGTCCATCTCGGCGTCGCTGAGCCGGTCGCCGGCCTTGACGGCCGCCTTGCACGCCATCATGTCGAGCACCTCGTGCAGCGCTTCCTCGCTGTCGGGCGTGAAGCCCTCCTCGACGGCGCGGTCGAGCAGTTCCTCGACGAACGCGCCGGGCTCGACGCCCCGGGAGACCAGGAATGTCGGAACGGCCCGCACGCCGACGGACTTCGGGCCCATCGGGCCGATCTCGAAGCCCAGCCGGTCGAAGAGCGGGGCGAGTTCCTCGACCGCGCCGACGGTGTCGCGCCCGGACTCGATGACGATGGGCGTGAGGAGTTGCTGGCGTTCGAGCGACGACGACCCGCCGCCGGTGACGCGGGCGAGGAGTTTCTCGAACATGACGCGCTCGTGCAGGGCGTGCTGGTCGATGATGACCACGCCGTGCGCGTCCTGGGTGATGAGGTAACTCGAGTGGACCTGCAGCACACGGTCCGCCGGTCGCACGCGGGGCAGGTCCGTGACGGCGTCCGCGTCGCCGGGGGCTGGCGGCTGGGGCGCGGGCGCGAACCCGCGCGGCGCCGGCTCGTCGAGCACGCGGCGGATCTCGTCGCGCAGGCGTTCGGGCTCCTCGGCCTCCGGCGTCTCGGTCGCCGGGCGCGACTTGAGGAACGCCACGAGGCGGTCGACCTGCTGGTCTACGGGCGTGGGCGCCGGCGGCAGGACGGCAGTGCCCCCCAGGCCGGGCAGGCGCTGCAGGGCGGTGGGCGTGACGTCGGCCTTGCGCAAGGCGTCGCGCACGCCGTGGTAGATCGCCCGGTGCACCATGGACTGGTCGCGGAAGCGGACCTCGAGTTTCGCGGGGTGCACGTTGACGTCGACCGCGCCGGGCGACATCTCGATCATCAGGACGGCGGTCGGGTGGCGCCCGGGCTCGATCAGGCCGCGGTAGGCCTCGCGCAGGGCGTGCTGGACGGTGCGGTCGCGGATGGTGCGCCCGTTGAGGAACAGGTGCTGGGCCTTGGCGGTGGCGCGGGCGACGGAGGGGAGGCCGACGAGCCCCCAGACGAGCACGCCGCGGGCGTCGTCGAACCGGTCGACGCTCACCTCGAGCAGTTGGGTCTCCAGTTCGCGTCCGAGGATCGCCAGCGCCCGCTCGCGCGGCGTCTGGCCGGGGGGCAGGTCCATGCGGGGCGCGCCGTCGCACAGGCAGCGGACCGCCAGGGCGGGGTGGGCCATGGCCAGGTCGCGGAGCCACTCGATGCAGCGGGTCTGCTCGGTGCCGGCGGTGCGGAGGAACTTGCGCCGCGCGGGGGTGTTGAAGAACAGGTTGCGGACCTCGACCGTGGTGCCGCGCGCCCGGGAGGCCGGGCGTGGCGCGGCGCTCGTGTCGCCCTCGACGCAGAGTTCGCAGGCCTCGTCCAGGCCCTCGGCCCGGGAGACGATGCGCAGGCGCGAGACCGAGGCGATCGACGCCAGCGCCTCGCCGCGGAAGCCCATCGTCCCGATGCGGTCGAGGTCCTGGGCGTCGCGGATCTTGCTGGTGGCGTGCGGCGCGACCGCTAGCGGCATCTGCTCGGGCGGGATGCCCGAGCCGTCGTCGCTGACGCGGATCAGTTCGACGCCCCCCCCCTCGAGTTCGACGGTGATGCGCGTGGCCCCGGCGTCGATGGCGTTCTCAACGACCTCCTTGACGACCGACGCGGGGCGCTCGATCACCTCGCCGGCCGCGATCTGGTTGACCAGCAGCGGCGGGAGGCGCTGGATGGCGCCGGGTGTCCGGGCGGGTGGCCGCGTGGGGGCTGGGGCGGGCGTCGTCTCGGGCTGGACGGCCCCTTCGGTGCGCATGGCCCATCGTACGCGCCGGCCGCCCGCCCGCCCGGCGGACCGGGCCCCACTACCATCCCGCCATGACCGATTCCATCTTTTCCAAGATCATCCGAGGCGAGGTCCCGTCCCACAAGATCTACGAGGACGACCACGTCATCGCCATCCTCGACATCAACCCGCTCTCCGAGGGGCACGCCCTGGTGATCCCCAAGGAGCCGGCCGAGACCATCGACGCCCTGTCCGACGAGTTCGCCGCGGCGGTCGGGCGCGTGCTGCCCCGCATCGTCCGGGCCCTCAAGAAGGTCACCGGGGCCGAGTCGGTCAACATCCTCCAGAACAACGGCGCCGACGCCCACCAGGCGGTGCCCCACGTGCACTTCCACGTGATCCCCCGTTTCAAGGGCCGCGGCGTGCCCGTGCGGGGCAAGCCCGACAAGGAGAACGGCCCGGGCCTGGAGTTCGGCTGGAACCCCGGCACCCTGACGCTGGAAGAGGCGCACGAGATCGGCAAGCAGATCAAGCGCCTGCTCTGACCGTGTCGCGGGCGGTCACCGCCCGCTCGTAGCGCCGCACCGCGACGGGCCGTCGCCGCCCGGGCGCGAAGACCACCGCCACCACGTCGACCCGGACCGGCCGGCCCCGGGCCTTGGGGTCGCGCTGCAGCGCGCGGACCAGTTGGACGAGTTTGCGCCGCTTGGCGGCCGTGACCGTCTCCTCCGGGCGGGCGTCGTCGCCCCGCCCGAGCCGGGCCTTGACCTCGACGACCACCAGTTCGCCGCTCGCGCGGTCCTCGCAGAGCAGGTCGATCTCGCCCGGGCCGAGCACGAGGTTGCGGGCCAGCACGCGGCAGCCGGCGCGGCGCATCGCGCGGGCCGCGGCCCGCTCGCCGCGCTTCCACACGCCCGCGCGGTCCTCGCGGGGGCGCGGCCATGCCCGCCGCAGGCGGCCGATCACCCCTTGGGCCCGTAGCGTTCCTCGGCGATGCGCATCAGGCGCAGGAACATCTCGTCGCGGTTGTGGACGCGGGCGCGCTCGATGAGCCGGTCGAGGTAGGCCTGCTGCTCCTGGCGCCGGCGTTCGAGCGTCAGTTCCTGGTTGATGCGCAGTTGGGCCTCGTACAGCGAGACGCTGGTCCGCTCGACCTCCTCGAGCAGCAGCCACGAGGTGTTCGACCCGAGTTCGAACGGCCCGTCGACCTGCCCGGGTTCGAGCGCCCGGGCCCGCTCGTTGAGCGTCGCGGCCCCGAAGAACTGCGACTCGGCGAACTCGCCCTCGACGGTCGCCTCGTGCAGCCCGCCCTCGTCGGGGCGGAAGGTGTTGGCCGGGTCGGCGGCGACCTCCTCGAACGGCTCGGCGCCGAGGCGCTCGGCGATGCGCGCGACCGCCTCCCCGTTCTCGGTCGGCACGCGGATCAGGCGGAAGCGCGCGGTGGGCGGGGGGCGGTAGACGTGCTGGTCCCGCTCGTAGCGCTGGCGGATGTCGCGCCACGACACGTTGATGCGCCGGTTGATCTGCTGGAACAGCGCCAGGCTGATCAGGGTGTCGGTCTCCTTCTGGCGCAGGGCCTCGTCGAGCGAGCGCCCGGTGCCCGCCTCGACGCGCCGGCGGGCGAGTTGCTCGGAGCCGAGGTTCTCGCTGAGCAGGTCGCGCCGGAAGCCGGTCAGGAAGGCCCGCAGGCCCTGACGCTGCTGGGGGTTGAGGGCGGCCAGCGCCTCGGCCCGCAGCAGTTCGTCGGCGATCAGGCCGTCGAGGCGGGGCCGGATGATCTCCTCGGCCGCGAGGCGGCGCCACTCGTTGCGGCTCAGCCGCCCGGCCTCGGCGATGAGCCGGGCCTCGATGGGCTCGAAGAAACTGCTGATGTAGATCGGCCGCCCGTTGATGTCCCCGACCTTGGCGTCGACCAGTTCGAGCCCGCCCGGCGCGGGCGCCCGGCCCTCCGCGGGCGCGGGCGACCACCCCCCCACCACGACCGGCTCGGCGCCGAAGGCCGCGTCGGCGCCGGCCGGGCCGGGCTCCGACTCGGTGGCGGCCGCGGGCGCCGGCGCGGCCTGCCGGTCGGCGGGCACGGGGGCCGAGGAGAAGGCTTCGGCCCGCACGGGCCGGGCGGCGTCGCCCGCGAGGGGCGAGCCCGGCAGCCCGGTGCAGCCGGACGCGAGCAGCAGGGCGAGGCCCGCCGAGGCGGCTGTTACGCGTCGTTGCGTCGTCAATCGATTCCCCTTTGCGCCCGGGTCAGGGCCCGTGTCGGCCTACCATGAACTGTTTCGTGCAAACCGAGGTTTCGTACCGAGGAGGCCGCCGTGGCGGACGCCAACCAACCGAAGATTATCGTCGATGACGACTGGAAGTCGGCGGCCCGGGCCGAGAAGGAAAAACTCGCCCAGACCGAGGCGGCCAAGGCGGGGCCCGACCCGGACGCGATGCCCGACCAGCCGTCCTTCGAGCACCTGGTCACGCTGCTCACCTCGCAGGCGCTGATGTACCTGGGACAGATCCCGGACCAGTCCGGTCGGGGTGTGGTCGCCCTGGACGTCGCCAAGATGCAGATCGACCTGCTGGGCGTGATCGAGGAGAAGACCAAGGGCAACCTCAGCGCCGAGGAGGCCGAACTGATCAAGGGCACCCTGGCCGAACTGCGCTCGATCTTCGTCGAGGTCTACGACGCCGTGATGCGCGCCCAGGCGGAGGGCAAACTCACCAGCCAGCAGGTCGCGCAGGGCTTCAGCCCCGGCCCGATGCCGGGCCAGCCCCCGGCCGGTCGATAACCCCCCCTTCCGCCCCACCCGCGCCCGCGCCGTCCGCCCGGGCGCTTCTTCCTCAGCCCGCCCCCGCACCGGGAGTCGCGACCGTGAGCAGACGCCAAGGGTTCCTCGAGAAGCACCATTTCCTCGTCCGCCGCCTGCACTCGCTGACAGGCATCGTGCCCATCGGCGTCTTCCTGATCCTGCACCTGGTGACCAACTCCTCGCTGGCCTGGGGCAAGTACGGCCTGCGGGCCGAGGGCCACGACGTGCCGCTGCTCGACGGCGGGGTGACCTACTTCAACAAGGAGGTGTCCTGGATCAACACCCAGGTGCCCCACCTCCTGCTGATCGAGATCACCCTGTGGGTCTCGATCATCTTCCACTCCGTGCTCGGGGTGTACTACGCCACGACCGGCAGGCGCAACGTCGCCAACTACCCCTACCAGGACAACTGGCGGTACGCGCTGCAGCGCTGGTCGGGCTACGTCGGCATCCTGTTCATCTTTTACCACGTCGCGACCCTGCGCTGGGGCTGGACCTTCCTCGTGCCCGGCGGGACGCGGTGGTCGCACGACTTCAGCGCCTCGACGCTCGTCGCGGCCATCCAGGGCTCGACCGACGGCTGGACCGTCGCCGGGCTGATCGTCTCGATCGGGTACTTCCTGGGCGTCTCGCTGCTGGTGTTCCACTTCGCCAACGGGCTGTGGACCGCGGCGATCACCTGGGGCCTGACCATCACCGAGAAGGCCATGCGCCGCTGGGGCGTGGTCTGCGCGGTCATCGGCGTGGGCCTGATGGCGGCGGCGTGGTCGGCGCTCGGGGCGGTCTACTTCGCCGACTACGAGGCGACGCGCCGCGTCGAGGCCCGCATGCTCGAGGAAAAGCACCCCGTCGCGCCGTCGGAGAACCAGGAAGCCCCCACCGCGCAGGCCGCCACGGCCCGGGATTGATCCAACCCAAACGCCCGGCGGGGCGAACACCCGCCGGCAGACGAACCGAGGTTTGAATGGCAGAGCAGCGTGTGATCGTGGTCGGTGGCGGGCTGGCGGGGCTGGCCGCGGCGGTGCGCATCGCCGAGGCGGGCCTGCCCGTGGACCTGTTCAGCATGGTCCCGGTCAAGCGGTCCCACTCGGTGTGCGCCCAGGGCGGCATCAACGCCTGCAACGAGGTCGCCCGCCAGCAGGGATACTCCGAGTACGAGCACTTCGACGAGTCGATCTACGGCGGGGACTTCCTCGCCGACCAGCACCCCGTCCTCGAGATGGCCAACTGGGCCCCGCGCATCATCGACCTGCTCGACCGCATGGGCGTCCCCT
>CAZFSO010000055.1:0-14476 GCA_964522095.1 uncultured Phycisphaeraceae bacterium | reverse complement strand
CATCCGAAAAAGCCACCTACTGGACTCGAACCAGCGACCTGAGCTTTACGAAAGCTCCGCTCTACCAACTGAGCTAAGGTGGCCAAACCCCGGGCGGCTGGCCGCCGGGGGGGGGGAAGGACAAGTATCCCCCGCGCGGGCCGGGTTGTCCACCCGCGACGGCTCGCGCGACGCCCGTTCGGCGGGCCTGTGCGATTGGCCCGGTCAGGGGCAGCCGGCGCTGTAGCCGTTGATGAACGCCGTCAGGTCGAAGATGTCGATCTCGCCGAAGGGCTCGGCCAGGTCGGCGCCGGGCGCTTCCTGAACGAACATGTCCATGTACGCGAGCAGGTCGAACAGGTCGACCTCTCCGAAGGGCTCGGCCAGGTCCACCGGGCACGCGGTTCCCGCGATGGCCAGGTCGGCGTCCGTGTCGTCGTAGCCCTCGTGGCCGAGCGTGTCGCGGACGACCAGGCGCAGGCGCGCCGCGTCGGTCGCCACGTCGGGGACGACCCAGGCGTACGAGCCCAGGTCCGCGTCCAGGTTGCTGGCGATGACCGTCGGGAAGGTCGCCCCGCCGTCGGTCGAGAGCAGCAGGTCGACCTCGACCACCGGGCGCGGCCCGTCGGTCAGCCACTCGACCAGACGCACCTCGCCGGGGTCGATCGTCTCGGGATCGTTCAGCGTGGTCACGTGGGCGGTCGGGTCGTCGCCGCCCGGCGCCGCCGGCACGTGCATCACGACGCAGTGCATCACGCCCGCGTAGGTCACCAGCGACTGGCAGTTGATCTGGCGGATGGTTTTGTCGGGAAGGGCCGCCTGCCACGCGGCCAGCGCGGCCGCGTTGTGGGGGGCCGCCTGCGAACCGGTGTACCGCGGGATCAGCACCAGGTCGTTGCAGATCACCGCGTTGGTGTAGGTGTAGTGCGTCCCGCCCGACCGGACCGCTGGTGTGCGGTACACCTCGAAGCCCCGGGCGGCGAACGACGCGGCGGCGTTGTTCGAGACCGTCGCCCACGACGAGTTCGGCTCGTTGACCCACTCGGAGATGAGCACCTTGTTGTCGTCCAGCGGGATCATCCACATGTCGATGTGCTGCGTGGAGTCCACGTAGCCCGGGTACGGCTGGTAGAGCGTGGTCTGCAGGTTCTGGTAGTCCTTCCAGCGCTGGACGATCTGCGCCTCGGTGAGCGCCGGGTTCTCGTTGACGATCAGGCGCGTGGCGTGGCCAACCCCGTCCGGGCTGCCCGACTCGAGGTGGTAGTTCCCGCCCCCGTGCACCAGCGGCAGCGCGTAGTACGGCTCGCCGCGCCAGTTCGCCCACCAGCCGGCCAACTGGTTGTCGTTGGGGCGCGGCCGGTTGTAGGTGTGGTCCACGATCGCCCGCACGCCGCCCGTGCCGTCCTCGCGGACGCCCTGGACGATGTACCGCGGGCCGTAGTCGCGGATCCACACCGAGTCGGTGCGGCGGACGACGAACTCGACCTTGGACATGTCCGCCCCCGCCGACGCGATGGCCGACGACGCCGAACCGATCGACCCCGACGTGTTCACCACCACGAACACCTTGGCGTTGCCGGTCGTGGTGATCTCACGGGCCATCTCGGAGAGCACCGACGACCAGCCCTGCCAGGCGATCATGATGCCCTCCATCGGCTCGTACTCCGAGGGCGTGCGCACGCGCGTGGCGGGCGCGGCCCGCGACGGCGGCGCCACGATCGGCTCGCGCGCCACGAACGCCGCCTCCGCGGGCGTCAGCGACCGCGGCAGCGGCGCCGTCCCGCCCCCGGGACCCCAGCCGATCGGCTCGGCGACCCCGCCCCCCGAGGCAACCAGCGAAGCGAAGGCGACACAGCCCAGGGCCGCGGCCCGTTTCATGGATGGTGCAAGCATGGATCGAGACCTCTCCACCGGAATCGGCGTTGACCCCAGATCCGCAGAACGCCGGCCCGGGGTTCCGCATTATGCCACAACCGGCCGGCCGACGCCAGCCCCAAAGGCCCCATTCGACGCCGATAACCCCGTCAATCCTCGCCCGCGTCCTCCACGCTGGGGCAGGTGCACTGCAGGTTGCGGTCGCCGTAGGGGTTGTCCACCCGGCCGACAGGGCTCCAGAACTTGAACTCGCGCAGGTGCTCGGCCGGGTAGGCCGCCTCGTCGCGGCTGTATGCGTGGTTCCACGCCGACGCCGTGACCTCGCCCAGCGCGTGCGGGGCCCCCTTCAGGGGGTTGTCCTCGCGGGACCAATCGCCCCGCTCGACCCGGGCGATCTCCTCGCGGATGGCGATCATCGCGTCGCAGAACCGGTCGAGTTCCGCCTTCGACTCCGACTCGGTCGGCTCGACCATCAGGGTCCCCGGCACGGGCCAACTCATCGTCGGCGCGTGGAACCCGAAGTCGATCAGGCGCTTGGCGATGTCGTCGATCTCGATGCCCGCCGACTTCTTGAACGGGCGGCAGTCGAGCACGAACTCGTGGGCGACGCGCCCCCTGCTGCCCCGGAACAGGACCGGGTAGTGGTCCTTGAGACGCTCGGCCATGTAGTTGGCGCTCAGGACGGCGACCTCGCTGGCCTTCTTCAGCCCGCGCGGGCCCATCATCGCGATGTAGGCCCACGAGATCAGCAGGATGCTCGGCGAGCCGTACGGCGCCGCCGACACCGCCCCCACCGCGTGCTCGCCCGCGCTGGCCGGGCGGACGACCGAGTGCCCCGGCAGGAACGGGCGCAGGCGCTCGTTGACGCCGATCGGGCCCATGCCCGGCCCGCCGCCGCCGTGGGGGATGCAGAAGGTCTTGTGCAGGTTCAGGTGGCACACGTCGGCGCCGAAGTCGCCGGGCCGGGCCAGGCCGACCTGCGCGTTCATGTTCGCGCCGTCGAGGTACACCAGCCCGCCGTTGGCGTGCACGACCTCGCACATGTCGCGGATGTTGTCGTCGAACACGCCGCAGGTCGAGGGGTAGGTGATCATCGCCGCGGCCAGTTCGCCCGCGTGCTTCTCGGCCTTGGCCTTCAGGTCGGCGAACACGATCGCGCCCTGCTCGTTGACCTTGACCGGCACGACGCGCATGCCGGCGGTGACGGCCGACGCCGGGTTGGTCCCGTGCGCGCTCTCGGGGATCAGGCAGACGTCGCGCCCGCCCTGGCCGTGGTGCTCGTGGTAGGCCTTGATCGTCAGGAGGCCGGCGTACTCGCCCTGCGAGCCGGCGTTGGGCTGCAGTGAGAAGGCCGCGAACCCGGTGATCTCGGCCAGCCACGCCTCCAACTGCTCGAACACCTCGGCGTACCCCTCCCACTGCTCGCGCGGCGCGAACGGGTGCAGGTGGGCGAACTGCGGCCAGGTCACCGGCATCATCTCGCTGGTCGCGTTGAGTTTCATCGTGCACGAGCCCAGCGGGATCATCGAGTGCGTCAGCGACAGGTCGCGCGACTGGAGCCGGTGCAGATACCGCAGCATCTCGGTCTCGGACCGGTGCGTGTTGAACACCGGGTGGGTCATGAAGTCGCTGGTCCTGGCGAACGGCTCGGGGATCTCCGTCCCGGCGCGGGCCGCCAGGGCGTCCAGGTCCTCGTTGCCGCGACCGCCGAAGGCCGCGATCAGGTCCGCCAGCAGCCCCCGGTCGGTCGTCTCGTCCAGCGTGACGCCCACGGTGCCGTCGGCGTAGTCGCGCAGGTTGATCCGCCGGTCGCGGGCCGCCTCCAGCACCCGCCCCGCGTCGCCCTTGACGCGCACCCGGAGGGTGTCGAACACGACCGCGTCGCCGGTGTCGTGGCCCAGGTCCTCAAGGGCCGCGCGCAGCGTCTGGGTGAAGGCCCGCACGCGCCGGGCGATCCGCGTCAGGCCCTGGGGCCCGTGGTACACGCCGTACATCGACGCCATGATCGCCAGCAGCACCTGGGCGGTGCAGATGTTGCTCGTCGCCCGATCGCGCTTGATGTGCTGCTCGCGCGTCTGGATGGCCAGGCGCAGCGCCGGGTTCCCGTGCGCGTCGCGCGAGACGCCCACCAGGCGCCCCGGCAGTTTGCGCACGAACTCCTCGCGCGTCGACATGTACCCCGCGTGCGGCCCGCCGAGGCCCATCGACACGCCGAACCGCTGCGCGCTCCCGACGCACACGTCCGCGCCCCACTCGCCGGGGGGCGTCAGCAGCACCAGCGCCAGGGGGTCGGCCACCGCCACCAGCAGCGCCCCGGCCGCGTGCGTGCGCTCGGCCAGGTCCCGGTAGCACTCCACCCGCCCGTCGGTTGTCGGGTACGACACCAGCACGCCGGCGACATCGTCGCCCGGCTGGAACGACGCCGGGTCCGCGACGCGGACCTCCACGCCCATCGAGCCGCCCCGCGTCCGCACGACCTCGATCGTCTGCGGGTGGCAGTCCTCGGCGACCAGGAAGACGCGCCGGTCGCCCGCCGCCTGCTGCACGCACAGGCTCATCGCCTCGGCCGCCGCCGTGCCCTCATCGAGCAGGCTGGCGTTGGCCAAAGGCAGCCCGGTCAGGTCCGCGATCATGGTCTGGAAGTTCAGCAGCGCCTCAAGACGCCCCTGGGCCAGTTCCGCCTGGTACGGCGTGTACTGCGTGTACCAGCCCGGGTTCTCCATCACGTTGCGCAGGATCACCGGCGGCGTGATCGTGCCGTGGTAGCCCATCCCGATGCACGAGCGGTACACCCGGTTCTTCGACGCGATCTCCGCCAGATCACGAAGCAGCGTCCACTCGTCCCGCGCGTCCGGCAGCGCCAGCAGGCCATCGCGCCGGATGTCCGCGGGCACCACCTGCCCGGCCAACTCGTCCAGCGACGACAGACCCAGGGTCTCCAGCATCGCCGCCACGTCCGCGTCGCGCGGGCCGATGTGGCGCGTGTCGAACCGGGCCCGGTCGTCCAGGGGTCCGGGGTTCACCGGAGAGTGGTTGGTGCGGAAAGCGGGCGGGGTGGTGGTGGCGGTCATCGAGGTTCCCGAATCTGGCGTTCAACCGCCGCCGACGCCGGCCCGCCCCGCGTCCGGCACGACCGGGCGGGGCGTCGAGAGGGCGATCATCGGCGGCCGCAACATCCTATGGAGCCTCACGCCGGCTCGCCGGTACACTCGCCCGCAGGAGGCCACATGTTCAGACCGGCAAGCAGTTTCCAGGCGGCCATCGCGGCGGTCTTCCTCATCCTGGCCGGGCCCGGCGCCGCGGCCGCGGCCCTGCCCGCCGCGTCGCAGCCCGCCGCCACCCCCGAACCCGCCGAGAGCGTCCGCGCCCGGCGCGCCCGGGCCCGCCTGAAGGCCAACCCCCCCGCCCTCGAACGCGAGGCGGCCGCCCCGCGCGACATGCCGGCGGTCGACCCGGCCCTGATCGACTTCTACCGGGACACCGTGACCGAACTGGCCGACCCCGCCTACGAGGGCCGCGCCCCGGGCTCGGTCGGCATCGAGCGGGCCGCCGAGTTCATCGAGGCCCGGTTCCGCGACCTCGGCCTGACCCCCGCGTTCGCGGTGTCCGAACTGGCCGCCGACGGCACCGAGGTGCTCACCCCCCGCGCCACCTTCCGCCAGCACTTCGGCGTCGGCGAACGCACCGCGCCCGGCCTGACCGAACTCGTCGTCGACGGCGAGCCCCTCACGCCCGACGTCGACTTCTCGGTGCTCGCCTATTCAGGGTCCGGCCAGACGCAGGCCCCGCTGGCCTTCGCCGGCTACGCCATCGTCTCCGGCCCCGGCGGCTACCTGGGCTTCGACCCCAACGCCCGCTTCGAGGACCGCATCGCCCTGGCCCTGGCGTACGAGCCGATGGACGAGGAGGGCAACTCCCGCTGGCAGGAGGACGGCTTCAGCCACCACGCCCAACTGACCCACAAGGCCAGCGCCCTGATCCGGCGGGGCGCCAAGGCCGTGCTCATCGTCAAGCCGCCCCACGCCCGGGACCCGCGCGTCGAGACGCTCGAGACCGTCGAGTCCACCAGCCTGGCCCGCCCGGGCCTCAACGCCACCGCGCCCCGCTTCGACGCCCCGGTGCTGCAGATCACCGCAGAGGTCGCCCAGCGCCTGCTCGACCGCGCCGGCGACCCGGACCTGACCGTCGAGTCCCTCGTCGAACGCGCCAACGCCGGCCCGGTCCGGATGGACCTCCCGGGCGGGCCAATCCGCGTCAACGTCCAGATGGAGACCACCGAGATCCCCGCCTTCAACGTCGGCGCCGTCCTGCCCGGCGTCGGCGACCTCGCCGACGAGTTCGTCGTCGTCGGGGCCCACTACGACCACGTCGGCTACGGCCTGCAGAACTCCCTGGCCCGCAACCGCGTCGGCGACCTGCACCCCGGCGCCGACGACAACGCCTCGGGCACCACCGGCATGCTGCTCATCGCCCAGGCCGTCACGGAGCGCGTGCGCACGCTCGACCCCGACGCCCCGCGCCGCTCGTTCCTGTTCCTGGCCTTCTCGGCCGAGGAGATGGGCCTGCTGGGGTCGCTGCACTACGCCCGCAACCCGATCGCCGCGATCGACCGCCACGCCGTCATGCTCAACCTCGACATGATCGGCCGCCTGGAGAACAAGCCGCTCGAAGTCGGCGGCCTCGAATCCGCCCCGGCGCTTGCCGAACTGGCCGAGCCGCACTTCGAACGCTCCGGCCTCGTCGTCGCCCGGGGAACCTCGGTCGGCTCGGGCCGGTCCGACCACGCCTCGTTCGACGCCGTCGGCGTGCCCAACCTGTTCTTCTTCACCGGCCTGCACCCCCAGTACCACCGTCCCGAGGACACCGCCGACCTGATCGACGCCGAGGGCGGGACCCGCGTGGCGCTGCTCGCCGCCGACATCGCCATGGACGCCGCCACCGCCGCGCAGCCCTTCGTGCACCGACGCCGCACCGCCGAGGCCGAGGCCAGGGCCAACCAGCCCACCGTGCGGGTCGGCCTGCTGCCCGCCAACTCCACCAAGGGCGGCATCCTCGTCCAGCGGGTCTTCCCTGACACCTCCGCCTCCGACGCCGACCTGCGCCCGGGCGACCGCCTGCTGACCTGGAACGGACGCGAACTCCGCTCCGTCGAGGACCTGCGTCCCCGCCTGACCGAGCACGCACCCGGCGACACGGTCACCCTCACCGTCGAGCGCGACGGCGGGACCGTGGAGGTCGAGATGACGCTCCGGGGCATCGAATAACGCCCCAAAGCCCGCCTTTCCGGCGTGCGCCCGCCCGACCAGCCACCTACCCTTCCCCATGCCCACCGCCACGCATCCCGCCCTGCCCGACATGGCCGAGATCAAGGCCCTCGATCCCCAGACCCTCGTCGCCCGCATGCGCATCGGCGTCGAGCGCTTCGACCCGCGCGTCTTCGAACTCGACGACGACCAGCTCGACTCGGCCTGGCTGCCCGACGCCGGCGTCGGACGCTGGCCGATCCGCGTCCTCCTCGGCCACCTCGCCGACGCCGAGATCGTCTTGGCCCACCGCATCCGGCGCACCTTCGCCGAGGACCGCCCCACCCTCGCCTACTGGGACGAGAACGCCTTCATCGACTCGGGCCTCTACGGCTGCACCGACGCGACCGACTTCCGCCCGCCCATCGGCGGCGACGTCGCCGTCATCCACACCACCCGCTCCTGGCTCGTCGCCATGCTCTTCCAGTTCTCCGACGAGCACTGGGAACGCACCGCCATGCACGCCCAGAACGGCCCGATGACCCTGCGCGACTTCGCCGATTACGCCTGCTGGCACCTCGAGCACCACGCCGCCTACCTCAACGCCAAGGTCGCCCGGATCCTCGGGCCGGCCCCGGAGCCCGAGGCTTGCTCGCCCGCCGGCTGTGCCCGACCCGGCTGCGCCTGCGCCGCCCCCGCCGAATAAGGCCCACGGAGCCACGCCAACTTGCACGCCATCTTCGACCAGCGCCGCTACCTCATCCCCTTCCGGTCCGGGCTGCTGCCGCAGATCTTCTGCGACACCCTGGTCCTCGGCGCGGGCGTGGCGGGCGTGCGCGCGGCCATCGAGGCCGCGGGGTCCGGCGACGTGATCGTCATCAGCAAATCCGCCCCGGCCAGGTCCAACACCGCCTGGGCCCAGGGCGGCATCGCCGCCGCCCGCCAGGGCGCCGACTCGACCGACGCCCACGTGCAGGACACCCTGACCGCCGGCGCCGGCCTGTGCGACCGCGCGGCCGTCGAACTGGTCTGCCGCCAGGGCCCCGACCACGTCCGCGAACTCATCGCCTGGGGCATGCGCTTCGACCACGACGACGCGGGCGGTGAGGCCGCCGGCCTCGAGGGCGGGCACAGCGCCGCACGCATCTACCACGCCGGCGGCGACGCCACCGGCGCCGAACTGCTCCGCACCCTGACCAACAAGGCGAGCGCCTCCACACGCATCCGCCTCTTCGAGTCCTGCTTCGCCATCGACCTGATCACCGCGAGCCCCGAGCCCGGCGCCCCTTGCCTGGGCGCCATCACCCACCACCCCCGCTACGGCCTGCAGATGATCTGGGCCCGCACCACCGTCCTCGCCTCCGGCGGCGCGGGCCAACTCTTCCGCGAAACCTCCAACCCCCCACCCGCCACCGCCGACGGCGTCGCCATGGCCGCCCGCGCCGGCGCCACCCTGGCCGACATGGCCTTCGTCCAGTTCCACCCCACCACCCTCTACCTCCCCGGCGCGCCCCGCGCCCTCATCTCCGAGGCCGTCCGGGGCGAGGGCGCCCACCTCCTCGACGACCAGGGCCGCCGCTTCATGCTCGGCCTGCACGACCGCGCCGAACTGGCCCCCCGCGACGTCGTCTCCCAAGCCATCGTCCGCCAGATCGCACTCCAGGGCGGACGCCACGTCTACCTCGACTGCCGCCACCTCAAGCACTTCGCCCGGCGCTTCCCCGGCATCCACGCCACCCTGGCCAAGTTTGCCCTCGACCCCGCCGCCGACCTCATCCCCGTCCACCCCGCCGCCCACTACACCGTCGGCGGCGTGCGCACCGACCTGGACACCCGGACCGACGTGCCCAACCTGCTCGCCGTCGGCGAGGTCGCCTGCTCCGGCCTGCACGGGGCCAACCGCCTGGCCAGCAACTCGCTCCTCGAGGGCCTCGTGATGGGCGCCATCGCCGGCCGCCTCGCCGCCGAGCGCTCGGGCAGCACCCCCCTGACCCCGCTGACCATCGTCTCGGACATCCGCCCGTCCACCGCCGCCGAACTCGACCTCGAGGACGTCCGCTCCAGCCTGCGCAGCGCGATGTGGAAGAACGTCGGCATCACCCGCACCGGCACCCGCCTGGCCGACGCTACCGACATGTTCGACTTCTGGGGCCGCTACACCCTCGACAAGATCTTCGACACCCCCGACGGCTGGGAGGTCCAGAACATGCTTCTCACCGGCGCCGTCATCGCCAAGGCCGCCCTCTGGCGCGACGAGTCCCGGGGCACCCACTTCCGGGCGGACCGCCCCGACCCCCACGACGCCTTCCGCGTCCACGACCTCTGGCGCCGCGGGCGCGACACCCCGCTGACGCAGCCCGTCGACACCGCCCCGGACCCCTCCCCCGCCCCGACCGCCCGCGAACCGTCCGCCCCCGCGGGCGTACCGGCCCGATGATGCCCCCCGCGCCTGCCCGTTCCCGCCCAACGCGACCCCGGCGCGCCCGCGCGACACTCGCGGCCCTGCTCGCGCTGGCCGCGTGCGCCGGCGGCTGCCGCGAGGAACGCATCGTCTCCCGGCGGGGTCTGCTGTCGTCCTTGCCCGGCGCGCAGACCGCCATCCCCGACGAGCGCACCGCTCGGCGCCCCGACGTGCTCCGCACGCCCCGCGAGGGCATCCGGCAGACCGACGAGGCCGGCGACGTCACCCTCTACGCCAAGTCCGTCCAGCACCTCATGTCGCACATCGTCCACGCCATCCAGAACGGCGAGCGCGACCTGTTCGTCGAGCAGATCCTCTCCGAAAAGACCCGCGACGAGTTCCGCTTCCGGGGCTACGACCCCGGCGCCGCCTTCGACGAGGTCGTCCGGCGCCAGCGCGACGTCTTCCGACTCTTCAACGTCATCCCCTTCGGCGAGCACACCCCGGGCGTCTTCCTCCGCAAGACCGGCCCCAACGAGTTCCGCCTCCAGATCCCCCGCTCCTCCCGCGGCGACCTGAGATGGACCGGCATCGACGTCGTCTTCGAGGACCGCAACTACCACCTTCGCTGGTTCGTTGAATGACCCCCGCCGGGCCGCCGCCCGGCCCCTTGCGATACACTCCCGCCATGACCCCCGCGACACGCGACGACGCCAACCTCGCCCTCCGCGTCGTCACCATGCCGCGCGAGACAAACCCCTACGGCACCATCTTCGGAGGCGTCGTCCTCTCCTACATCGACCAGGCCGGGTTCGTCGAGGCGCGACGCCACGGCGACTTCGACTGGGTCACCGCGTCCATCCAGCGCGTCGACTTCCGCGCCCCCGTCGGCGTCGGCGACATCCTCTCCCTCCACGCCGTCGCCACCCGCTTCGGACGCACCTCGATCGACGTCACAGTCGAGGTCTACGCCGAACGGGCACGCGCCCGCGAACGCGTCCACGTCACCAGCGCCACCCTCACGCTCGTCGCCCTCCGCGACGGCGTCCCCACCCCCTACCGCGAAACCCAGGGAGCATGACCATGGGACTCAAGGACCTCTTCGGCAAGCCCAAGGACCGCCCGGCCCGCGACGAGACCCCCATCGCCGAGACGAGCCACGCACGCATCGTCGACGCCGGCGGCGTCGCCGTCGCCACGATCATGTGCGAGCGCTACTCCGAGCACGAGGCCAAGCCCATCGAGTCCGACCTCCTCGACGCCGCCGCCCGCTGCGCACACCGCCTCGTCGTCGACATGTCCAAGGTCGCCATGCTCGCATCGGCCGGCATCGGCTCGCTCATCAGCCTCCACCAGGCCTGCGCCAAAGCCGGCGGCAAACTCGTCGTCTGCGCCATCGACCCCCAGATCGAGCAGATGCTCCGCCTGACCCGCATGGACCGCATGCTCGTCATCGTCCCCAGCCGCGAGCAGGCGGCCGAAGCCGTCCAATGAACACCGACGGCCACGCCCAACCGGCGCCGCCACCCGCGCGCCTCATGGTGCTCCTCTCAGGCTCAGGACGCACCCTCGAGAACCTCTTCGCCCGCATCGACGCCGGCGAACTGCCCGCCGAGGTCGCCCTGGTCGTCGCCAGCCGCGAATGCCGCGGGGCCGAGGTCGCCCGCGCCCGCGCCGTGCCCGTCCGCGTCATCCCCGGCCCCATCCCCGGCGCAACCCTCGACGACCTCGCCGACGCCCACCGCGTCGACTGGATCGTGCTGGCGGGCTACCTCCAACTCGTTCCCATCACCGACGCCACCCGGGGCCGCGTCGTCAACATCCACCCCGCCCTCCTCCCCGCCTTCGGCGGCCCGGGCATGCACGGCGTCAAGGTCCACGCCGCCGTCATCGACGCCGCCCGCCAGGGACGCGTCACCGAGTCCGGCTGCACCGTCCACCTGGCCGACGACACTTACGACACCGGCCCCGTCATCCTCCAGCGCCGCTGCCCGGTCCTGCCCGACGACACCCCCGAAACCCTCGCCGCCCGCGTCTTCCAACTCGAACTCGAGGCGTACCCCCAGGCCCTCGCCCAACTCATCGCCCAAGGTCCCCCGCAACGCCCACGATGAGCCCCGCCGAACCGCGAGGTTCCCGACGCCATGCACCCCGCCTTCCCCCTCGCCATCCTGACCCTCGCCCTCGCCCAGCCGGCCCACACCGTCACGGACGCGCGCACGCCCGCGCAACTCGAACGCGCCGCCATCGCCGCCGTGGACGCGGGCGACCTCGACGCCGCCGAATCCCTCTTCATCACGCAGGCCGAGCGCAACCCCGCTTCCTTCACCCCTTGGTTCAACCTCGCCGCCGTCGCCTGCCTCCGGGGCGACCTGAACCTCGCCGAACAGCGTCTCTCGCGCGCCGTCGCGATGGGCTTCTCCGACATCCGCACGCTCCGTGCCGACCCCCACCTGGCCGCCCTGCGCGACACGCCCTTCTTCACCGAACTCGAATCCCGCTGGCCCGAGGTCCTCGACGCCCGCCACACGTCCGACCTGGCCGTCGCACGCACGCTCGTGCCCCGCCAGCCCGAGGCCCGCACCCTGGAACGCTGGAAGATCGAACTGCTCAGCGCCCACGACCCCACCGCCACCGACCAGGCCCACGCCGAACTCGACCGCCTGTGCGCCTGGGCCGTGGAGACCCTCTTCATCGACCTGGCCGGCCCCGAGGCCTTCGACGAGGACCCGTGGGCGATGGTCGTCCTGCCGGACCGCGCCGAGTTTGCTCGCTGGGCCGTGGCCACCTTCGGCCCGGGCGTGCGCGAGTCGTTCAGCACCATCGGCGGCGCCTACGACCACGACCGCCGCCGCCTCGTCGCCCGCGACCTGGGCGCGACCCTGCGCCACGAACTGATCCACGTGCTGCACTGGCGCGACATGTCCCGCCTCGGTCAGCACCACGCCGCGTGGGTCCAGGAGGGACTGGCCGCCCTCGTCGAGGACTACGACCCCGCCCCCGACGGCGCCCACGGCATCACCCCCGTCCCCTCCTGGCGCACCAACACCGTCAAACGCCTCCACGACGCCCGCCGCCTGCTCCCCCTCGACGAACTCGCGGCCATGCCCATGGACCGCCTGACCGCCGACCGCCCCCTGGCCCGCTACGCCCAGTCCCGCGCCGTCATGCTCTTCCTCCTCGACCGGGGCCTGCTCACCGACTTCTACCGCGCCTACACCCACACCTTCGACCAGGACCCCACCGGCCTCGCCGCCCTGCGCAACACCCTCGGCGTCGAGCACCAGGGCGAACTCGAACAGGCCTTCCAGCGATGGATCACCAGCCTGCCCACCGTCGCCGAGACCGGCGCCGACCTGCCCGCCACCCTCGGCGTCGAGATCGACAACGGCGACGGCACCGGGGTCCGCGTCACCGGACTGCCGCCAGGCGCCCGCCAGCGCACCGGGCTGGCCGTCGGCTCCTTCATCACCGCCATCAACCACCGCCCCACCCGCGACCTCAACGAACTCATCCGCGTCCTGTCCGACTACGCCCCCGGCGACACCGTCACCCTCTCCCACCGCCGAGGCCGCCTGCACCACACCACCGAGGTCACCCTCCAACCCCGGGAATGACCGGTGGCCCGGTGGCCCGGCTCGCCGAGCCGGGTCTTCCAAACCCCCTTCCCCCCCGCACCCCGAAGGGGTGCCGGACTGCTGCCACGAGTGAAGCGCAGCGCAACCCGTGAAAGGCAAACTTTCTCGAAACCTCACCCCGGAGGGGTGACGGAATCAAGGCATGACCGCACCAGCGCAAACCCGCAATCGCCTCGTCACACCCCGGCGCGTCCTCCTCGCCGCTCTTCTCCTCCTGATCGCCGCCCCCATCCTCACCTACGCCGCCCTGGCCGTCCGCTTCTACACGGCCACGCCGAGCCCCGCGCACGACGCCTACGCCGAGCACAACGCACGCCACCACCGCCCCGACGAGGAGCGGGCCTGGGCTCTCTACGTCACGCTTGGCCCGCGCCTGGGCGACCTCTCCCGCGAACTCCGCAACGCCATGCGGGACGCCTCGGACCCCGACGGGCCGCCGCTTCCCAACCCGTTGGATCTCCGTCCGGCGGACCCCGCATTCGCGCAGGCGGCCGCCGCCATCGACGATTCGGGCCTGCTGAATGACGCCCGCCACGCCGCCCGCCGCCCGGTCATCGCCACCTACTTCACGGACCGCTACACCAACGACCCGCCCCGAGCGCCCGAAGACTTCCTCCCGCCCAGCGGCGTGGCGCCCCAACGCAAACCCCTGCTGGACAGCCTGCTCCTGCCGGCAGCCGCGACCCGCGACGCCGCCAAACTGCTGGTCTTCGACGCCTTCCGGGCCGTTGCGGAGAACGAGCCGCAACGCGCCGTCGACAACCTCAGCGACACCGCCAGCATCGCCCGTCAATGGACCGGCGAGCCGGGCATGATCGCCGGCCTGCTCGGCATCGCCTGCGCCGCCCTCGCGGCCGACGCCGCGGTCGAGATCGTCGAGAGCCACCCGACCGCGTTCGACGCCGACCAACTCCGCACGCTCGAAGAGACCATCCACGCTGCCGCGGCCGAGGTCGGCGTCGACTTCGAGTCCGAACTCGTCCTGATCGAGGACTTCATCCAGCACCTTTACGCCGCCGACGGCCGGATGACCCCCCACGGCTACGACATCTTGCGCCGCTCTGGCGCCTTCGAATCCGGCGGGCACTCCGCCGCCCTCCCCGTCGTCGCGCTCTTCTTCATGGACCGCGCAACCCAAACCGAGTCCCTGCATAAGGCCGTCGCCCTCGCGCGTCGCATCCCCGACGACCCCGCCGCGCACGTCCCCGCTTGGGTCTCTCGCCAGGAGAGCCTGCGGCTCGGTTCCGACATCAACCTCGTGGGCCCGCTGATCGAGCCGGCCCTCGGCAAGGCCGCCCTGTCCCAGATCCAATCCCGCACCCGCCTCCGCGCCGCCGCCA
>CAZFSO010000054.1:0-14776 GCA_964522095.1 uncultured Phycisphaeraceae bacterium | reverse complement strand
GTGGCGCATGACCCGCTGGGCGATCTGCGGGACGACGCGGGCACGGGCGAGATGTGTTCCGGGCTACGAGGTGCTGGCGGACTGGGACCTCGACGGGGATCGTGACTTCTTCGACTTCACGGGGTACCAGACGGCGTACCTGTCGACGCCGTCGGTGGGGCGTGGTATCCTGTCGAACTACGGGCACCGGTTCGGGCACACCGGTTATTGGCACGTGGTTCACCCCAGACCTAATCGGAGAGTTCGTGTGGGCGTGTCAGTTCGAGTATTTGGAACTCATGATTGAAAATGTAGAATGAATAAAGAGAAGCGCTCGCCGACAGATGGTTGGCCGGACACTCCGCAGGGCGTCACGGTGTCAGTGGCATGGTGGTTCCGGCTGCTCATCCTCTGCTTTGCCGGCATGTTCGTCATCCCGCTGGGCATGATGCTCACAGGTCCATCTCCGGGCTCGCAGATCGTTGATATCGCACTGGCAATCGTTGGGACGATATTTGCAGTCGGATGCTGGATCTGGACGTCCAGCCGCAGGGTCATACTCCACCCGGACGGCCGGATAGAGTCTGGCGCGATTGGCAAGAGCCGCACCATTCACGTCAGCGCCATCACTTCCGTTTCTGAAAACTCCGAGCGACTTCGTCTCTTTGAATCATCCGGCAAGTCCGTTGCGGTGCCAGTGTGGATTTCGAACTACCGGTCCATCCGCGCCGCCATACTGCGCGCCCGCGACCTGCCGACTTGATCCCGGCCCCGCGTGCCCATCGCCATCCCGTACGCCGAGCAAGCCCCGGACGGCGTGCTGAACCTCTCGCCTTTGCCGCCGCTGTTCCGGCTTTGAGAGCCGCCTTTGTCGCCACCCCTCCTGCCGCACCTGTTGCGGCACCTACTGCTCCTGAAACGAGTGCTTTCTTGGCGATCGTCGACCAATGCGAGCCCTTCTTGATACTCCCGGCAACCTCTCCTATGACACCGATGGCACCTCCGACAAGTGCTCCGGCCAGTCGAAAATTTCCAGACGGATCCACCATCGCGTCGGGCTGTCCACCTGTGTACTGATAAAGTGGCGAGCCATGCTGGGTATCGGGATTAATGCAGGATTCGCAGGCATCGGCGCGGGCGCGTCATCTAAACTCAATGGCGCAAGCAGTGACGCTGCGATCCGACCAATGAGAAATGCCGCCCTCGCATCCTTGCTCTGCCCAACCAGCGGAAAGTTCGGAGGCAACGGATCTCTTGCCGATGACGCCGTGTTCGACATTATCGGCAAAACTGGAATCGGAGTGGCAACAAATGTCTGCGAACAATAATGCAGCTCGGCGTGGCGTACAGCCCAAGGCAGCACACAAATGTGCCGCATGGTACTGGTTGTGCATCGCACTCGTAGGCATGACAGGCCTAGTCGGGGTAGGAATGGCCCTTGCCGGCATAGGAGACCTCGAGTTCATACATGTGGTCGCCGCGATCGTGCTCGTCGCCCTCGCGATCATCGGCGGCATCATGGCCGCCCGTAGTTTCGCCGAGGTGCGAGGCGAGACACTTCGAATTTGCACCGGGGTTTCACCACGCGACATCGACCTACGATCAGTAAGGCGGATGGAGAACACGCGATACGGTGTAATACTGATGCTTGCCTCTGGCGAGGATGTTGCAATTCCCGTATATTTTAGACGTTTTAATCAACTTAGATCCGAGATTATATCGTCGTGTCGGGATGCGGTGCAGCAGGGTGCTGTTCGCAATATATGAGACCGCACAGTGGCGAGGCCTTTGCGCAAGTGGGCTACCAGATCACTGCACCGTTGACGGCTCTAGTCACAGAAACCCGTCGAGTTTCAATACCAGACGGAGGCATGCCGGGGCTGGTAAGCTGCTTGCCCGCGACGTGCTCGGCCGGCTGGTCGAGATCCGCGCCCGTTCGACGGGCGACCTGATCAGCCAGTACAAGTACAACGGCCTGGGCTACCGGATAGGCGAGCGGATCGACACCGACGCCGACGGCGTCCTGGAACCGGGCGAGAACTCCTGGCGGTACTTCATCTACGACGCGCGCTGGCGTCTGGTCGAGGTCTACGAGGACTCGGACGACGCCAACCCGCGGGAGGTCTACGCGCACCACGCGGCCGGGCTGGACGGGGCGGGCGCCGGCTCGTACGTGGACCACCCGAATTTTCCGCGAGCGTGACACGGACGGCGACGGCCTGCTGGACGAGTTCCACTTCTACTGCCAGAACTGGCGTGCCGACGTGGTGGCGGTGCTGGACGAGGCCGGCCGCCAGGTCGAGCAGGTGCGATACACCCCCTACGGCGTGCCCATCGCGATCCCGTACGCCGAGCAGGCCCCGGACGGGGTGCTGAACCTCTTCGACCTGACCGCCTAGCGGTCACTTGGTGCAACCGTTCAAGGCCGCATCATCCAGCATAACGGCGCTGCTGGACCTACGGAGCGGTTCCAAGTTCTTGAAGCGGCTTCGCTCGGGACGTTTCCTCACCGTCCGCGTGCCCGGGTGCGGGCCGCTTCTGCTTGACGGGCTTCTTCGCCCTCTGAGACACACACCCCAAACCCCGCCAGCCCCACCATCCGGGTTCTTGATCGGATTCTGTTCGGGCTGTACGCTCAGGGCGTGCGGCCGGTGCTTGCCATTCCGGGTTCCCTCTCCCCCCCCGCTTCTCTCGAGGTTCTCCGGGGGCGGATGGCGGTCGGGCAGAGGGCCGCCGCGGGGGGGGTGGCGACCGGCTGGGGGTTCGGCGCGCCGGTACTCGAACGGGGGGGTGTGCACGAGTGGTTTGGGGTGGCGTGCCCGGCGGTGATTCTTGCCGGGCTGGCGGGGCGGGCGGGTCGGGACGGCGCGGGGGGCAGTGTGGGGGGCGGAGCCGTCGTGTGGATCGGGCGGGCGTGCTGGGCGCACCCCGCGTGGCTGGGGGGTGCGGCGGTCGAGCGGTCCGTCTTCGTGGACCCGCCCGGCGACGCCGAGCGGTTGTGGGCCATCGACCAGGCGCTGCGCACCCGCGGAGTGGCCTGCGTGATCGCCGATGCCCGGCGTCTGGACATGGCCGGCTCGCGCCGGCTCCAACTGGCCGCCGAGGCGGGCGGGGCGCTCGGGCTGCTGGTCCGGCCTCCGGACGAGGAGCGGGCGCTCTCCGCGGCCCGCACGCGCTGGCGGGTGGGGCCGGCCCCGAACCCAGACGCCCGCTGGTTTCCCGAGCCGAGATGGACCGTCGAACTGCTGCGCTGCAAAGGACTGCGGCCCGCCACGGACGCGCGACGCTGGGTCGTGCAACTCAACCATGACACGGGCGATGTCACTCTGGTTCCCGATGCTGCCGATCGAGGCGTGCCTGCGCCGGCGGCGTGGCGCTCCGCTTGACGGGCGCGCCCTGCTGCTCGCGCGGACCGACGGGCCACGCCGCGTCGTGGCCGCCTGCTGCGAGCGGGCCCGGCGTGCGGGCGTGCGCCCCGGCATGGCGCTCGCCGACGCGCGCTCGGCCTTCCCGCCCGAAGCGGTCGCGGTCGTCCCCGACGACCCCGCCCGCACGGCGGCGGCCCTGGAGGGCCTGGCCCGGTGGGCGCACCGGTTCTCGCCGCGGGTGGCCATCGACCCGCCCGACGGGCTGCTGCTGGACGTGACGGGCTGCGCGCGCACGCTCGGCGGTGAAGAGACCATCCGCCGCGACGCCCTCACGCGGCTGGCGCGATCCGGGGTCTCGGCCCGGTGCGTCATCGCCCCCACCTTCGCGGGCGCGGCGGCGCTCGCCCGGCACGGCGACGCGACCATCGTGGACGGGCCGGGCTTGCGCCGGGCGGCCGAGGCGTTGCCGGTGGCGGCCCTCGGCCTGGCGCCCAGGGACGTCGCCGGGCTGGACGAGGTGGGCATCGAGCGGCTGGGCCAACTGATCGGCCTGCCGCGGTCGGTCCTGCCGTCCCGGTTCGGCGACGACCTGCTGCTGCGCCTGGACCGCGTCCTCGGGCGCGCGATGGAGACCATCGACCCCGTCCGCCCGGCGGAGGCGTGGCGCGTGGCGGCGGACTTCGACGGCCCGACGCACCGCTGGGAGTCGGTCGAGCACGTGGTGCGCTCGCTCCTCGCCGACCTGTGCGCCCGGCTGGGGGCGCAGGACCTGGGCGTGCTGCGCCTGGCGATCACGCTGCGCCGCAGCGACCTGCCACCGGCGGCGCTCGCGTTCACGGTCTCGCGCCCCACCCACGACGCGGGGCACCTCTGGTCGCTCGCCCGGCCGCGGCTGGAACGCACGCACCTGGGCTTCGGGGTCGAGGGCGTGAGTCTGCTGGCCGAGCGCGTCGGGCGGATCGGCCACGTCCAGGCCGACGCGTGGGCCGGGGGTGACGACGGCGTGGCCGAACAGGAAGCCTGCGCCCGCCTGATCGACACGCTGGCCAACCGGCTCGGGCGCGAGCGCGTGCTGCGGGCCGAGGCCGCCGGCTCGCACCGGCCCGAGCGGGCGGTGGTCTACCGCCCCGCGACCGACGAGCCCGCCGGCGTTCCCTGGCCGTCCGACCCGCCGCCGCGCCCCGCCGTGCTGTTCGGGCGTCCCGCCGAGGCCGAGGTTCTGGCGCTGACCCCCGACGGCCCGGTCCACCGGCTGACCTGGGACGGGCGCACCCGGGAGGTGATCACCTGCGTCGGGCCCGAGCGCATCGGGCCGGAGTGGTGGCGGGTCTCGCGCGCCCAGGCCCGCACGCGCGACTACTTCACGCTCCAGGACGAGGACGGCCGGTGGGCGTGGGTGTTCCGTGAACTGGAGACCGGGCGCTGGTTCGTGCACGGGCTGTGGAGTTGACCATGCCCGAAGCGCCCCCGCCCAAGCCCGTCCCGCACCCCATGCACGACCGTTCGCCGACGCGGCCGGCCCGCCCCACCGCGGGCGTGGCGTACGCCGAACTGAGCGTGACCACCAACTACACCTTCCTGAGCGGCGCCAGCCACCCCGAGGAGATGGTCCGCCAGGCGGCCGCGATCGGGCACGCGGCGGTGGCGATCGCGGACACCAACACGCTGGCGGGCGTCGTGCGGGCCCACGTCGCGGCGCGGGACGCGGGCATCCCGATCGCCATCGGCAGCCGCCTGGCGCTGCGCGACGCGCCGGACGTGCTGGTCTACCCGACCGACCGGGCGGCCTACGGGCGCATGTGCCGGCTGCTGACCCTTGGCAAACGCCGGGCACCCAAGGGCCAGTGCGACCTGTCGCTGGACGACCTCGTCGATCACGCCGAGGGGCTCCTGGCGGTTGTGGTCCCGGGCGCGGTGGACGAACACTTGGCCGGGATCCTGCGTCGGCTGCGGGGCGTGTTCGACGACGACCGGCTCTCGCTGGCCCTGAGCCGCTCGTACGCGCCGGGGGACGAGGCGCGCTGCCACCGGGTCGCCGAACTCGGGCGTGCGGTCGGCGTGCCGCTCGTCGCGACCAACGGCGTGCGCTACCACGCGGCCGAGCGGCGACCGCTCCAGGACGTGCTCACCTGCATCCGCCTGGGCTGCACCGTCGAGCAGGCCGGGCGCCGCCTGGCCCCCAACGCCGAGCGTCACCTCAAGCCGCCCGAGGAGATGGCCCGGCTCTTCGCCGACTTCCCGGGCGCGGTCGAGCGGAGCGTGCTCATCGCCGGCCGGGCGTCGGCCTTCGGCCTGGACCAACTCCGCTACGACTACCCGAGCGAGCCGGTGCCCGAGGGCATGACCCCGGGGGCGTACCTGCGTCAACTCACCGAGGCCGGCGCGGCCGCACGCTTCCCCGGCGGCGTGCCCCGGGGCGTGCGCGAGGTCATCGAGCACGAACTGGCGCTGATCGGCGAACTGCGATACGAGGCGTACTTCCTGACCTGCGAGGAGATCGTCCGCTTCGCCCGTTCCCGGGGCATCTTCTGCCAGGGCCGGGGCGGGGCGGCCAACTCCGCGGTGTGCTACTGCCTGGGCATCACCGAGGTGAACCCCGCCGAGCACCAACTGCTTTTCGAGCGGTTCATCAGCCGCGAGCGGGGCGAGCCCCCGGACATCGACATCGACTTCGAGCATGAGCGTCGCGAAGAGGTCATCCAGCACATCTACGCCAAGTACGGCCGTGACCACGCGGCGTTGACTGCCGAGGTCATCAGTTACCGCGGACGCTCGGCGGTCCGCGACGTCGGCAAGGCGCTGGGCCTGTCCCAGGACCGCGTCGACCGTTTGGCCAAGCACCTGGACCACCACGGCGACGCCGCCACCCCGGACCGCATGCGTGAGGCCGGCGTCGACCCCGACGATCCGACCATCCGGCGGCTCATGACCCTGTGCCGGCAGATCCGCGGCTTCCCGCGCCACCTCTCCCAGCACGTCGGCGGCTTCGTCATCACCAACTCCCCCCTGACCGAACTGGTCCCGGTCGAGAACGCGGCCATGGAGGACCGCACGGTCATCGAGTGGGACAAAGACGACATCGACGCCGTCGGCATGCTCAAGGTCGACTGCCTGGGCCTTGGGATGCTGACGTGCGTGCGCAAGGCGTTGGAGATGGTGGTGGGAAGGGACGGAGGCACGAAGGCACGAAGGCACGAAGAGGAAAACACCGATGAAGGAGAGCAGCATGGGCAATGTCAGGACATACCGGGATCTGGTGGCGTGGCAGCGGGCGATGCAGTTGGCGAAGGCGGTCTATCTGGAAACGAGGGTGATGCCGCCGGAAGAGCGTTTCGGCCTGACGAGCCAGATGCGCCGGGCGGCGGTGTCGGCGCCGTCCAACATCGCGGAGGGATACGCCCGCCAGAGCCGGACCGACTACGTACGGTTTCTCCGCATGGCCCGGGCGTCCCTGGCCGAACTCTCAACGCAGGTCGAACTGGCAACCGACCTGGCGATGCTCCCGCCATCTCCGGGCCTGTCCTCCCTGCTGGAAGAAACGGATCGAGTCCTCCAAGGCCTGATCCGCAGCCTGAGTTAGAGTCTGCCTCCGTCCCTTCCTTCCCCTCCGTGCCTTCGTGCCTTCGTGCCTCCGTCCCTTCCCTCTACCACTCTTACACCTCCATCCTCCGCGCCCCCACCGACCCCGCGGTTTACGACATGCTCTGCCGGGCCGACGCGGTCGGGGTTTTTCAGGTCGAGAGCCGGGCGCAGATGAACATGCTGCCGCGCCTGCGTCCGCGCGAGTTCTACGACCTGGTCATCGAGGTCGCGATCGTGCGTCCGGGGCCGATCCAGGGCGGCATGGTGCACCCCTACCTCCGCCGCCGGTCGGGGGACGAGCCGGTCACCTACCCCAGCCCGGAGATCCGCGCCGTGCTGGAGCGCACGCTCGGCGTGCCCCTGTTCCAGGAGCAGGCCATGCGTCTGGCCATCGTCGGCGCGGGCTTCACGCCCGACGAGGCCGACCGGCTGCGGCGTGCCATGGCCGCGTGGAAACGCAAGGGCGACCTGATCTACCGCTTCGGCCAGCGCATCGTCTCTGGCATGCTCGAACGCGGGTACCCCAGGGAGTTCGCCGAGCGCTGCTTCGAGCAGATCAAGGGGTTCTCCGAGTACGGCTTCCCCGAGTCGCACGCCGCCAGTTTCGCGTTGATCGTCTACGCCTCGGCGTGGGTCAAGCGGTACCACCCCGCCGCGTTCGCCGCCGCCCTGATCAACTCGCAGCCCATGGGCTTCTACGCGCCGGCCCAGATCGTCCGCGACGCCCGCGAGCACGGCGTGGAGGTCCGGCCCGTGGACGCCAACCACTCCCGATGGGACTGCACCCTGGAGGGCGACCACGCACGCCGGGCGCCCGCCGACGCCGACCCCGGCGCCTGGGGCGTCGGCGGGCCGGCGATCCGCCTGGGCACGCGCATGGTCAGCGGCCTGCCCCGGGCCGACGCCGAGAAGATCGCCGAGGCCGTCGCGCGTTCCGGGCCGTTCCGCACCGTCGAGTCGCTGTGGCGGGCCAGCGGGGCGTCGGTCCGCGCGATCCGGGCGCTGGCGCGGGCGGACGCGTTCACCTCCATGGGCCTGGACCGCCGCGCGGCCCTGTGGCAGAGCCGCACGCTGCGCGACGAGCGCCTCCCGCTGTTCGAGGGCGCCGACGGGACCGACGACGCCGGCCTGGACCGGCTCCCCGCCCAGCCCCCGGACCGGGCCGTCACGCACGACTACCTCGCCGTCGGCCTCTCGCTCAAGGCCCACCCGATGTCCTTCGTCCGAGCCGAACTCGATGCAAGAGGCGTCACGACCGCCGCCGACCTGCGCGACGAGCGGCGCTGCCCCAACCGCCGACAGGTGCGCGTCGCGGGCGTGGTGCTCTGCCGCCAGCGCCCCGCGACCGCGTCGGGCGTGGTGTTCATCACCCTCGAGGACGAGAGCGGCGTGGTCAACCTGGTCCTCTGGAAAGACACCTTCGAGAAGCACCGCCAGGCGGCACGCCTGAGCACCGCGCTCCTGGTCGAAGGGACCGTCGAACGGCACGGCGAGGTCGCCCACGTGCGTGCCCGACGACTCGAACCGCTCGACCACGCCCTGCCGGAACTGACCTCGCTGTCGCGCGACTTCCACTGACCGCGCCCGAATAAGCACGCCCGGACGCGGGATCAGCAGGCATGCCCGAGCAGCGCTCCGCGGCCGACTACCTGCCGGCGCGTGTCTCCCTGAAGACGCTCCGCGCCGCCGTGCACGACTGCCGCGGGTGCGACCTCTACGCCCGCGCGACCCACGCGGTGTTCGGAGAAGGCCTGCGGCGC
This sequence comes from uncultured Phycisphaeraceae bacterium, assembly GCA_964522095.1. Taxonomy (GTDB): domain Bacteria; phylum Planctomycetota; class Phycisphaerae; order Phycisphaerales; family UBA1924; genus UBA6054. The sequence goes on along the minus strand of CAZFSO010000054.1, from coordinate 6,087 downwards.
GCCGAGATGTTCCTCGTCGGCGAGCAGCCGGGCGACCGGGAAGACCTGGAAGCCCGCCCGTTCGTCGGCCCGGCGGGGCGGCTGCTGGACCGGGCCCTGACCGACGCCGGCATCGACCGGCGCCAGGTCTACGTGACCAACGCCGTCAAGCACTTCAAGTGGGAACCCCGCGGCAAGCGCCGGATCCACAGCAAGCCGAACGCCGCCGAGGTCCGCGCATGCCACCCCTGGCTGGAAGCGGAACTGCGCGTGGTCCGGCCGACGGTCCTCGTGGCGATGGGCGCCACGGCGGCCCGGTCGCTCTTCGGCCCGGCCTTCCGCGTCACGGCCCAGCGCGGCACGCTCTTCCGTTCCGACTGGGCCGAGCACTCGATGGGCACGGTGCACCCCTCGTCGATCCTCCGGGCCCCGGGATCCGACGCCCGCGAGCAGGCGCTGGCGCAGTTCGTGGCGGACCTGAAATCCGCCGCGGCCGCCCTCGCCGCCTGACCGGGCAGCGACCGCCAGACACCGGGCTCGATCCCGATCACCCGGCTTTCTGGTTCCGGGCTTCGACGCCGGAGGGCGTTGGCTCGGGCGGCTGCACGGAAAAACTGGGCAGCGTCTCCAGCGTCAGTTCACGGCTGAGGCGGTCGGGGGTGTGGGCGTTCTGGATGCGCCAGGGGCCGATTCGGGTGCGGCGGAGCCAGGCGAGGGTGCCGCCGGTTTCGAGGGACTGGCCGAGGTCGCGGGCGAGGGAGCGGATGTAGACGCCCTTGCCGCAGCGGACGTGGATGGTGGCGACGGGCCAGTCCAGGCTCAGGACGCGGACCTCGTGGATGGTCACGGGGCGGGGTTCCAGGGCGACGGCTCGGCCGGCGCGGGCGAGGTCGTAGGAGCGCTGGCCGTCCACCCAGATTGCTGAATGCACGGGCGGGGTCTGTTGGATCTCGCCGACGAACGCCTCGGCGGCCCGACGGACGTCGGCCAGGTCCGGGCGGTCGGCGATGGCGACCGGCTCGGGCGGGGTTTCCCGGTCGTCGGAGGCGGTGAAGGCGGAGAGGTCGACGCCGGCGAGGTATTCCTTTTCGCCGGCCATCACCTCGTCGCAGCGCTTGGTGGCCTTGCCGACGAGGATGACCATGACGCCGGTGGCCATGGGGTCGAGGGTGCCGCCGTGGCCGACCTTGACGGACTTGGGCGCGCCCGAGGCGCGCAGGCGGCCCTTGACCAGGCGGCACAGGCCGGCGGAGCGGACACGCTCGGGCTTGTCGATGACGATGACGCCGCTGAAGGGCGCGGGCTGGTCCATCAACAAGGCTAGCCGCCCGCGCCGCCCCCCCACTCCGTCTCTCCGTCTCTTCGTCTCTCCGTCTCTTCGTCTCTTCCCCCCAAACAAACAACACCGCCCGGACCACCCGGGCGGCGTTGCGCAGGAATGGGATGACGGGGCCCGGGGAGCGGTCAGCCCGGGCGGCGGCTCGCGCCGGATCAGTTGGTGGCGGCGGCCGGGATGTTGACCTTCGGGAAGTCGTTGACCGTCTCGAAGAGGTGGTTGGCATAGTTGGTGAACAGGTTGGTCAGGGTGATCGCCAGGGTCTCGACGACGTCGGCGTCGGTCAGGCCGGCGTCGCGGGCGTCCTGGACGGTCTGGTCGTCGACGCGGCCGCGGGACTCGACGATCGCCCGAGCCAGGTCGATGGCGGCCTGGGCCTTGGGATCGCTGGACTTGCCCTCGAGGTTGCGGGCGAGTTCGTCTTCGGGCAGGCCGGCGGCCTTGCCGATCGCGGTGTGGGCGCTGACGCAGTACTCGCACCCGGAAGCGGAGCCGACGGCGATGGCGAGGCGCTCGCGGAGTTTGGGGTCGAACGAGCCCTGGTCGAGCGCCTCGTTGAGTTTGACGTAGGTCGCCAGGCCGGCGGGGGACACGGCCAGGGTGCCGAGCAGGTTGGGGACGCGCCCGAGTTTCTTCTGGACGGCCTCGAGCATGGGCTTGGACGCCTGAGGGGCCTGGTCGGCGGTGACGGGCTGGATGCGGGGCATGGAGTTCTCCTTGGACTGGCGCCGGGGTCCTGTGGCCCGCGGCGGGTGCTCCGGCCGATAACGTGCTCGGCCGGTCTGATGGAAATAGACTGACCGGTCTATTTGTTCCCGTCTTTCGGACCCCGATGAGGAAAACTGTGCACACCGTGACCCCGGCCGCCGAGGCCAGCCAGACGAAACGCGACGCCCTGGTGTCCTGCGCCCGCGATCTGTTCGCCCGGGAGGGGTTCCACGCGACCGGGGTGGACCGGATCCTGGAGCGGGCGGGCGTGGCCAAGATGACGCTGTACAACCACTTCGGGAGCAAGGAGCAGTTGATCGTGGCGGTGCTGGACCGGGAGAGCCGCTGCCTGCTGGACCAGATGCGGTCGTGGATCGCGCGGTCGGACGACCCGTTCGAGCAGGTGCTGCTGCTGTTCGACGGGCTGGGGGCGTGGTTCGAGTCGCCGGAACGGTGCGGGTGCCTGATCCAGGCGGCGGCGGCGGAGTTCTCGGACCCGGACACCCCGGTGGGTCAGGCGGTCCTGCAGCATCAGGAGCGGGTGCAGGGGCTGCTGGCTGAGGTCACGGGGGCGTCGGAGTGCCCGGACGCGCCCGGGCTGGCCAGCCGCATCGGGCTGCTGCTGGCGGGGGCGATGTCGTCGGCGCGGATCGTGCGGAGCCGGGCGCCGGCGGACGAGGCGCGGAAGGCGGCTGCGGTGCTGCTGGAGGACGCGTGCCGCCGGGCTGAACTTCGGCTGGAGTAGATCCGGCCGGAATAGACCGATCGGTCTATGGGTTGTTTGCGGAACCGCCCGCTGAGGGCTTGGAAAGGACGGACTGATGGCCAGCAACACCGTGGCACAACTGGATACGGACGGGTTCGACGACTTCATCGGCCAGGACCAGCCGGTGCTGGTGGACTTCTGGGCGCCGTGGTGCGGGCCGTGCCGCGCGCTCGGGCCGACGATCGAGAAACTCGGCGAGGCGCACCCGGGGCGGGTGGCGAAGGTGAACGTGGACGAGGCGCCCGAGGTGGCGGCCCGCTTCGGCATCTCGTCGATCCCGACGGTGATCGTGTTCAAGAAGGGCGAGGCGTCCGAGGTGATGGTCGGGCTGCGGCCTGAGTCGGCGTATCAGGAGGCGCTGGCGGAGTAAGCGCCGGATCGCGAGCAACGCGCCCGGGTTCGGCCCGGGCGTTTTCTGTGCGCGCGGGGCCCTGAGCACGGGGAATCCCGGCTCGGCGAGCCGGGCCACCGCCACCACCTATCCTGTGGGCCCGATGGCCAAGGACCCGTATTCGACGCCGGCGATGCAGCAGTGGACGCGGATCAAGCGGGAGTTCCCTGACTGCGTGCTGTTCTTCCGGATGGGCGATTTCTACGAACTCTTCGGGCCGGACGCCGAGGGGATGGGGCGGGCGCTGGGCCTGGCGGTGGTCGACCGGGGCAACGGGATCCCGGTGGCCGGGGTGCCCCACCACCAGAAGCCGACGTACCTGCAGCGGGCGCTCGAGCACGGGTTCCGGGTGGCGGTGGTCGACCAGTTGGAGGACCCGAAGGCGGCCAAGGGGGTGGTGGACCGGGGGGTGACGCAGGTCATCACGCCGGGCACGCTGGTGGACGAGTCGATGCTGCGGGACGAGCGGGCGGTGACGCTGGCGGCGGTCGCGTTCCTGGACGAACAGACGGTCGGCGCGGCGATGGTGGAGTTGTCGACCGGGCTGTTCGAGGTGACGGACGGGACGCCGGGGGCGGTGATCGACGACCTGGCGCGCCGGGGCGTGCGCGAGGTGCTCTTCGCCGAGCCGGTGGCCGGGGAGACGCCCGAGCGGGTCAAGGGGCTGCTGGCGGCGCTGGGGGCGTCGGGCACGGGGCGGGCGGCGTGGCAGTTCCGGCCCGAGGAGGCGGCCGAGGCGCTCGCGGTGCTGTTCGGCGTGTCGACGCTGGACGGGTTCGGGATGGACCCGTCGGCGGCCAGCACGCGGGCGGCGGGCGCGGTGGTGCGATACCTGCGCGAGACGCAGGCGGTGGACCGGCCGGCGTCGGACGCGACGAGCGGCGGGGAGTTTCAGAGGCAGCGGGCCACGCTGGCGCACCTGCGCCCGCCGCGCCGGGTGGACCGGGCGGGGTGCTGCCTGATCGACGCGACGAGCCTGCGGGCGCTGGAGATCGAGCAGACGATCCGCGACGGGCAACTGGCGGGCTCGCTGGCGGGGGTGTTCCTGGCCAGCCCGGTGGGGCGCCGGTGCGTCGTTCGGACGCCGATGGGCAAGCGCCTGCTGCGGGCGTGGCTGTGCGGGCCCTCGCGGGACGCGTCGGTGATCCGGCGGCGGCACGACGCGGTGGCGTCGTTCGCCGAGGGGCGGGCGCTGGCCGAGGCCCTGGGCGAGCGGCTGGGCCGGGTGTCGGACGTGGCGCGGATCGCGGGGCGGGTGGCGCTGGGGCGGGCGACTCCCCGGGACCTGGCGGCGCTGGGGGTGTCGGTGCTGGCCGCGGGTGAACTGGTCGAGACGCTCGCGCAGGCGGAGTCGGTGGCGGGGCTGCGCGAGCGCCTGGCGACGCACGCGCAGGCGTTGACCGCGCTGGGCGAGCGGATCGCGGCGACGCTGGTGGACGACCCGCCGGGGCACCTGCGCGACGGGGGCGCGGTGCGCGACGGGGTGGACGCGGAACTGGACGAGGCCCGCGGGCTTGAGAAGGACGCGGGGGCGTGGCTGGCGGACTACCAGGCGCGTCTGACGGCCGAGCACGACCTGCCGTCCCTGAAGGTCGGGTACAACTCGGTGTTCGGGTACTACATCGAGTTGCCCGCGGCGCAGGCGCGCCGGGCGCCGGACGGGTTCACGCGCAAGCAGACCCTCAAGAACGCCGAGCGGTACATCACGCCGGAACTGAAGACCTTCGAGGACAAGGTGACGACCGCGTCGGCCCGGGCGCTGGAGCGAGAGCGGGCCATCTTCGACGGGCTGTGCGAGCGGGCGCGCCAGCGCGTGCCCGACCTGCTGGAGTACGCCGAGACGGTCGCGGAACTCGACGTGCTGCTGGGCTTCGCCGACAAGGCGCACCAGCGCGGCTGGGTTCGCCCGGAGGTGACGGGCGGGCACGGGCTGTGCGTGCACGCCGGGCGGCACCCGGTGCTGGACGAGACGCTCGGCCAGGCGTTCGTGCCCAACGACTGCGAACTCGGCGTGCCGGAAGCGCCGGCGAACCTGGGCCTGATCACCGGGCCGAACATGGCCGGCAAGAGCACCTACATCCGCCAGACCGCGCTGCTGGTGGTGCTGGCGCAGGCGGGCAGTTTCGTGCCGGCGGACCGGATGTCGGTGGGCGTGTGCGACCGGGTGTTCACGCGGGTCGGCGCGGACGACGCGCTGCACCGCGGGCAGTCGACCTTCATGGTCGAGATGACCGAGACGGCCAACATCCTCAACAACGCGACGACGGACTCGCTGGTGATCCTCGACGAGATCGGGCGGGGCACCTCGACGCTGGACGGGCTGAGCCTGGCCTGGGCGATCGCCGAGTGCCTGGCGGGCGATGCCGGGGCGGGTGAACCGGGGCCGCGGACGCTGTTCGCGACGCATTACCACGAGATCACGGAACTGGAAGAGAAACTCGCGCCGCGCGTGCGCAACCTGCACGTGGCGGTGCGCGAGTGGACGACCGAGGACGGACGCCAGGAGATCGTGTTCCTGCACTCGATCCGGCCGGGCCGGGCGGACCAGTCGTACGGGGTGCACGTGGCGGAGTTGGCGGGCGTGCCGCGGGCGGTGACGGCCCGGGCGCGGGAGGTGCTCTCGGCGCTGTCGGTGCAGCACGCGCGGGTGGACACGGCGCAGGTCAAGACGCCACGCGGGCGGGACGCGGACCAGTTGCCGCTGTTCACCGAGTACCTGGAGCACCCGGTGCTGGACGAGTTGCGCGGGCTGCGGCTGGACGCGATGACGCCGCTGGAGGCGTTCGACGCGCTGCGGGGGCTGGCGGAGCGGGCGGGGGGCTAAGGAAGACGGGCTGGAAGCCCGTCCCACTGCTGGAAGCCCGTCCCACTGCTGGAAGCCCGTCCCACCGCTGGAAGCCCGTCCCA
>CAZFSO010000053.1:0-14786 GCA_964522095.1 uncultured Phycisphaeraceae bacterium | reverse complement strand
GTGGTCAGGCCGCGGTCCTTCAGGCCGGTCAGGCGGACGTGGATCACGATCAGGTAGACGATCCAGGTGACCAGGGCCCAGGTCTCCTTGGGGTCGAAGGCCCACCAGCGGCCCCACGAGTGGTCGGCCCACCACGCGCCGAGCAGGATGCCCACGCCGAGCGTCCAGAAGGCGAGTTGCAGGACGGTCATGTGGGCGGTGTCGAGGTCGTGCAGCGTGCGCCGTGTGCGGGCCTGGGCCTCGGTCTCGTCGGCGGGCGCCGCGTCGGCGTCGGCCTCGGAGCCGAGCGCGCCGGCGGCCACCAGGGGCGCGACCGGGCGTCCGGCGAACCTGGCGGCGTAGTGCGTGCCCAGGTAGAACAGGGAGATGACGAAGCCCAGGGCGATCAGGCCGTAACTGGTCAGCACGGTGGTGACGTGGTACTTGAGCAGGACGGAGGTGTTGAGGATGGCGGCCTCGCGCTCGATGCTGACGCCCGGAATGCCCGTCTCGGTGGCGGTGATGAGGACGAGGAAGCCGGTGGCCGCGGCGGCCGCGCCGAAGAGCCACTGGCGCTTCCAGACCATCGCCACGAGGCCCACCAGCGCCGCGAAGAGCGACACGCCGGTCATCGACTCGAACTGGTTCTGGATGGGGAATCGCTCGGCGATGGCCCAGCGCAGGCCGAAGCCCGTGGCGTGCAGGCCCATGGCGGCGACCAGCGTCGCCACGCCCAGGGCGATCAGCCACTTGCGCCCGGTTCCGAAGGCCAGCAGCAGCGAGACGAACGAGAGCAGGTAGACCCAGTAGCCCCACTCGAAGGCGTTGAGGTTGTTGTACGCCGACTCGAGCCCGCGCCGCGTGGTCGGGTACAGGCCGGGGTTGATGGTCGGGAGGATCTCGGCCAGTTCGGCCGCCGCGGCGTTGACGCCGGGCGCGTCGGAGGCCCGCCAGGCCTCGGCCAGGCGCGTGGCCGCCTGACGGGCGGGCGACTCGGGCGGCAGCGCGCCCAGGTGCGTCCAGGGCCGGTCGGTGGAGGTCGGGGCGACCATGTGAAGGTTGGCCCAGGCGCTGAGGAACACCGTCAGGGCGTTGTCCACCTGGCGCATGGCGCGGAGGTACTGCTCCTGGCCGGCGTGCGCGTCGAGCACCGCGGTGGCGTGCTGGTCGACCATGCGGGGCGAGACCATGCCGGTGCGCAGCCAGGCCTCGCGCTGGGCGGGGTCCCCGACCGATCGCTGGAGCAGTTGCTCGCGCAGGGGCAGGTAGCCCACGCCGATCACCGGGCGGTCGACGTAGTGGGCCGGGTCGATCATCACGTCGAGCCAGGTGAAGACGGGGTCGAAACCGACCTTGCGCACCTCGCCGCCCGCGCGGGACAGGTCGAAGTGCCGACGCCGCCCGGTCATGGTGAACACCGATTCCTCGGCCAGCGTCTGGACGATCTTCACGCGCCCGTTGTGGAACAGCGCCAGGTCGTGCAGGGGCGTCAGGTCCAAAGCGGCGGCGAAGGCTTCCTTTTCCTCGACGGACAGGTCGCTGCGGGAGGGGACGCCGAAGGGGTTCCGGGCGTCGTCGCCGGCGGCGCTGACCATCTGGGTGTCGGGGTGGGCGTTCCCGTCGGGCGCCTGGGCCGGCGCGGCGGGCGCGAGGAGGGCGACGAGCGCGAGCGGGGCGAACAGGGAGCGGATCAGGCGGTTCATGCGGGCACCTCCGCGGCGTTCTCCGCGCGTCGTTGCTGTGGGGTCTTGATGCGGCCTTCGCGCACGGCGCGGGCGAGGCGCTCCTTCTCACGGCGCACGAGCCACGGCTTGAGGTAGAACGCCCAGGGGATGCCCACGCCCATCAGCACGCCGCCGAAGGCGATGACGTGGATGCCCGGGTTGTTGCCCACGCCCAGGATCGTGAAACTGACCCGGGGCCCGGGCAGTTCGCCGCGGTCGGCGGCGGCCTGCGTCTCCTGCCAGCCGAGCCGGTCCCAGCCGGCCTGCGAGAGTTTGAACTGGTTGGGGTCGAGGCCGGCCCGGAGGCGGCGGGCGAGGTTGACGAGCGGGCCGGCGTCGGGGTCCCAGTGGAACGGGGCGCGCAGGGGCTCGTTGAGTTTGATGACGTGCTCGTAGGGCTCGAAGCCGCGCCCGTCGCCGGTGGACGCCGGCGCCACCCGCACCGTGCTCTGGTAGTCGCGCGGAGCGCCGCGGTGGTCGTAGGCGATCATCTGGAAGTCGATCATCGACACCGTGAAGTCCGGGAAGGGACGCTGCTGACGCCCGAAGACCAGGCGGACCTCACGCCCGTCGGGCAGGACGACGCGGCGTTCGGTGTCGGTCTGCACGCCGACGTACTTGGTGAAGGGCAGCCACACCGTCTCGGACCACGCATCGGGCCCGCCGAGGGACTCGGACCAGACGCGGACCGCGACGAACGCCTCGTCGTGCGTGCCCATCATCGAGTTGTCGCGCTCGGCGACGGGAACGGGCACGGGGCGCTCGACCCGGCGGGCGTGGGCCCAGCGCTCGCCGAGGCGCAGGTCGACGCTCGCGCCGTCGGGGTTCGGCACGAGGTCGCGGATCCACCCGTCGTCGGCGCGCTCGTGCACGCGCACCTGGCCCTGGGGCTGGCGCACGATGGCCCGCACCGCGCCGGTGTCCGGGCGCTCGTCCAGGTAGACCTGGAGGCGGGAGAAGTCGAGGTAGGCGATGCGGATGCGCGGGTCGGGCTTGCCGCGCGCCGGCCGGCCGAGGTCCGGGTCGTCGGTGGTCGACAGGTCCTGGTCCAGTTCGGGGAAGCGGTGGAACACCCAGCGCTCGACCGGCTCGGCGGGGGCGCCGTCGGCGCCCGCGGGGGGCGTGACGCGGAGGACCGCGACCGGGCTGGTCGCGCCCTCGTAGCCGGGCGTGATGATCGGGAACGGGGGCTCCTCGGCCAGTTGCTGGACCGCGACCGTCCAGCCCGTCTCGCCGATGGACAGTTCGTCGCCCGGGCGGGCGGGAACCACCGACCGGAAGCCGGCTTCGGGCACCTCGATCACCAGGGCGTGCGAGGCGGGGACGGGCAGGGTCGCGGAGAGGTCGGCCCAGCGCCGCTCGTCCATGCCGCGGGTGAACTCAACCGCGACCATCTCGCTGGAGCGCACGCGCTGGGCGGGCTCGCCGAGGAAGAAGGGGAACTCGAAGATCGGGCCGTCGGACGCGTCCATGCCGGGCACGCCTCTGGCGAAGAGTTCGACGACGCGCATGGGGTTCGGCGCGGCGCCCTGTCCGGGCGCGTCGGCGCGGACCCAGTCGGCCTGCATCCGGGCGTAGGGCGCGTAGCCCACCACGCTGAAGCGCACGTCGGGGTCCACGTGGAGGACCTGCTGCTCGGGGTGCGACCCCGGCACGGGCAGGTCGAGGGTGCGCCCCGCGTCGGTCATCGCCAGGCGCTGGCCGGGGCGGGGCTGGCCCGCGTGGCCGTGACCGGCGTGGTTGGCGCGTTCGGAGAACAGCGCCGCGTCGCCCGGCAGGCCGGCGCGCAACCCGTAGTTGTTGTACCGCGGCAGGCCGTCGAGCAGACGCTGCTCGAGGCGCACGGACGGGGACCAGGCCTGGGGCTGGCCCGCGTAGAGCACCACGGCCTCGCGGTCGAAGAACACGCGCTGCGCCGGGCCGACGCGCTGGCCCTCGTCCGGCGACGGCGCGATGAGCAGCGTGTCGCCCTCCTGCTTCTGCGCCTGGTAGTAGGCCGAGCCCACCGCGATCAGCACGATGCCCGAGTGCACCGCGAGCACGCCGAGGTTCTTGTAGGTGAACTCGATCCGGCGGACCGTGGCGACCACCATGTTGACCACGAAGAGGATCAGCGCGAGGCGCATGGGCCACCACGCGTAGAACTGCGTCTCGGTCATCTCGACGCCCGGCAGGCGGCGCACGGTGACGGACTGGTACTCGGCGACGAACGAGCGGATGAACATCAGCCCCTCGCCCGTGGCGGCGTCATATCTGAGCGTGGGCCAGGCGAACCGGGCCCAGGCGGCCGCGCCGGCGGCCGCGAACAGCGCCCCGAAGAGCAGCGCGCCGGCGAACCGGGCGGCGCGGGCCGGACGCGGCAGGACCCACCGGACGAACAGGGCCGCCAGCACGCCGGGGACCAACGCCGACGCGGCGGCCGTCAGCGCCACCATCGCCCAGGTCGGCACGGTGGCCAGCAGGCCCACCGGGACGGACGCCAGGGCGCAATAGACCGCGATGAAGGAGAGCAGGACGACCGCCAGCGGCACGCCGCTGAAGGCACGCAGCACCAGGCGCACCGGGGTCCACGCCCCGACCAGGTGCTCGTCCTCCCACGCCTTGTTGCGTTGCCATTTCCTGCTCATGTGTCCATTCTTCAGTTTGGCAGGAATCATACCCGCCGGGCTTTCTTTAGAACGATTCTCGACTCAGGAAGACCACCCCAATCGGCGCGTCGGGGGCCATGGCGGCTTCCCACGCGGCCCGGGCGTCCCGCGCCCCGCCCACCGGCACCGCCAGCAGGCCCGCCAGCGGCCCGGGGCGCAGGCTGACCGCCTCGGGATTCAACCCCAGGGCGTCGGCGCCGTGGGTCGTGGCCATCGCGAGCAGGGTGGCCGCGTCGGTCCCGTCGCGCCGGTGCAGCAGACGCATCTCGTCGAGCACGCTGATGCGGTCGGCGCGGCCGAGGTTCACGATCGAGTCGGTGCCCAGGCAGACCTTTACGCCCGCTGCGAGCATGTCCCGGTAGCGGTGCGGGCCGAAGTGGCGCTCGGCCCCGAAGTACGCCGAGGATCGCGGGCAGTACACGACCGGCGTGCGCGTCTCGGCGAGGGTCTCGATGGCCGCGTCGGTCGCGTCGTTCAGGTGCGCGCACAGCACCCGGTGCTCGCGGAGGACGCCCGACAGGTGCTCGACCGGGTGTTTCCCCTTGCCGACGTGGTCCAGCACGCAGGCGTCCCACACGCCGAAGCGCTCGAGCAGTTCACGCTGCGGGCCGGTTCCCTGGCCCACGAACGCCCGCTCCTCGGGCGTTTCGGCCAGGTGTGTCGCCAGGGCGAGCCCGTGCCGGGCCGCCAGGGCCGCCGCCCAGCGGTACAGGCCCAGGTCCACCGTGTTCGGCGCGTGCGGCTGCAACCCCAGCCGTACCGGCACGCTCCCCATGGCATCCCGGAGCGGCCCGAGTTCCTCACGCACGAGCCGTTCCAGCCGCTCGGCGGTCAGGGCCGCGGTGCGCCCGATGCCGAAGAACTCCAGGTAGGACACCCCCGCCAGCGGCGAGGACGCCAGCACGCGGACGGGCGCGTCGGTCAGGCGCCCGCCGGCGGCCCCGGCGACGTCCCCCACCGCCGCCGTGCCGCCCGCGACGGACAACTCGATCCCCAGGCGCACGGCCTCGGCGATGCCGTCTGGGGTGTCGCGTCGGCCGGCGCGGACGCGATCGACCCAGGCGACGAAGCCGTCGCCGGGGTCGTGGTCGAACGGCCCGAGGTGGCTCAGGTCCAGGTGCGTGTGGGCGTTGACCAGGGCCGGCATGAGCAGGTGGTCGGGCAAAGCGAGATGCCGGTCCGGCCGGGGCATGTCGGACAGCGGCGGCGTGTCGAGCGCGGACGGCTCGCCCACCGCCACCACCTCGACCCGGCGCTTCGGGCCTCCCACCCCGTTCCGGTGGATGCGGAGCAGCAGCGACGCGGGCGCGATGACGCCCAGTGCGGCGTCGGCGACGGCCGCGGCGTCGATCCGCACGGTGCCGGGTCGGTCGGTCTGGATCGATGGGATCATCGCGTCGTTTCATGCCCGCGTGGTGCGCGGGCCGATGCCAGAACTTCGGCGGCGTGCCCGCGGGGCGCGGTCGCGTCGGCGCTTCGGAGATCGTAGGATGCACCCGCGTCCCGGGGCCGGGGCGCACAAGCCAGGAGCGGACCCCCGATGAGCAGCAGCAAGCAACGCGTCTTCACGCGGACCCGGGCGATCCGGGCCGTCGCGATCCTCACCATGAGCGCCGGCACGGTCGGGTGCGTCAGCCAGGGCGAGTACGACAAACTCTGGGAGACCAACCGGAGCCTGACCGAGCAACTCCAGCGCACGCAGTCCAACCTCGAGGCCGCCCGCGCCCAGAACGACGCGTTGTCAGGCTCGGCCGGCAGCGCGTCGGGCGTGATCGGCAACCTGACCAGCGAGAACGAGCGCCTGCGCGCCCAACTCAACCAGGCGATGGAGTCGATGCGCGACCTCGAGTCGCGCCTCGGCGGGCTCGAACTCGGCCGGCTCGACCCCACCACCGACCGCGCGCTGGCCAACCTGGCCCGCCAGTACCCCGACCTGATCGTCTACGACGCGGAGCGCGGCATGCTCCGCTTCTCCAGCGACCTGACCTTCGGGTCCGGCTCGGACCAGGTCAACCCCGCCGGCGCCGAGGCGCTCGGACGCCTGGCGACCGTGCTGACCAGCAGCGAGGCCTCGGGCTACGACGTGGTCATCGTCGGCCACACCGACAGCCAGCGCATCTCGGCCAACACCGCCCAGCGCCACCCCACCAACATGCACCTGTCGGCGCACCGGGCGATCTCCGTCCGGCGCGTGCTCGGCGACCGCGGCGTGGCCTGGGAGCGCATCCAGGCCGCCGGCTGGGGCGAGCACCGACCCAGCGTGCCCAACAACCCCCGCGGGGGCACCGCCGAGAACCGGCGCGTGGAGATCTACCTCGTGCCCTCCACCTGGCGTGGGCCCACCGGCGCCCCCGCCGAGGCCCAGCCCGCGCCCGCCCCGGCGCAGCCCTCCGGCGGCACGCGCATCGACCCGACCAAGTAAGGGCCACGAGCAGCGGACAACGAAAAACGCCCGGCGAGCGCCGGGCGTTTTTTCGTGTTGACGCGTGCGGGTCAGCGCTTGTCGACGGGGGTGTAGGCCACGGCGTGCGGGCCGACGTACTCGGCCTTGGGGCGGAACAGGCGGTTGTCCTCGAGTTGCTCGATCACGTGGCCCGCCCAGCCGGCGATGCGCGACAGGGCGAACATCGGGGTGAACAGGTCGAGTTTCAGCCCGATGCAGTGGTAGGTGGTGGCGGAGTAGAAGTCGACGTTGGGGTAGATGCCCTTGCTGCCGACCTCGCGCTCCATGACCTGCTCGATGGCGTGGGACTTCTCGTAGAGGTCCAGGTTGCCGGTGTCGCGGGCGAGTTGTTCGGCCAGGGTCATCAGTTCGGCGGCGCGGGGGTCCTTGGCCTTGTAGACCCGGTGGCCGAAGCCCATGATGCGGTCCTTGCGGGCCAGTTTGTCCAGGACGTACTGCTCGGCGTCGGCGACCGAGGGGATCTCGTTGAGCATCTTCATGACGCCCTCGTTGGCCCCGCCGTGCAGGGGCCCGCGCAGGGAGCCGATGGCGGCGGTCATCGCCGAGTACATGTCCGAGAGGGTCGAGATCACCACGCGGGCGGTGAAGGTCGAGTTGTTCAGCCCGTGGTCGGCGTGGGTGATCATGCAGATGTCGAAGGCGCGGGTCATCGCGTCCGTCGGCTTCTCGCCGTTGAGCATGTAGAGGAAGTTGGCCGAGAACCCGAGCGACTGGTCGGGCGCGATCGGTTCGAGCCCGCGCCGGTGCCGGTCGAAGGCGGCGACGATCGCCGGGGTGCAGCCCAGGATGCGCAGGGCCTTGACGCGGGCGGCCTCGACCGTGTTCTCGTTGGGGTTCTCGTCGTGCATCGCCAGGGCCGAGACCATCGTGCGGAGCATGTGCATCGGCTCGGCGGTCTTGGGCACCGAGCGGATGCGCTCGGCCATGCCCTCGGGCAGGGCGTAGTTCGCCCGGAGTTCCTTGGAGAACGATTCGAGTTCGGACGCCTTCGGCAGGCGCTTGTTCCACAGCAGGAACACCGTCTCCTCGAAGGTCGAGTGCCTGGCCAGGTCGCCGATGGCGATGCCCACGTACTCGAGCACGCCGGCCACGCCGTCGATGTAACTCATCTCGGTCTGGGCGGCGACGATCCCCTCGAGTCCCTTGACGAAACTTGCGGGCGCGGTGGTCATCGGGTGCGGTCCTCGATCGCTGGGCCCGGCGGCCAGGGCCGCGCCGGGCGGAGTCGGTCATACAGGGTGGTTCAGGGGTCCGTCCCTTGGCGAACGCCGGCCTCTTTACCGGCGGAGCGGGCGATTCTAGCCGGCCCTCCCCACGCCCGACGCGGACCAGCCGGACGCTATCGCGCCCGCGTGTACCATCGGGCGTGCTGATCCCGCTGACCACAGACCGACCCAGCCGGCGCCCGGCGCGCGTGACCCCCGTGCTGGTCGCCGTCAACCTCGCCGTCTTCGTCGCCATGCTGCTCGCGCCCCAACTCGGCCTGTTCACGCCGGAGGCGGCCTACCGCGCCGGCCAGGTCGGCGGCGGGCGCATGGTCTGGTACACCCTCTGGACCAGCGCCTTCCTGCACGCCGGGCTCGTCCACCTCCTCGGCAACATGATCACGCTGTGGGTCTTCGGCCCGCCCGTCGAAGACCGGCTCGGGCACTGGTGGTTCCTGCTGTTCTACATGGCGGCCGCCGCCGTCTCGGGCCTGGCCCACGCCCTGCTCGAGGCCCCGCCGGCGGTCGGCGCGTCCGGGGCCATCGCCGGCGTGACCGGCGCGTTCCTCGTGATGTTCCCCGCCACCCGCGTGCGCTGCCTGATGGTCCTGTTCGTCATCGGCATCGTGATGGTGCCGTCGTGGTTCCTCATCGGGCTGCGCATCGTCTTCGACCTGTTCGGGCAGGCCTTCGGCGTTGACGACAACATCGCCCGGATCGCCCACCTGGCGGGCTACGCCTTCGGCGCGGGCGTGGCGGCGCTGCTGCTCACGACCGGGGTGCTGCGGCGCGAGCCCTACGACCTGGTGACGCTCGTCCGCAATCGCCAGCGCCGCCGGGCCATCCGCGCCGCGGTCGACGAGCAGGCCGCCCGCCTGCAGACGGCCCGTGCTGATGCCCGGCCCAGCCGCCCCGCCAAGCCCGACCCCGAGACCGACGAACTCGCCCGGCGCCGCGCCGAGGTCGCCACGCTGCTCGCACAGGACCGCCCCGACGAGGCCGCCGAGGCCTACCGCGCCCTGCTCGACGCCTTCGCCCACCGCCCCCACGCCGGCACCCTCTCGCGGGACGCCCAACTCCGCCTGATCGGGCACCTGCTCGCGGGCGACCAACGCCGCCTGGCCGCCCGGGCGCTCGAAGGCTTTTTGCACGCCTACCCCGCCGACCCTGAACGCCACGAACTGGCGATCCTGCTCGCCCGCGTCCTCGCCCACGACCTGGGCGAGACCGACCGCGCCCGCGACCTGCTCTCGCCCATCGCCAAGGACCACCGCGACGAACGCCTCCGCGCCATCGCCAAGGAGGAACTGGCCGCCATCACGCACGGAGAACCGACATGAACGGACGCACACGGGTCAAGGTCTGCGGCATCACCAACTTCGACGACGCCGCCGCCGCCATCGAACTCGGCGCCGACGCCATCGGCTTCGTCTTCGTGCCCGACACCCCGCGCTACATCGACCCCGACGAGGCCGCGGAGATCCTCGACGCCCTCCCGCCGTTCGTCTCGGCCGTCGGCGTCGTCCGCGACCTCGACGTGGACACCTTCTGCGAGATCGAGCAGCGCTGCCCCTGCCACATGATGCAACTGCACGGGCGCGAGAACGAGAAGACCGTCAGCGCCTGCGGCCCCAGCGTCATCAAGGCCTTCCGCTACGACCCCGCCACCATCCGCAGCCAACTCGAACGCTGGGCCGTCGTCGACGAGGTCGACGCCGTGCTCATCGACGGCTCCGACGGCGGCGCGGGCGAGGCCTTCGACTGGTTCGAACTCGCCGAGCACCTCCCCGAGGACTACGACAAACTCGTCATCGTCGCCGGAGGCCTGACCCCCGCCAACGTCGGGCAGGCCATCCGAGCCGTCCGCCCCTACGCCGTGGACGTCTCCAGCGGCGTGGAGGCCGAGCCGGGCGTCAAGGACCACGACCGCTTGGCGGCGTTCATGCAAGCCGTGCGCGAGGCGGATATGGACGAGGGAGATTGAGGCGGTGGCCCGGCTCGCCGAGCCGGGCTTTCCCAAGAGGACCCCCATGCCCGCCCACCCAACCGTCAGACACGCATGAACTACGCCCTGAACATCCTCATCGCCGCCGCTGTCCTGTGGGCCGGGGTCTGGTGTCTGTGGACGATGTGCGTGCGCAACATGCAGACGCGGGGCCCGCTCCCGCCGCACGCGCTCGCCGATCCATGCGCCCTGTCCGAGCCGACCCGCATCGGGTTCAGCCCCGCGATGCGCACCGTCGCGCTCGTCTTTCTACTGCCGACGGTCGTTGTTGGGGTTGCGTTCTGGGCACAGCGGGCGGGACTTTCTGACCGTGGACCGCTCAGCGTCACAACACTCGTGCACACCGGCTTCGCCCTGGCCAGCGCCTGGTTCGCCAGCGTTCTCCTGGGCGTGCTTCCTCAACGGCTCGGCCCGATTCTCGCCGACGCCGATGGGATCAAGGTGCCCCGGATCGGCCGGATCGACGAGTACCGCTGGGAGTCCCTGACGATCACGGCCCACCGGATGGCCGCGGACGTCTCCGCGTGCCTCGCTCGCGACGGCGACCGCAAGGCTCTGTTTTTCTGCGATGACCGGTCGATCGCGGCGTTGCGGGCGGGGTTGCAGGGCGTGGCCGCGAAAGAATCGTCGTGACGAGGGACGAACCGGGACGCGCGGTGTACGGGCCGCGTACCTGCGGGAAGCACCCGGGAATCGGTATTTCCGAGCCGCCCGGTCGTCGCGTCGCGGGCGGTCACCGAGTGCGCGTGGTCACGCCAGGGGCAGCGAGATCTTCTTTTCCAGTTCCGTCACGGGGCGGGCGATGAGGTCGTAGCCGCTGGAGGCGACGACGGTGCAGCGGACCAGTTCGCCCGGGGCGAGTTTCTCTCGGGACTGCACGTAGGTCACCGCGTCGATCTGGGGGGCCTGGAAGTATGTGCGGCCCTGGTAGAGCGCGCCGCCGGCGGTCACGCCGCTGGTGGACTCGACGACGGAGTTGGTCGGGCGGTCGATGAGCACGTCGAACTGGTGGCCCGTCGTGGTCGGTGCGTTCTCGTCGAAGGCCTCGGCGATGAAGGCGGCCTGCTCGTGGGCGATCTGCTGCTGCAGGGCCATGATCTCGTCGTGGCGCTGCTGCTTGACCTCCTCGGGCACGGCGAGGCGCGGGTCGGACTCCATCGTGCCGGCGACCGTGCCCTCCTCCTTGGAGTACTTGAAGCAGCCGACGGCGTCGAAGCCGACCTCGTCGATGAACTCCAGGAGTTGCTCGTGGTCGTCCTGCGTCTCGCCGGGGAAGCCGGTGATGAAGGTCGTGCGGATGGCCATGCCCGGGATGCGCTCGCGCAGTTTGAACATCAGGTCCCGCTGCTGGTCGGCACGCACGAAGCGGCGCATCGCGGTGAGCACGCTGTCCGAGGCGTGCTGGAGCGGGATGTCGATGTAGGGCAGCAGGTTGCCGTGGGCGACCAGTTCGGCGAAGGCGTCGATGATCGGGTCGGTGAAGTTCGAGGGGTAGGCGTACATCAGGCGGAGCCAGCCCTTGCCGATCTCCTGGCGCATGGCGTCCGAGACGGACTTCAGGACCATCGGCAGGCCGGCGTCGAACAGGGATGACGGGCTGGAAGCCCGTCCCACCGAAGCCCCCCCGAGGCCCTGGCCGATGTCGTCGCCGTAACTGGTCGTGTCCTGGCCGATGAGCAGCAGTTCGAACGCGCCGTCCTGCAGGAGTTCGCGGGCCTCGGCGGCGACGGCGTCGACGCCCTTGGAGCGCATCTTGCCGCGGATGGACGGGATGGTGCAGAAGGCGCAGTTCTGGTTGCAGCCCTCGCTGATGCGCAGGTAGGCGTAGTGGCGCGGGGTCAGGCGCAGGCGGGCCGCGTCGGACTCGAAGTAGCCGATGCCCTTGCCGTCCTTGCCGTGCACGGTCAGGCCGACGGTCTCGCGCCCCTCGTTCCTGGCCTTGACGAGCGCGTTGGACGAGATCCAGTACTTCGGGCCCTGCTCGACCGCCTGGGCCAGGTCGGTGCGGGCGGCCCGCTCGCCGCGCACGGCTTCGAGCACCTTGTCGCGGTCGAACACCCCGAGCATGGCGTCGATGCCCGGGGCCCATTCGAGCATCTTGGCCCGGTGGCGCTGGACGAGGCATCCGGCGACGACCACGCGCTTGACCTCGCCGCGCTGCTTGGCGGCGATGGCGTCGTGGATCACGCCCAGCGACTCCTGCTTGGAGGCCTCGAGGAAGCCGCAGGTGTTGATGACCACCGCGTCGGCCGCGGTGATCCGCCCGGCCGCCGCCGAGGCGTCCTGCTCGGACCCCGCGATGGACAGGTCATCGATGACCCCGCCCCCACCCCCCTCGCCCGTGTCGATCGCCTCGGCCGACACCGGCGCGATGCCGTCCTCGGCGAGGATGCCCAGCATCTTCTCCGAGTCGACGAGGTTCTTCGGGCAGCCCAGCGACACAAACGAGACCGTGCGGATCTCCTGGTCCTGGGGCGTGACGGGCGCGGTGTCGGTGGTCGTATGTGCCAAGGAGACAATGGTATGCGCGGGATCGAGCGGGGTGAATGGGAAGGTGGGATGGGAGGCACTGGGCACTGGGCACTGGGCGGGAAGAGAGATGCACAGCCCCTCCCCTCATGCCGAGTGCGGGATGCCTGTTGCCTGTTCCCTGCGTACCTAATGCCCAGTGCCTAGTGCCTAGTACCTAGTGCAGAGTGCCTCATCCCCGTGCCGAAGCCCCGTCACGCCGCTTCCAGGTCGTCCATCACCCGTTCCAGGAAGGTGTGGTCCATGCCGTCGATGGGATAGTGCATGGACAGGCCGATGACCAGGGTGTCGCGGTCGCAGATGCAGAAGGTGCAGGGGCCCGGGACGCGCCAGCCGGTGAAGCGCAGGGCGCGGGCCAGGGCGTCGGGGCTGGTGACGAAGACCGTCTCGTCGCCCTCGCGGCGCACCGGGATCAGGCGGAACTGCCAGGCCTGGCGGCGCTCGATCACGCCCAGCAGGTCCGGGTCCACGGTGCACAGGCGGGGGTCGAGGCGGGGGGCGATGGCGGCGTACTGGGTCGCCCAGGCGTGCTCCACGTCCGCGGGGGAGACCCCGAAGAGTTCCTCGGCCAGCACCCCGAACGGGCGGGCGGTATCGCGCTGGGCGGCCAGGATGGCGTCGCGCTGGTCGGGCGTGATGCAGGCGTGCTGGACGAGCAGGTCGCCGAGGCGGATGGTCATGCCGGTCTCCCTTGCCGGGCCGAACGCCCGGTTCGGGGGAAGCATCGGAACCGATCGCCCCGGGCTGGACCGGGCGGGCGGCGGAGGGGGCCCAAATGCGGTTTGGGGCCGGTCGCGGGCGGCGGATGCGGCGCAGAACGGCCGTGGGCGGCGGCTTTGTGAATTTTTGTGGGTGGATGGCTTGCGGGGGGCCGGGCAAGGAACCCCACGATCCGAGGACTCGGCGCGGGCGTCGGACTGGGGGCTGGGCGTTGGTTACTTGCCGACGCAGAAGGCCGAGAAGACGCGGGCGAGCAGGTCCTCGGTGCCGACCGGGCCGGTCAGTTCGCCCAGGGCGTCCAGGGCGGCGCGGAGGGCGGCGGCGGTCAGTTCGGGCTCGGGCAGGCTGGCGTCGTCCGGGGTGACGTGGTCCAACGCCGTCTCGAGGTGGGCGACGGTCTGGGCTATGGCCCGGCGGTGGCGCGGGAGGGCGGCGGCGCCGGCGGGGGCCGACCGGCCGCAGGCGTCGGCGATGGCCCGGCGGAGGGTGCCGAGGTTCCGGCGGTCCAGGGCGCAGACGGGGATGGCCGACGCGGGCGCGTCCCCGGCGGGAAGGTCGGCCTTGGTGCGCACGCGGACGGTCGGGCGCGGCGAGGGCGCAAAGGCCTCGGACTCGAACCCGCCGGCGGGGTCGCACCAGACCAGGACGTCGGCGCGGGCGATGCGCTCGCGGGCGAGAGCCTGGGCCGCGGCGTCGATCTCGTCGACGCCCGCGTCGGCCAGGCCGGCCAAGTCCACCAGCGTGACGCACCCCGCGCCGGGTGCGTCGCGGCCCAGGTCCAGGGGTTCGGCCAGGGCATCCCGCGTGGTGCCCGCGTGCTCGGACACCGCGGCGCGGGGGCGTCCGAGCAGGGCGTTGAACAGGGTGGACTTGCCCGCGTTGGGCGGGCCGACGAGGACCACCTCCGGGCGTTCGCGGTCCGCGGCCCGGGGCGCGCCGAGCGTGGCCAGCAGGTCGGCGCGCACGCCGGAGACGCGGGCGTGGAGGTCGGCCGGGGCGATGGGCACGACGTCCTCCTGATCGGCGAAGTCGACGCCGGCCTCGACCAGGGCCAGGCAGGTGGTCAGGGTGTCGGCCAGGGCGTGCAGGCGGGCGGCGTACGAGCCGTCCATGAGTGCGTCGGCCGCGGCGAGTTGCTCGGCGGTGTCGGCGGCGATGCGCTGGGCGATGCCCTCGGCCTGCTGGAGCGTCATCCGTCCGTTGAGGTAGGACCGGGCGGAGAACTCGCCGGGCTCCGCGAGTCGGACGCCCGGCCGCGCCAGCACCGCGTCGAGCACCCGGCGGACGAGGTGCGGGTTGCCCGGCAGGAGCAGTTCGAGGGTGTCCTCGCCGGTGAAGGAGTCGGGGCCGGGGAAGGTGAGGGTAAGGATGGGAAGCGAGGGAGTGGGAAGGCACGGAGGCACGGAGGCACTGAGGCACGGAGGGGGGGGTGGGGGCGGGAGGCACGAAGGCACGGAGGCACGGGGGCGCGGAGGGGTGGCGGACCGGCGGTCGGGAGAGGCCGGCTGGAAG
>CAZFSO010000052.1:0-15226 GCA_964522095.1 uncultured Phycisphaeraceae bacterium | reverse complement strand
TCAATATCCGACAAACTCTTCGGCCGAAACGACATCCGCAGCGCGTTCGCCACCGCCAGCACGTCGATCAGTTCCTGCGTGATCGCCCCCGCCACCGGCGGCAGGTAGCCCGCCGCCGCGAAGCCCATCCCCACCACCGACAGCGCCATCCCCCCCACCGCGCTCTGCAGGGCGATGCGTCGCAGGCGGGTCGAGATGTGGAAGAACTCGTCGACCTTCTCGAGCGAACTGTCCATCACCACCACGCCCGCCGCCTCCGTGGTGACGTCGCTCCCCTTGCCGAACGCGATGCCCACCGTGGCCAGCGCGAGCGCCGGTGCGTCGTTGATGCCGTCGCCGACGAAGCACGTCCGCGCCCGCGCCGACTCGGCCCGCACGATCTCGACCTTCTCCTCGGGCTGCTGGCCGGCGTGGATCACCTGGATGCCCACGCGCTCCGCGAGCGCCCGGACCTCCTCTTCCCGGTCGCCCGAGACGAGCATCACCCTCTCGAAGTGGTGACGCTTCGTCAGGTGCCGGATGAAGGCAGCCGAGTTCTTCCGCGGCTCGTCCCGGAACCGCACCACCCCGGCGAGGTCGCCGTCCACGAGCACCACGCACTCCAGCCCGCCCTGCACGCCCGGCAGCGCCGCGCGCACGGACTCGTCCACCTTCCCGCGACCCGTCACCCACACCGTGCGCCCATCGACCACGCCGCGCAGGCCCTGCCCGGGGCGTTCCGACACCTCGCCCGGCTCGATCCGGCGCACCCCAGCCCGATCGGCCTCGGCCACCAGCGCGTCGGCCAGCGGGTGCTTGGAGTACCGCTCCAGCCCCCCGACCAGTTCCAGCAGCCGCTCGCGCGTCATGCCGCCGAACAGGTCCACCGCCGTCACGCTCGGGCGCCCGTAGGTCAGCGTGCCGGTCTTGTCGAAGATGATGGTCCGGCAGGTGTCAATGGTCTCCAGCGTCGCCGGGTCCTTGATGATGATGCCGCGCTTGGCCGCCAGCGAGATCGCCCCGATGATGGCCGTGGGGATCGCGATCAGCAGCGGGCAGGGCGTTGCCACCACCAGCACCGCCAGGAACCGCACCGGATCCCCCGAGACCGCCCACGCCCCCAGCGCCACCCCCACCGCCAGCGGCGTGTACCACGCCCCGAGCGTGTCCCCCAGCCGCCGCATCCTGGGCCGGCGCTGCTCGGTCTCCCGCATGACCCGCATGATCCGGGCGTACCGCGAGTCCTCGGCCTCCCGCGTCGCCTCGATGGTCAGCACCGCCTCGCCGTTGACCGCGCCGGAGATCACCTCGGCCCCGGGCGCCTTCGACATGCGGTAGGGCTCGCCGGTCAGGAACGACTCGTCCATCGAGCCGCGACCCTCCACCACGATGCCGTCCACCGGCGCCACCTCGTGCGGGTGGATCACCACCAGGTCCCCGACCCGCACCTCCGAGAGCGGCACGTCGACCATCGCCCCCTCCCGGCGCACGTGCGCCGCGGACGGCACGCGGGCCGCCAGCGCCCGCAACGCGCTCGACGCGTTGCCCACCGCCCACGCCTCCAACGCCTCGCCGCCCGACAGCATCAGCACGACCAGCACGCCCGCCAGGTGCTCACCCAGGATCAGCGACGTGACGATCGAGATCCCCGCGAGCAGGTCCGACCCGAAGCGGCCACGCACCAGGTGCCAGGCAAGGTCGATCACCAGCGGCCCGCCCCCCAGCACGAGCGCCACGTCGAGCACCCAGCGCGCCTCCGCGGCGTCTTGCCCGGCCCCGTACCGCAGCGCGAGGTACACCCCGATCGACACCACCGCGAGGACCGCGATGGGCAACTCCTTGGCCAGCCACAGGCCACGCACCCGCGACCGCCAGCCGCCGGAATGGGCCGGCTCGGGCTCCGGGTGGGACGCACGCTGGGCCGTGCCCGGGCCCTTGCCGATCTTCAGGTCAGCCAACCCCCACCGCCTCCCGCTCCAGCCGGTACGCCACGCGCCCCCCGACCACCGTCGCGACCGCCCGGCCCCGCACCGCCCGGCCCAGGAACGGCGTGTTGGCGCTCTTGCCGCGCAGGTCCCCCGGGCCGATGACCCATTCCAGTTCCGGGTCGACCACGGTCAGGTCAGCCGGGCCGCCCTCGGCCAGCGTGCCAAGCCCGAGCCGATCCAGCCCGCACAAGCGCGCCGGCTCGACCGTCATCAGCGCGATCAACCGGTCCCAGCCGATCAGGCCCGGGTGGACCAGCGCCTCGGCATAGAGCGCCAGCGCCGTCTCCAGCCCCACGATGCCGAACGGCGCCGAGGCCATCGGGGCCCGCTTCTCGTCCGACGCGTGCGGCGCGTGGTCGGTCGCCAGGATCGTGATCGTGCCGTCGGCCACGCCGTCCCGCAGCGCCGTCACGTCCGCCCATTCCCGCAGCGGGGGGTTCATCTTGGCGGCCGACCCCAGACGCTCCACCGCGTCGTCCGTCAGCAGGAGGTGGTGCGGGCTGGCCTCGCCCGAGACCGCCAGCCCCTCCGCCCGGGCCGCCCGGATCAGCCCGACCGTGCCCGCGGACGAGATGTGCTGCACGTGGTACCGCGCCCCGGTGCGCCGGGCGATCTCGATGTCTCGCGCGACAATCGTCTCCTCCGCCTCCCGCGGCCAGCCCGTCAGGCCCAGCCGGCGCGACACGCGTCCCTCGTGCATCACGCTGCCGACGGTCATCGCCGGGTCCTGGCAGTGCTGCATGAAGACGCGGTCGTGGGCGGCGCAGGCTTCCAGCACGCGCTCCATCACGCCGGCGTCGGCGATGGCGTCGCCGTCGTCGGAGATCCCGACCGCCCCCGCCTCGACGCAGCCGGCGACGTCCGCGACCTGCTCGCCGCGGCGTCCCACGGTGCCGGCCGACACGCTGAACACCCGGCAGCGCCCGGTCTCGACGGCCCGGCGGGCGATCCAGGCGACCGTTTCGGGCGAGTCGATCGCCGGGCGCGTGTTGGGCATGCAGCAAACGGTGGTGAACCCCCCCACGACCGCGGCCATCGTCCCGCTGGCGATGTCCTCCTTGTGGGTCGCGCCCGGCTCGCGCAGGTGCACGTGCGGGTCGATCAGCCCCGGCGTGACCAGGCACCCCGTCGCATCGACCTCCGCCGCGTCCGTGGCCTTCAGGGAGCCCGGGTCCGCGATTTGCTCGACGCGCCCGGCCCGCACGAGCACGTCGGCATATCGGTCCGTCCCCGAGCCGGGGTCGATGACCCGCCCCCCGCGGATGAGCAGCCGATCCGCCATATCCGGTTGTGTCGCCCGTGTCATGGCCCAAGGATAGTGGCCGACACCGCCGCCGGGGGTCATGATGGCGGGGATGGACGGTCCGCCGCGTCGGGCATACAGTTCCGCCCGGGACCAAGGCCGCTGGTCTGGTCCCGGGACACACAGCCGGGGTGTAGCGCAGCTTGGTTAGCGCGTTTGACTGGGGGTCAAAAGGTCGGAGGTTCGAATCCTCTCACCCCGATTCGAGTACAGCCCCGCGAGCCGCCGCTCGCGGGGCTGTCGCTTTTGGGCCGGTCCGCGGCGTCCGGCGCCTCACTCGGCGAAGGCCATCACAACCTGGGATCCGTATACGGGGTACTCGATCGCGCAGCGGAAGCCGTCGAACGCGTCGGGGTCCCAGCCCATCTCATTGCACACATGAGCGATCATGTCGGCGTAGCCCGGGATGTCGGCGCACCGGAACCGGGCCGCGCCGTGCCCGAGGGGGTCGACCGTGGCGCGCAGGTCGAGCAGGTCCAGAACCCGGGACGGGTCGCGCCAGCGGGCGATGCCGCGCTCGGTCGTGTCGTATATCTCCAGCGCCGGCCCCGACGCGAAGCCGCGTGCGGCGACGTCCCGGTGCAGGAACAGGTCGCACACCCCGAGCCGGGCCGGCATGTTCACGACCGAGAAGACGTACTTGATCGTCGACGAGCGGTGCGCGTGCGCCCACGTGACGTCCGACGCCGAGCCCACCCCAACCCGGTCGCCCCCGAGCATCATGCAGGTCAGGTCGCCCTCGCGCCGGATCTCGATCCGCGGGAGCGGTTTCGAGCAGAACCGCTCCAGGACCATGTCCCGGTCGCTCTCGACGCGCTGGCCGGACAGCGTCCAGGCCTCGCGGCTGCGCGCGGGCGTGTGGTCGCTGTGCGAGTTGATGGCCACCCGCACCCCCGGGCGCAGCCGGCGCAGGCCGATGCAGCCGGACAGCAGCACGTAGTCCAGCCCGTTGCCGTCGGCCGCGGGGTGCACGAAGCGGGTGACGAAATCGACCTCCGCGGACGCGCCGCGGATCTGGCTCATGCCCTTGAACACCGCCTGCTTGCTGAGCAGTTCGGCCTTCTCACGCACCTCCGGCAGCCAGGCGCTGACGATGGTGTCCAGGCCCGCGCGGTCGCCGCCCACGTTGCGGATCAGCAACTCGAACCGGCGCACGGACGCCTCGGCCGCCTCGACGGTCCCGGGGTCGACGTGCCGCTCGGCGGCGTGGATCAGGCGGCGCAGGGGCTCGGGCCCGGGGATCACGCAGGTGGTCGCCATCGGGTCGCGGCTCTCCATCGCCTTGAGGATGCGGCTCGACAGGTCCTTGTTGATGCGCAGCATCCGGGCCAACTCCTGTGGCCGGTGCGGCGCCCCGGGCAACGCCCCCAGGAGAGACTGGAAGGAACTGGTCAGATCCCGGCCCACCCGGGTCACCACGGCGTCGAGCACCCTTGGGTCGGGGCTGGCGCCCGTCCACGTGGCTTCGTCTTCCTGAGCGGCCTGTGTCATGGGACCAATCTATCGGATCGGGCCGCTCGGACAAGCGGAAACAGGCGAACCGCGAAAAGTTTTGATTCTCTGAGAGAATCGTCTTGCATTGGCTGCTCAGTTGTGGGAATCTCTGAATTGGCCGCTGAGGGCGTTGTGTTGCCGCGCAGCCGGGCCGCAGAGACGAGCAAGAAGAGGAGACGAGCATGTTCCGAAAACCGATGACCGCCGTGGCCGCGACCGCCGGGCTTGGCCTGTTGGGGGCGCCCGCCCTGGGTGGTTTCATATACATCGTCGAGCCGTTCGACAGCATGACGCAGATCCAGGCGTTCAGCGCAGATGGCGCCCCCGAGGTCTACGAGTTCCAGTTCGGCCCGTCGGTCACGCAGGCGATCGGGTTCGCCGGCCCGGACGTGCAGGGCGATCTGTTCGCCGAGATGGCCTCCGACCGCATGGTGGCGTCGCTGTCCGTGACCGGCAGCAACGACGCCTACGCGCTGGCGTCGGTGTCCACGCGGCTGACGGTCGACACGGACACCCAGGTGGAGGCCGCCTGGGACTTCACCGGCGTCTTCGGCGAGATGACCTACCCCGCGGTCGAGATCCGTGACGAGCACACCGGCGACTACCTCGTCCAGGTGTGGGACTACAGCGCCGGATCGATGCTGGTCACGCTCGAAGCGGGCGTCGAGTACCGCGTGACGGTGCTGACCGACACCTTCGCGCCCGGCGAAGCGCACGCATCGGTGCGGATCGTGCCCGCGCCGGGTGTCGCGGGCGTGCTCGGGCTGGCGGGCGCGTGCCTGGCTCGCCGTCGCCGGCCGTGACCTGAGCACCCACCCTCAAGCGAACACTCCCGCCCGCGACGCTCCGCTCGCGGGCGGGAGTTCTTTCGTGCTTGCTCCGTCAGACGGAAGCGGCGGTGCGGCCGGCACGGCCCGCTGGCGGGCGCGGTCAGCGCCGGGTGTACGTGAGTTCCATCATCTTGAACTCCTTGCCGCTCTTGGCGTCGGTGCCGTGCATGACCATCGTACGGGTGTTGGCGTCGACGATGCGTTCGACCTGGCGGAGCGCGGTGGGCTTGCGGGTGATCGGGCAGTGGTAGGAGAAGGTCCAGGTGAGCGTGTCGCCGTCGCGCGCGCCCTCGCCGTTGGCGATGCCGGTGCTCTGGTTGTCGATCCAGTTGCCGACGAACTTGCCCACGACGTTGTCGTACCCGACCACGCCCTGGCCGGTGAACAGGCCAAGCCCTGGCATCTCGCCGGACATCTCGGAACGCAGGTACCGCCCGTCCATGATGGGCGTGATGGTCAGCGCGCACTCGAACGCGACGGGCTCGGTGCCCGGGGCGCCCCACACGGACCCCTTGCCGTCCCACGAGCCGGCGCCCTCGGCGAGCCACCGGTGCTGCTCGCCCGGCGTGCCCGCGGCGGCGAGCGCCGCCATGTCCTCCATGGTCCAGCCCTCGGGCAGCTCGAACTCGTGCTGGTCGGCGGGCTGCGACAACCCGGCGATGGCGCCGACGGCGCCCAGGCCCGCGGCCGTGGCCGCGAAGATGAACAGTTTGCTGCGATGCATGGTCAGATCTCCTTTGATGCGTGCGATGGGAGGTTTCAGATACGACGGTGCGAAAGCCCGCTTTGCGGCGCGTGCCCCGCCGGGCCCGGCCGCCAGGGCACGACCGCGCGAACACGGGAATCGCGGAGGACGAGGCCCAGCCATGCGCCGATGCCCGCGGCGACGGGCGCCAGCACGCTCTCCCCCGCGTTGAGGTGCAGGGCGGCGCCGCCGCCCATGTACGCGGTGATGAGGACCGCCCCGACGACCGCGGTCCGCGGGTACAGGTACGCGGCCACGCCCAGCAGTTGCACCGCCCCGACGGCGCGCGCCGATCCCGCCGGTTGGCCGAGGCGGGCCAACTCCTCCATCGCGGCGGCCGTCCCGAGCAGTTTGCCGGCGGCGCTCCACAGCAGCCACACGCCCACGCCCAAGGAAACCGCCCAGCCCGCGCCCGACATGCCGGCCGACTGCCACCACGGCGTGCGCCCGCTCACGACGGGCGCGGCGTGCCCCGCTGCTCCGGCTCCGCGGGTCACCGGACCCGGCGGAACTCCATGTTCATCAACTGTTTCCACGAGCCGTCCTCCTGGCGCACCGTGCCGCGGAAGATCCGCAGGTCGCGGCCCTTGAACTCCGTGATGTCGCGGAACGTGGCCGTCTCGCCGGGCTTCTCGAAGTTCGGGCCGGTCGCTTCGAGAACAAGCGTGTCCTCGCCCTCGAGCCAGCCCTGATAGGCCCACAGGTGGGTCATCATCGAGCCGACCCAGGTGCCGACAAAGCGTCCCGCGGCCGGGTCGAAGCCGACGGTCGTGACCATCACGGCTTCCCCGCCGCCGGGCATCTCACCCCGGCCCTCGCCGTGGATCCAGAGATCACCGAGCGCGCGGACGACCTCGCGCCCCGTGAACTTCATCGGCTGCCCGCCCGGCTCGGCCGGGCATTCGCTCTCGTAAGTCCACTCGCCCACGAACCGCTTGAGCCACTCGTGCTCCTTGACCGGCTTGCACTCCATCGACTTCTCCTGCGCGTGATGCCCCGGGGGTCGGCAACAACACTAGCGTGTTCCCCTGCCGACCAGAACCCAAAATACCGCCGTGTTCGGGGGTTGTCAAGGCTTTGAGTTTGGTTTTTCTTTCCGGCCCGGGTCTCCTCTGGGCGGCTGGGCGCGGCCGCCGCCAAGCAGCGCCCACGCAAAGGGTCCGGAAACATCTGCTTTCACCCGGTCTTCACCGGGATTTCACGCCGCCGCCTCAGAATTCCAGAGCAGTCGCGAACGGGCCCGGTAGGCCCGAATCAAGGAGACCGGCCATGGGCGAGAAGAACAACCCAAACCAGAACAAGAACCAGAACCAGAATCAGAACCCCGGCCGCCAGGCGCAAGCCGGCGATCAGCAGAACCAGAACGGCAATCAGAACCAGAATCAGGGCCAGCGGGCGCAGGGACAGTCTCAGGGGCAATCGGCCCAGGGGCGTCAGGGCGGCGCACAGGGCGGCCAGGACGCCCAGACCGGGCGTTCCCAGAACCGCTGAGCCGGAACGGCACAACTGACCGTGGGCGGGTGACGAGCATCACCCGAAAGCACGGGACCGGGCCCCGATCACTCGGGGCCGTGGTTTTTTTGGACGGTTCGGCGGTTCAGCGCCGGTAGGTGATCCGGGCCTTGGTCAGGTCGTAGGGGCTGATCTCGACCGTGACGGTGTCGCCGGGGAGGATGCGGATGTAGTTCTTCCGCATCTTGCCGGACACGTATCCAAGGATCTCGGACTGCTGCTCGTTGGGCAGACGGAGCTTGAACATGGCGTTGGGCAGGGCCTCGATGACCACCGCTTCCATCGTGAACTTGTCGTCTTGCTTCGCCATGCAGCCCTCGGGTCGGGACCGCGCCGGGCGTCCGCACGCCGCGCCGCGTCCGTGTTGGTGAGTTCCCGCCGCGGAGAGCGGGGCCAGAACAATATCAGCGCTTCGGGTGGCGGACCAACCAACCGGGCGGGGAAATGCTCCACCGGCCCCGCTGGGGGTCATTCCGGGCCGGGCTCGGGGGCCGGCGGCACAATCGCGGGCCGCCAGTCGAGACCCTGCGACGCCGGGTCGAGCAACTGATTGAGCAGCGCCCCCAGGCGCACGCCGCCCTGCTGGAGCCGCAGGTGGACCACCGGCAGGCACCGACGCACGTATTCCTCATCCAGGACACCGCCCGGGCCCACGGGGTAGGCGAACCGCTCGGCGAGCCGGTGGCTCTCGAAAACCCAGCGCCCGGCGGTCGCGACCAGGTCGTCGCGGTCGGCGTCCGCCAGCCAGGCCAGCCGGTCCTGGTCGTCGATCCGCTCCCAGAGCCGGTCGGCGATGAGCGGCCACGCCTCGGGGTCTCCGGCGTTGAGCACCCCCGAGTCCCAGACGCTGTGCAGGTTCCGTGCGCGCCCGAGGAAGGTGGTCTGGACGTCGTTGCCGCCACGGTCCCCCGGGCGACCGGCGTGCAGGGGCTGGTGCAGGTCCCCGACGAAGTGCACCAGAAACTTCAGGGCGTCCTCGCGCGTCTTCTGATCCACGTCGTCGACGACCAGGCGAGAGAAGTCGTAGACCGCCGAGACCACGCATCCCTCGTCCGGGCAGTGCGCCGCGTGGTCGTACGCCTTGGTGCCCTCGGGCAGGTTGACGTAGTGCATCGGGGCCGTCCAGCGGTACGCGCCCTGCGGCCGCACCTGATCGGCCCACGAGGCGATGGCCGGCAACTCCTGGTCCGAGAGGATCTCGGCGGCCCGGGCCCGGGCGGCGGGGGTCATCTCGCGCACGGCGATCTCGGCGATGACGGCGTGGCCGTCCCGGCCCCAGGCGCCGAGCAGTGCCAGGCAGACAAGGGCCGCCAGCGTGCAGATGACGCGGTTGAACATGGGCGCATCGTAGTGCAGGTCACGGACCGTGCGCCGTTTTGGTGACCTCGCCGCGTCTGGGCTTGCATCCCGCGCAGCGTCCGCCAGAATCGGTCCATGCAACCAGCCGTGACCATCCTGTGCGCCATGCGGGCCGAAGCCGACCCGATCGTTCACGCGCTCGGACTCACTCCGAGCCAAGCGCCGTGGGACCCATCCCTGCCGATGCGATGCTGGGCGCACCCGTCAGACCCCGTCGCCCTGGTGGTCAACGGGACCGACGAGCGGACCGGCGTCGACCTGATCGGCACCACCCCCGCGACGCTCGCCGCGCACGCCATCGCACACCACTGGCGCCCCGGCGCGATCCTTGTGGCCGGGGCCGCGGGCGGGCACTCCGGGCGCACCGCGATCGGGCGCGTGCACCTGGTCGACCGCGCCTTCCACCACGACCGGCGCATCCCCCTGCCCGGGTTCGACGCGTACGGCATCGGGCCCGAGCCGCTGCACCACGATCCCGCGCTCGCCGAGGCGTTCGGCGCGCCGGTCGCCACGATCTCGACCGGAAACTCGCTGGACACGCTGGACGCCGAACGCGCGTTCTTCGAGCGCCACGCCGTGACGCTCAAGGACATGGAGACCGCTTCGATCGCGTGGACCGCCGCACGGCTCGGCGTGCGGACCGTCGCGCTGCGGGCGGTCACCGACTTCTTCGATCACCCGGCGCCGGCGGAACAGTTCCTGGCGAACTTCGACGAGGCCGTGTCCAACCTTGCCGCGTGCGTGGCGCGGGGGCTGCCCGCGCTGCTGGGGCGCTGCCACTCAAACGCCCGGGCGTGAAGCGTGCGCCCCGAGCGTGAACGGCGACGCCTCCTCGCCGAGCATCACGCGCACCGCGTGGCGTGCGGTCAGGTGGCCCATCGACATGCCGTGCCCGGTCAGCCCGCCGCAGAACCACACCCGCCCGTCGCGCCCGTCGCACGCCCGGATGACGGGCATCCCGTCCGGGCTGAACCCCATGATCCCCGACCACCGCGCGGTGACCGTGAACCGCGCCGAGATCAGTTCGCGTGCCCATTCCTCCAGCCTGGCCTGAACGGCGGGGTTGATCCCGTCGGCGTCGGTGCGCTCCTCCAGTTCGCGGTGCTTGCGGGCCCCGCCGACGATGACCGTCTTCCCGGGGCCCGAACGGACGTACTCCGAGCCGCGGTTGAGGTAGTACGCGAACGCGAGGTCTGCGTCGCGGGCGTGCTCTGGCCGCATCGCGAACATCTGCCCGCGGTTGGGCACGACGACGCCGTCCAGTTCGGGGAGCAGTTCGCGGGCGTACGCGTTCGTGCACACCAGCACGCGGCCGGCCCGGACCTCGCAGCCCCGGGCGCGCACGACGACGCCGCCGGCGTCGGGCTCGATCGCGTACACGCGGCTCGCGGTTCGAAGTTCGGTCGCGCGCAGGGCGGAGCGGAGAAGGCCGACGAGTTCGACCGGCGAGCACACCGCGTCGTCCGGGTTCACCAGGGCCAGCCGCGCCCGACCCGACCGCCAGACGGGGTCGTCGGGCCCCTTCCCGGGCGGGAGAAGGTCCGCGCGGAACCCGTCCTCGCGCATCAGCACCGCCGAGCGCTCCAGCTCCGCCGCTTCCGCCTCGTCCAACGCGACCAGGCACGACGGGCGATCCTCGAACCCGGGCAGAGACCTGACGCCCAGCGCCCGGAGCATCCGGAGGTTCTCTTCGGTCCACGACCAGAGCAGCCGGGCGTACGGGCGTCCCAGTTGCTCGCACGCGACGGCGTAGTTGTCCGCCGCCCCGCGCATCAGGAACCCGGCGTTCCGCCCGCTGGCGCGCGAAGCCGGGAAGTCCTGCTCGACGATCACCGCGCGGAGCCCGCGGGCCTCGCACTCGATCGCCGCCGACAACCCCGTGATCCCGGCGCCGACGATGGCCACGTCCGCTTCCAGGCGTTCGGGTTCCGGCGCGAGGCGCTGCCAAAGACTCACCGTCACGCGTCGTCCCTCCACCACAGCACCGCCACGTCATTGAGGTTCGTGCCCGTCGGGCCGGTGCGGATCAGGCCGCCGAGCATTTCCACGGCGTGGTACGAGTCGTGGTTCGCGAGGGCGTGGCCAGCGAGCACGCCCGCCCGCGGGTCCTCGAACATCTCAGAGCACAGCACGGCCCCCGCCGCATCGGTCGGCCCGTCCACGCCGTCGGTGGCGAAACTCACCAGGCCCCACGCCCGATCGCCCGGCAGGGCTTTGGCGGCGCCCAGGGCGAGTTCCAGGCTCCGCCCGCCCAGGCCCGGCGCGTCCCCCACCGTGACGGTCGTCTCACCCCAGCCGAGGACGGCCTCGCACGCGCGGCCCACCGGCAAGCGGGTCAGTTCATCGGCCAGGTGCTCGCCGGCGAGACTGGCTTCACCCGTCAACGGGCTGACAACCCGCGCGACACGCAACGGCATCGCGTCCCCGACCGTCGGCTCGGCCAGAGCCTCGGGCAACCCGCCCGCCATCGTCGCGCCGCCGAGCACGACGTGGTGCTCGGCCGGGGTCCGCCGGATCGGCCGGCGCGGCGTGCGCAGGGCCCCGGCGATCTCCGGCCGCACGCGCACCCCCCACCGCCCGAGCACGCCGAGCGGGTCGCCCGGCTCCGCGTCGCACAAAGGGCCCGAGGCGACCACGGCGGGGTCGTCGCCCACGACGTCCGACAGGATCAGCCCGACGACCCGCTCCGCGGGGCACACGGCGCGCAGGCCGCCGCCCTTGAGTTGCTCCATCGACCGGCGCACGGTGTTGAGATCGTCGATCGGAGCGCCGGCCCGCAGCATGTCGCGGGTCACCGCGCGCACGTCTTCGAGCGTGACCCCCGCGCGTGGCAGCGTGAGATGCGCCGAGCCGCCGCCGGAGATCAGCGCCAGCACGCACTCACGCGGACCGGCGTCCATCGCGCACGCCGCCAACGCCTTGGCGGCTTCCACGTTGCGCTCGGACGGCACGGGGTGGTCAACCGCGAACACCCTGGCCCGCGGGTGCGTCAGCCGCCCGGACCACTCCGGCGGCGTCAGCACCACCGCATCGCTGACACGCTCACCCAGCCGCCGGAGCGCCGCGCCGGCCATCGGGACCGACGCCTTGCCGAACGCGAGCACGCGGATTGCCATGCAATCTGCCAACTCGTCGGTCCGCAGCCAGGCGCGGACCGACGCGGCGGGGTCGGCGCGTTGCAGCACCCGCGCCACGACTTCCGCGGCCGTGTGCGCCACGTCGGCCGGCAGGCCCTCGGGGATGCACGCGCACGCCGGGGTCATCCCAGCGCCCCGCGCAACCGCCGGACCGCCTCGTCGATCGTCTCCTGCCGCTTGCAGAAGGCGAACCGGACGTACCTCGACCCCTCGGCGACGTCGTCGTAGAACGCGCTGGTCGGGATGGCGGCCACGCCCGCCTCGGCCGTCAGCCATCGGCACAGCGCGACGTCGTCCTCAAGCCCCAGCCGCTCGGAGACCGCCCCGTGCCCCGCCATGACGAAGTAGGTGCCTGCCGGATCGAACACGTTGAACCCCAGGTCCGCCAGCACGGGCGCGAACCGCTTGAGCATCGCGTGGTCGTGCGCCACGATCCGCTCGACGTGCGCCCCGCCGTGGTCGAGCAATCCGGCCGCCGCGTGCTGGAGCGGCGTGGCGACCGCGTAGGTCAGGAACTGGTGGGCCGCACGCACCCCGGCCGTCAGGCTCGGCGGGGCCATCGCCCACCCGATCTTCCAGCCCGTCAGAGAGAAGGTCTTGCCCAATGACGAGATGACCACCGAGCGCTCCCACATCCCCGGGAGCGCGGCGATCGACCGGTGCGGCTGGGCCGGGTCGTAGGTCAGACGCTCGTACACCTCGTCCGAGATCGCGATCGCGTCGTGCCGCACGCACAGGTCGGCGATCTGGGCCAGCTCCTCCTTGGACAGCACGGCTCCGGTCGGGTTGTGCGGCGTGTTCACCACCACCGCCCGCGTGCGCGGCCCGAACGCCGCCGCGAGTTCCGCGGGGTCGAAGCCGAAGCGGCCGGCTCTCGGACGCATCGTGACGAACCGCGGCACGCCCCCGGCGAGCGCCACCCCCGCCCGGTAGGAGTCGTAGAACGGCTCGAAGAGCACCACCTCATCGCCGGGGTTGATCAGCCCGAGAAAGGTCGCAGCCAGGGCCTCGGTGGCGCCGGCGGTCACGGTCACCTCGCGGTCCGGGTGCGGATCGAGGCCGATACCCCGGGCGGCCCAGCGGGCGACGGCCTGCCGCAACTCCGGCACGCCGGCCAGCGGCGCGTACTGGTTGTGCCCGTCTTGCATGGCCCGGGCCGCCGCCTCGTGGGCCGACTCGGGCCCCGGGTCGTCGGGGAAACCCTGGGACAGGTTGATCGCCCCGTGGCGTGCCGCCAGCGCGGTCATCTCGGCAAAGATGGTGGTCCCGAACGGCCTGAGCCGCTCCGCAACCCGGCCCGTGCTCGCGTCGATCATCCCCACAGCGTACCCCGAACCGGCCCGGCCCGCGCGACGCGTCAACAACAAAGCCGGCGCCCGGCGACGCGGGCCTTTGGGAACGCCCGGAGCGGAACGGCTTGAAACGCGAACTGTTCCGCGGGCCGAGCTTTTCGCGTCCCGGGTCACGTGCAGTTACGCCGTTCTTCCTGGGAGGACACGGCCCGCCCCAAGCGACCCGCCGCCGTCCACGTCCGCTTGCAACGCTCGATCGTTCATGTCCGCTTCCGTCTCCCTCCCGGGTACGGCGACTTGAAGTCGAGATTCGGCCAGGGCATCGGACGCGATCGCACTGATATGCTGCAGCCTGGCGATGAGGGTGCGACGGTTTCGGCATCACCATGCTTCGGTGTGGTCTGGCGTGCGCGGCTCGTTTCGCGCCGGGATCGATCCGTCCGCCCGCGGAACAATCAGGTGGACGACCCGGGGCGGTTCGACGCCGCGGTGCAGCCGGTGGGCGGCTTGCCGGGACGTCCAGTCGTCCTCGGTCGCTCGCGTGTGCTGGCGCAGATGCTCGGTCCACGACGAGACCACGAACGACTCGACCCACTGGTCGGGCCGATCGAAGTCGCGGTAGAGGCTCCACGCGTGAGCGCCCGTGCGGAGCCGCCACCGGCGGACGCCTTGCAGAAGCGTGAAGAACTCGGCGTCGTCGGCGGCGTCGATGCGGTAATGAACCAGCACCTGGACCTCGCCGGTGTCGCCCGCGGCGGGCAGGCCGGCGTGCACCGGCATGAGCCTGGTTGGCGAGAGGTTCCGGAACTCGCCGGTCGCGAGCGGCAGAAACGGAGCGAGCACGCATCCCGCGCCCGCGAGCGATGCCGCGACGAGCAGCGAGACGGGTGTCGACGTGAGGTCGGCGAGCAGGCCCCAGGCGGCGGCCCCGACGGACATCGAGCCGGAGAAGACGATCAGGAACACCGAAAGGCCCCGGGCGCGGACCCAGTCCGGCAGGACGGTCTGCACGGAGGCGTTGAGCGTGGCCATCATGGTCAGCCACGCGAACCCGAGGACCACCAGGCACGGCACGAGCATCCAGAAGTTCGAGATCAACGCCATCCCGGCCATGCCCGCCGCGAACGCGAGCGTCGCGGCGACGACGATCGCGTCGGCTCGGAGTTTCGTTCCGAGCCGCGGGAGCAGGAAGGCGCCCGAGACCGCACCGAGGCCGACCGCCGCGAGGGCGATGCCGTAGTCGGCGGCCGACCGGCCCAGTTCCGAGCGGACGACCACCGGCAGCAGCGCCCAGCCGGCCGCGGCGCAGATCATGAACAGCCCGGTCCGCGTGAGCACGATCCGCAGCGGGCGATCGTGGCGTGCGTAGCGGAGCCCGGTCAGGACAGCCCGGACGAGGTGCTCGGGCGGCAGCCGGGCGGCCTTGGCCGGCGGGCGCCAGCGCCAGACCACCGCGAACACCGCCAGGAAGGTTGCCGCGTTGACCGCGAAGGCGGCCCAGGTGCCGATGGCCCCGATGATCAGGCCCGCGATCGCCGGCCCGATCGCTCGCGCGAGGTTGACGGCAACGCCGTTGAGCGTCACCGC
>CAZFSO010000051.1:0-15731 GCA_964522095.1 uncultured Phycisphaeraceae bacterium | reverse complement strand
CTGGAAGCCCGTCCCACCGCTGGAAGCCCGTCCCACTGCTGGAAGCCCGTCCCACTGCTTGGAGCCCGTCCCACTTGAGAGCCGTGCTCAGCCGCGGGCGTAGCCGTAGCGGGCCAGGTCGGCGGCGAAGGCGGCGTCCATCATCGCGTCCAGGCCGGGGGTGACGCGGTCGAGCGACTGGCCGCTGGCGCCCTTGTTCATGAAGAACACGCCTCTGCGGGCGGCCTTCGCGTCGCCGATGAACAGGCGCTCGGCGCGGGGGTCGGCGGAGGCTTTCTGCTTCTCGCGGATCTCCATCGCCCGCATGGCGTCGAACGACGCGGCCCGCACGGCGGCGTCAATGCGCTCGGGGGTCGTCTCGAAGCCGATGAAGGCGAGGACGGACGCCAGGGCGGCGTGCGGGTCGGCCTTGACGTCCTCGTAGCGCAGGGCCAAGACGGGGAAGCGGTCCGTGTCGCGCCAGGAGGCGGCGTGGGTGGCCCAGGTCCCGAAGCCCTGGCGCTGCCAGGCGGGGTCGCCGCCGGCGCGGATGAAGGCGCGGAGGTAGGCGGCCTCGTCCAGGTCGGCCTTCGCGTCGCTCGCCAGGCGGCGGTAGTTCAGGGCGCTCAGGGCCGCGTCGCGCGGGTCGCGCACGACGTGGATGGCACGGAGGGTCTGGTCCAGGCGCGGGTGGCGCTCGGTGAGCATGAAGTGCGTCTTGACGAGCATCGGGCGTCCCGGTTCGGGCGGGTCGACGGGCAGGGGCCGGTGCAGGTCGGGGATCTTGCGGGTCACCTCGATGGAGGCGGCCGGCGGGGCGTGGATGGCGGCGTAGAGCAGGAAGCGCAGCCAGGTGTTGCCGCACTTGGGGTACGAGGCGAGCCAGATGATGCCGGGCTCGGTCATCGGGCCCCCCGGGCGCACCAGTCGCGCCACAGGCGGTCATAGACCGCCTCGACCGCCAGGGCGTGGTCGGCGTGGTCGAGCAGTTCGGAACCGCGGACCCGCTCGCGCAGCGCCAGACGCTCGGCGCGGGGCCGGGGGCCTTTCGCGCACAGCCCCGCCGCGAGGTCCAGATACGCGTCCTCGTCGGGCGCGATCCATTCGGGAGCGCCCGTCGCGTGCAGCAGCGAGACGCCGACGCGCCCCGCGTGGGTGCGCCCGGCGAGCGTGACGACGGGCACGCCCTGCCAGAGCGCCTGGCAGGTGGTGGTGGTCCCGGCGTAGGGGAAGGTGTCCAGGGCGGCGTCCATCTCGTCGTAGAGCGCGAGGTGGCCGCGGTCGGAGTCGATCCGGCCGGCCAGGCGGACGCGGTCCGGCGCCACGCCCGCTGCGGCGAAGCGCTCGGCGATGATGCGGCGCACGGGCTCGTGGCCGAGGGCGGCCGTCTTGAGCAGCAGGCGCGCGTCCGGGCAGCGCTCGAGCAGGCGCGCCCAAAGGGCGATGATGCCGGGCGTGAGTTTCTTGACGTCGTTGAACGACCCGAAGGTGAACGGCCTCCCGGGCTCGGGCTCGCCCGGTTCGGGGGCGTCGTCGTCGGGGCGGAAGGTCAGGAAGCAGCGGTCCAGGCGCACGAGCGGCTCGGAAGCCAGGGCGTCGAACCCGGGCGCGGGGTCGGTGTGGTGGTCGACGATGCGGGCGTCCAGCGTCGCGAGGCCCGTGGTGTTGCCGTAGCCGAGGTAGGTCACCTGCACCGGGGCGGGGCGTGCGGCCACGGTCAGCAGGCGGTTGCGCGCGAAGTGGCCCGTCAGTTCGACGAGCACGTCGACCCGGTCGGCGTGGATGCGCCGGGCCAGGTCGATTGGCGCGTCGCCTTCGCAGGCCACCCAGCGGTCGCTGAGGCGCTTGAGTTCGGCCGTGACGGCGTCCTCGGAGCGCGAGGTGTGGTACATCACGACCTCGAAACGCTCGCGGTCGCGGTGTTCGAGCAGCGGGCGCAGGAAGAACGAGTTGGAGTGGTTGCGCAGTTCCGCGGAGAGGTAGGCCAGCCGGATGCGCCGGTTGGGCTCGGGCGTGTTGGCGTGGGGGCCGACGGGGCGGGCCGTCGATTCGGCGATGCGGCCGAAGGCGCGGTGGCAGGCGAAGGCTTCCTCGGGCGAGAGTTGGCCGTCGTAGGACGAGGCGAGCGCCAACTGGTCGGCGACGGGCAGCATGGCCGGGTGCGCGTCGAGCACGGCCCGCAGCAGGCGCACCGCCTCGTGCGGGCGGGCGGTGTTGGTGTAGACGTTGGCCAGTGCGACCTGACCCTCGGGCCAGCCCGGGCGCACGCTCAGGGCGCGGTTCAGCAGTTCCTCGGCCTCGTCGACGCGCCCCTGCGCCGCCCGGGCCGAGCCCAGGCCGGCCAGGGCCTCGGGGTCGTCGGGGAGCAGTTCAAGGGCCTGCTCGTAGGCCGCGGCGCCGGCGTCGTTGTCGCCCGCGGCCATCAGGATCATGCCCAGGGCCAGGTGGTTGCGTCCGTTGGCGGGGTCGGCCTTGACGGCCCGTTCGGCGTGGTAGCGGGCGCGCTCCGGCTGGTTCATCGCGACCAGGGCGAGGGCGGCGAGCCGGTTGGCCTCGGGGTGGGCGGGGTGCTTCTCGAGGATTTTGCGCACGGCGTCGTAGGCACGGTCGGGGCGGCCCTGGCGGTAGTGGGCGGCCGCCTCGTTGAAGCGGGCGACCACACGGGCGTCGGCCGGGCGGGCGGGCTGGGGTCGCCCGGCGTTCGGACGGCGGGGCGGCGGGGTCACGGCTCGGCGCTCCCGATACGGCTTTCGGCCTCAGCACGCGCCCGGGCGTCGGCGCGTTCGACGTCGGCCAGGGTGCGGACGGGGCCGGGCCGGTGCTCGGCGCAGACCTCGGCGACGACCTCGACGATGCGCCCGAACGGGATGCGGTGGTCGAGGAAGGCGTGGACCGCGGCCTCGTTGGCCGCGTTGAACACCGCGCCCGCGTCGCCGCCCTGGCGGATGGCGTGCAGGCCCAGGTCGATCGCCGCGCGCCACGGGCCCTCGATGGGGCGGAACTCCAGCGAGCCCAGGGCCAGCAGGTCCAGGCGGGCGGCCGGCTCGGGGCAGCGGTCTGGGAAGGCCAGGGCGCGGATGATGGGGGTGCGCATGTCGGGCGCGCCGAGTTGGGCCACCACGCTGCCGTCCCCGGTCTCGACGAGCGCGTGGACGACGGAGGTCGGATGGATCACCGCGTCGAGCCGGTCGGCGCCCAGGCCGAAGAGCCAGTGGGCCTCGATGAGTTCCAGGGCCTTGTTGACCAGGGTGGCGCTGTCGATGGTGACCTTGGCGCCCATGTCCCAGGTGGGGTGGGCCAGGGCGGCCTCGGGGGTGGCGAAGTACATCTCGCGCAGGGGCCGGTCGCGGAACGGGCCGCCGGACGCGGTGAGCACGACGCGGGCGACGTCCGACGGCGCGGGGCGGGGCGGGGCGTAGTCCGCGCCCATGACGGACATCAGGCACTGCCAGACGCCGGCGTGCTCGGAGTCGACGGGCAGGATGCGTGCGCCGCGGGCCTCGGCCAGCGGCACGACGAGCGAGCCGGCGGCGACCAGCGTCTCCTTGTTGGCCAAGGCGACGTCCGCCCCCCGGTCGAGGGCGGCCAGCACGCCGCGAAGGCCGGCGACGCCCACGACCGCGCCGACCACGAGGTCGCAGGGCACCTCGCGGACGAGTTGCTCGGCGGCGTCCGGGCCTCGGCGCAGGCGCAGGCCGCCGGCGTCGGCCTCGGCGCGGGTGCAGGCGAGGGCGCCCTCGCGCACGCCGAAGCGGGCGGCCTGGCGGAGCATGGCGCCGGCGTTGGCGCCGGTGGCCAGGCCCACGACCTCGAAGGCGTGCGGAAAGCGTCCCGCGTCGTGCAGGCGGTTGAGGTGCCCGATCGCGTCGAGCGTCTGCGTGCCGATCGAGCCGGCCGAGCCGAGCACGATCACGCGGCGCGGGGCGCTCGGATCGCGCGGCTGGCGTCGGCGGGCGTGTTGGGCGCGGGCGGTCGGCACGGCTCAGTCGGGCGAGATCCGGGCGACCTCGGAGGGCGCGAGTTTGCGCCGTCCCG
Source organism: uncultured Phycisphaeraceae bacterium (assembly GCA_964522095.1). Lineage (GTDB taxonomy): Bacteria > Planctomycetota > Phycisphaerae > Phycisphaerales > UBA1924 > UBA6054. Next base: position 11,717 of record CAZFSO010000051.1, on the reverse strand, counting down.
CCGAGTACAGGCCGCGGCGCTTGGGCTTGGGCTCGGCCTGAGCCGCGGGCGTTTGAGCGGGCGCGGCCGGGGCGGCCTGGGTGTCCGCGCCGGGCGCGAAGGCCTCCTCGACGACCTCGGCGGCCTCCGGGGTGGCGTCGCCGTTCTGGGCGTCGTCGTCCTTGCGCCCGCCGCGCCGGCGGCGACGGCGTCGGCGCTTCTTCTTGCCGCCCTCGCCCTGCTCCCCGTCGGCGTGGTCGTCGTGGTGCTCGTCGTGGTGGTCGTCGGGCCCGTCCGAATGGCGGTCGTCCGCTTCGGGCGGGCGCGACTCGGCGTGGACCTCCGGGGCGTTCTCGTCTCCGTCGTCGTGGGCATCGTCGTGGGCGTGGTCGTCGCCCTTGCCCTTGCGTCGGCGTCGGCGGCGGCGCTTCTTCTTGCCGCCCTCGCCGTTCTCGCCCGTGTCGGCGTCGCCGGTGACGGCCGGGTGGTCCTTGGGTGCGGCGGCGTCGGCGAGGCGTGCGATCTCCTCGACGAGTTTCTGCGCGGTGGTCTCGTCGGCCTCGTCGGAGGGGTCGACCGCCCAGTCGTCGGCCGAGCCGTCAACCCACTCGACGACTTTGGGCTCCGGACGCTTGCGCCCGGCGACCTTCTCGAGGGTCAGGTCGGCGCCGTTGTGGTCGTAGGCGTAGAAGGTGACGCGGTCGAGGGCGAGGGCGTCGGACACGCGGACCTCGACCTTCTTGCCCGAGTGCAGTTCGACGCGGGTCAGGGCGGTGCGCTGGGTGGAGAGCAGCGCGCCGGCCACGCGGGGGTTCACGACCATCTCGACGCGCTTGACCTTGTCGTGGTCGACGATGGCCGCGAGGTCGCGCAGGGCGCTGGAGGCGACGGAGTCGGGCTTCTGGACCAGGCCGCGTCCGCGGCACATGGGGCAGTCGGCGAAGTGCTGGCTCTCCATCGAGCCGCGCATGCGCTGGCGGGTCATTTCGAGCAGGCCGAACTCGGAGATCGAGCCGACGGTGGACTTGGCGCGGTCGCGCTTGAGCCGGTCGCGGAAGCGCTGCTCGATCTGCTTGCGGTGCGAGGCGTAGCGCATGTCGATGAGGTCGTTGACGACCAGCCCGCCCAGGTCGCGCAGGCGCAACTGGCGGCAGATCGCGTCGACGGCCTCCATGTTGGTGCGGAAGGCGTTGGTCTCGGCGTCGCGGGCCGAGCGGCTCTTGCCCGAGTTGACGTCGATGGCCACCAGCGCCTCGGTCTGGTCGATCACCAGGCGTCCGCCCGATGGCAGGGGCACCTCGCGGGCGTGGATGGCCTCGATCTGCTCCTCGATGCCGAAGGCGTGGAAGATCGGCGCGCCGCCCACGTAGTGGGCCAGGCGGGCCTGGGCGCGGGGCGCGGCGATCTTGATGAACTGGGCGGCACGCTTGAGGGCGGGCTCGGAGTCGATCACCACGCGGCGGATGTCGCTGGTCATCAGGTCGCGGATGGATCGCAGCAGCAGGTCGGACTCGGAGTACAGGGGGCGCGGCTTGTTGCCGCCCTTGCGCCGGCGCTCCATGTCCTTCCACAGGCGCATCAGGTAGGCCAGGTCGCGCTTCAGTTCGGCCTTGGTGCGGTCAAAGCCGGCGGTGCGCAGGATGAAGCCGAAGCCCTCGGGCAGGTCGAGTTGGCTGAGGATCTCCTTGGCCGCCCGGCGCCGGTCGTCGTCCTCCTCCTTGCGCGACATGCCGACCTTGTCCATGCCGGGCATCATCACCAGGAAGCGCCCCGGGATGGAGAGATAACTGGTCAGGGTCGGGCCCTTGGTGCCCACGCCCTCCTTGAGGACGGCGACGGTGATCTCCTGGCCGCGCTTGAGCGCGTCCTGGATGGGCGGGCGGTCGCGGCGCGGGGTCTTCTTGCCGACGCGCTCGGTGGCGTCGTCGTCGTGGCCGAAGTACTGGGGGTGCAGGTCGGAGATGTGCAGGAAGCCGTTCTCCTCGCACCCGAAGTCGACGAAGGCGGCCTGGATCGACGGCTCGACGTTGATGACCTTGCCCACGTAGATGTTGCCGACGCGCGAGACGCGGTCGGTCGGCTCGGCGAAGAACTCCTCGAGTTGGCCGTCCTCGATGATCGCCACCCGGCACTCCTCGCCGGGCACGTAGTTGATGACCATCTCGAGGTGGCCCTCGCTCGCGGGCTCGTCCTCGTCGTCCGAAGCGGCCGGGGCGGGCGCGGGGGTCGCCGGGGCCTTGGGCTTGGGATCCTCGTCGGCGCCCTGCTCGGTGGCGTCGGTCTCGGCGCGGGTCGCGGACTTCTTGCGCCGGCGCCGGCGCTTCTTCTTCGTCCCCTCGGACGCCTCGGCGTCGGGATCCTGGCCGTCGGCGTCGGCGCCGGGTTCGGTCTCGGCCCGGGGTTCGCCCTCGGGTTCCGGCTCGGCCGCGACCGGCTCGTTGCGATCGTCGGGTGCGGGGGCCTGGGCTTCGGCGGCGGCCTCGGCGGCGGCCTCGGGGGCCGGGGCTTCTGGAGCGGGGGTCTCGTCGGGCTGGCCGGTGGTTTCCGCGTCGGCCTTGGCGGCGGCCTTCTTGCGCGTCGACTTCTTGGCGGACTTCTTGGTCGCGGCCTTCTTGGCGGTCTTCTTGGTGGCCGTCTTCTTGGCCGCCTTCTTGGCGGCCTTCTTGACGGTCTTCTTCTTGCTGGTCCGCTCGGCGGCCTGCTCGGCGTCGCCGGGCTCGGGCTGGTCGTAGAAGTCGGTGGTGGGGGTGTCGGAGGGGGGCGGGGTGGGGCTGTCGCTCATCGTGGCGCCTTGGGTGGGGGCGTCAGCGGTCCTTCAGGCACAGCGGCGCCCCGCCGGGATCGCCCGGGGGGTGGATGGTCGCTGGGCGTACGCGCGGGGGTTGCACGCTGGGGGCTCGCTGCGCTGGCAGCCTGCGGCGGCGGGGGCCGTCTGTACCTCGCCCGGGCCTGGGGTCGGCTCGCGCCGTCTCGTCAGAGAGGGGCCGATCAGGAGTTCGGGCGGGTCTGTTCGGTTGTCCCGCCCGCCTGCCGGCGTCTGGCCGGTGGCTGCGCGGTGGTCTTTGCCCGGTGTGGCTGCCAGACGCTTGTGGCGGCTGGGCTTACGGCGATTCGGCGGACCGTCCGTCGAACACCCCGGGAACAAGTTTTCGTACCCGATCGCGGACGTAGGCCGCGGCTTCGGTTTCCGAATCGAACGACATCGCCCGTTTGGCGATGCGCTCGCAGCGTTTGGAGTCCAAGCCTCGGACCGCCCGTTTCAGGCGGGGAATCGCCGACGCGGTCAGGGAGAGGCTACGCACGCCGAGCCCGATGAGCAACGCCGCGAACTCCGGGTCCGACGCGGACTCCCCGCAGCACGAGACCGGTATCTTGGCCCTTCCCCCCACCCGGGTCACGTCCCGGATCAGTTTCAGCACCGCGGGGTGGATGGGTGTGTAGAGCCCGGCCACCTGCTCGTTGATTCGGTCCACGGCCAGGGTGTACTGCACCAGGTCGTTGGTTCCGATGGAGAAAAAGTCCACTTCGCGCGCAAACGAGGAGGCCATGATGGCCGCGGCGGGCACTTCGACCATCATGCCGACCTCGACGTCCTTGTCGTAGGCCTCGCCCGCCTCGGTCAGGTCCTCCATGGCTTCGTGCAGGAAGTACTTGGCCCTTCGGAACTCGGCGATATTGGTCACCAGGGGGAACATGATCTTCACCGGGCCGTGGGCGCTGGCCCGCAGGATCGACCGCAACTGGCGGCGGAAAGCCTCGGAGTGGCGCAGGGAGTAGCGGATCGAGCGCAGGCCCAGGAAGGGGTTGCGCTCGGGGTTCTCGGCGCGGAGTTGGGTGTACTTGTCGGCCCCCAGGTCCAGGGTGCGGATCGTCAGCGGGCGCCCGTTGAGCCGGCGGACGCAGTCGAGGTACTCGCGGTCCTGCTCTTCCTCGGTCGGCTCGTGGTCGCGGGTGAGGTAGAGGAACTCGGTGCGGTAGAGGCCCACGCCCGCCCCGCCCTCGCTGAGCACGGCGTCGATCTCGCTCGGAAACTCGATGTTGCCCAGGAGTTCGATGGGCACGCCGTCGGCGGTGACCGCCGGCAGGTTCGCCTCGGCGTGGAAGGAGATGCGCGAGCGCTTGGCCTGTTCGGCGGCCCGCCCGGCGGCGGCGACGGTGGCCTCGTCGGGGTCGAGCACGACCTCGCCGCGCTCGGAATCCACCACAATGGTCTGCCCGTCGCGGGCGTGCTCGGTCAGTTCGCGCAGGCCGACGACGGCCGGCAGGCCCAGGGCCCGGGCCACGATGGCGGTGTGCGAGGTCTGCCCGCCGAAATCGGTGGCGAAGGCGATGACCAGGCTGCGGTCGAAGGCGGCGGTCTGCGAGGGCGTCAGGTCGCGGGCGACGACGACGGTGCCGGCCTCGAAGCCCTCCGTGCGGGGCCCCGGGCGCCCGGTGAGGTGGCGGATCAGGCGGGCGCCCAGGTCGCTCAGGTCGGAGACCTTGGTGCGGAAGGTCGAGTCGGGGTGGTTGGCGAAGCGTTCGGAGAGGGTCTTGATGGCGGTGGAAACGGCGAACTCCGCGCCGACGCGGGTGTCCTCGATCGCCTTGCGGATGGGGGTCAGCAGTGCCTTGTCGGAGAGGGCGCCGACGTGGAAGAGGAAGATCTTGGCGGCGTCCTCGCCCATCTCGCGGGCGGCGTCCTGGTAGAGGCCGTTGAGTTCCTCGACCGCGGCCCGTCGGGCCAGTTCGAAGCGTTCGAGTTCGGCGGGCACGTCTGCCGCGTCGATGTCGCGTCGGACGACCCGTCGGGGCCGGTCCTCGTCGATGATCGCGACGCGTCCGATGACCACGCCGGATGAGACCGGGATGCCCGAGATGCTGCGCATCGCCCTCCGTCCTGCGCGCGTGCCGCGACCGGAGGCCCATCGTAGGGGAACTGGACGCGGATGTCGGGTTTGTGGTGCAAACTGGTGCGATTGCAGGGTCTAGGACCCCCGCGGGCTTGACCTTGGGGGGGCGATGAGCCGAGAATGAAGGACACGGGGCGGTTTCCGGCCTTCGCCGGGGCGCCCGACCGATACAGACCGGGATCCGCGGCTCGGCGTGTTGTGCCGACCGGGCGGGCCCCGGGGCGAACTGACAACCCATGTCGACGAAGACGCTGACCGGCATCCTTGAGTGGCCGGAGCGCGCGGAGGGAAGGGTCCGGCAGATGTCGGACGCCAACCGCGTGCTCGAAGGCCCCGATGACCCCTTTGTACCCGCTTCATTCGGCGAGGCGTTGCCGCTGCGCTCGGGCCTGCGGGTGTCGGTGGAGGTCGGCGAGCGCGTGCCGCGCCGTCGTCGCCGGGGCAAGGCGGGCCCGCGCAAGCCGCGCCCGGTGGTCGAGCGGTTCCTTGAGATCGAGGGCATGAGCCCTGAGGAGTTCGCCAGCCGCAAGCCGTTCGAGGAACTGACCTCGATCGACCCCGAGCCGCGTTTGACGCTCGAGCACCCGGGGTGCGCGCCGGCGTGCCGGCTGATCGACCTGTTCTGCCCGATCGGGCGGGGGCAGCGCGGCCTGATCGTCTCACCCCCCAAGGCGGGCAAGACCACCCTGCTCAAGGACGTCGCGACCGGCATCCTGGTCAACCACCCCGACGTGCACCTGATCGCGCTGCTCGTCGATGAGCGCCCCGAGGAGGTCACGGACTTCCTGCGCTTCCTCTGCGGCAGCGCCGACCAGCGCGAGGGCAAGGCGCCCTGGGACAAGCCCTGGCAGCAGGACCGGGTCGAGGTCGTCGCGTCGTCGAACGACCACGACGTCGAGCGGCACATCCAGATCTCGCTCAAGACGCTGGAGCGCTGCAAGCGGATGGTCGAGAACGGCCGGCACGTGGTGGTGGTGCTCGACTCGCTGACGCGCCTTGGCCGGGCCTTCAACCGCTCGAACCGGCACGCCAACTCAGGCCGAACGATGTCCGGCGGCATCGACTCCAAAGCGCTGGAGGTGCCCAAGCAGATCTTCGGCGCCGCCCGCAACACCGAGGAGGCCGGCAGCCTGACGATCATCGCGACCTGCCTGGTGGACACCGGCAGCCAGGGCGATCAACTGATCTTCGAGGAGTTCAAGGGCACGGGCAACATGGAGTTGATCCTGGACCGCAAGATCGCCGAGCGGCGCCTGTTCCCGGCGATCAACCTGGCCGCCAGCGGCACGCGCAAGGAGGAACTGCTCCTCGACGAGCAGGCGGTCAAGACGATCACCGCCCTGCGCCGGCGCATGCTCCAGATGCCCCCGCCCGTGCAGGTCGAGCAGTTGCTCACGGCGCTCAAGCGGTTCGAGACGAACGACAAACTGGTGGGTTCGGCGGGGTGAGCGCGGGCGCGCCGAGCCATGCGGCCAGGGACCGGGCTATCTCATCGGTGGGACGGGCTTCCAGCCCGTCCGAATGTCGTGACGAGAAGAGACGGGCTGGAAGCCCGTCCCACCTCTCGGTCACGCTGAGCGTGTGAACCGCCTTACGGGCACCCCGCCCCGTACGCGTCGAGCAGTTCCAGCATGTCGAACAGGTCGACGGTCCCGAACGGGGCGGCCAGGTCGGCGGCGGGGTCGCCGGAGCCGTAGAGGTCCAGGTAGGCGAGCAGGTCGAACAGGTCGATCGTGCCGAAGGGCTCGGCGACGTCGGCGGGCGAGCACGGGCCGGCGGTCTCGGGCATGCGGTCCAGGCCGACGTACAGGTCGTCTACGAAGAACGAGCCGCCGGCGGTCTGCGCGGTGAAGCGCAAGCGCATGGCGGTCTGCACCACGGCGTTGATGGGCAGGGGGACCTCGACGCCGGTCAGGGCGCCGGTCAGGCCGGCGCCGTCGATGGTGGTCAGGGTGTTCCAGCCGACGCTGGGGGTGTGGTATTCGACGGTGAGGGTGTCGCCGGGGACGAGGGCGTCGCCGCCGACGAAGAACCAGGCCCACTGCGAGAGGTTCATCAGGTCGATGGTGTTCATCGCGACGGTCTCGACGGACGCGCCGTTCGGCATCTCCATGGCGAAGTCGCTGCCGAGCAGGGTGGTCGACACGCCGTCGATGGCGCCGAAGCGCAGCGGGCTGACGGCCCCGGTGTCGAAGGACTCGACGAAGGGCATCGAGAACGGGGTGACGGTGTCGATCGCCAGGCTGTCGACGAGCCACTCGCCCTGGTCGTCGGCGGCCAGGCGCAGGGTCGAGCCGTGGAAGGCGAAGTCCATCGGCAGGCGCACCTCGTGGAGCACGAAGCCGGTGTCGGCGCCGGTCCCCGGCGCCTCGAACAGCGTGACCCAGTCGCCGGTTTCGGTCTGGTACTGCACGCTCAGGCCGGTTCCCGGCGCGGCGTCGGAGCGCACGCTCAGCCGCACGGCGTGGTTCAGGCGGGCGGCCATGCCCGCCAGCGGCAGGGTCGCGACGGCGTCGCCGGCGTCCATCGCCAGGGCGACGCCGTCCTGCGCGTCCGGGTCGGCCCGCAGGGCCGGGGCGCCGGAGACGATCTCGAAGCGCTCGGCCCACGCGCCCGAGTCGAAGCCCTCGTGCAGCGGCAGGGGGATGCGCGGCACGTAGTTCTGCGCCAGCGTGACGGCCTTGAAGGTGTTGACGCGCCCGTGGCCGAAGTCGGGGTCCCAGCCGACCGGGCCCAGGTCGTCGACCGAGCGGTACAGCACGTCCTGCGCGTCGTCGGGCGAGAGGTCGGGGTTGGCCGAGAAGATCATCGCCCCGACGCCGGCGGCGATGGGGCTGGCGTAACTGGTGCCCGAGCCGTTGCCGTAGCCGCCGTCGCGCCGGGTGGAGCGGACGCCGGACCCGGGCGCGGTGACGTCGATCGCGGGGCCGTGGTTGCTGAAGCCCGAGCGGTTGTCGGACGAGGTGGTGGACCCGACGATGATCAGGTCGGGGAAGTTGCCCCCGACGTTGACGCCGTCGTTGCCCGCGGCCCAGAACAGCAGGCCGCCGAGGTTCTTGACGTCGCGGGCCGCGACGTTGTTGCTGCCCGAGTTGCCCCCGCTGTAGGAGACGTTGACGACCTTCGCGCCGTTCGCGGCCGCCCAGCGTGCGCCCTCGCGCAGGTTGAACGACCCGGCGTTGCCGCTGGACAGGTTGGACACGCGCACCGGCATGATGCGGAAGTTCCAGCCCACGCCCGTCACGCCCACGCCGTTGTCGCCGATGGCGGCGGCGCAGCCCGCGACGAAGGTGCCGTGCCCGTTCACGTCGTCCACCTGCCCGCCGTCGGCCTGGGCGACGCGGTTGACGGCGTTGTAACCGGGCACGAGCGCGTCGGCCAGGTCGGCGTGGTCGAGGCGCACGCCCGTGTCGCACACCGCGACGACGATCTCGGACGAGCCCCGCGTCACGTCCCACGCCATCGCGGACTGCAGACGCGTGTGCTGCCAGGAGATGCCGAACTGCGGGTCGTTGGGCTGGGTGGCCAGGGGGTAGAGCGTCCAGTTCGGCTCGACGAACTCGTAGTCGCCCGTGGCCATCAGCGCACCGGCCAGTTCGCCCTCGGTCATCCCGGGCGGCACGCGCACCACGCTCTCCTCCACGAACGCGCTGCGGGCGGTCGTCAGGGGGGCCAGGCGGTCGGCGGCGCGCCGGGCCTTGTCGGCGCGGGCGCGGACGAGCAGTTCGCCCGAGAAATCCCGCTCGCCGGGCACGGCCTGGAACGCCAGGGCCTTGGCGCCGGCGAAGGCGGCGTCGTCACCGGGCTGCACGGCCAGGTGGGCCGCGGCCTTCGTCGCGATCGAGGCCTGACGCCCGGCAGGGGCTTCGGCCGCGTGGACCGGGACGGACAGGCCGCAGGCGAGGAGCAGGGCGGCGGCGAGGGCGCCGCGGTTGGGTCGGAACATGGGCTGACACTCCGTTCAGCGGAAGGGTTTCAGGAAGTGGGAGGCGCGAGGGGGCGGTTACGGGCAGCCGGCCTGGAAGTCGTCGAGGAAGGCCAGCAGGTCGAACACGTCCCACTGGCTGTCGCCGTTCCAGTCGCCCGCGGGCTCCTGGGCGGTGTAGGCGTTGGCGAAGGCGAGCAGGTCGAAGATGTCCACCGTGCCGCTCCCGTCGAGGTCGGCGGGGCACTCGGGCTGCTCGGTGAGGAACTCGGTCGTCACCGCCACGTCGTCGACGTGCCAGACCTGGCCGCTCGACGCGCCCTCGGTGCTGATGCGGATCGCGAAGTCGGTCCCGAACCCGGCCACCGGCACCTGGAACTGGTGCAGGTCGAAGGCGGACTGGTCCTGGCCGGTGCTGACGATCTCGCCCAGGTCGGCCCACTGGCCGGAGAAGTTGCGGAACTCGACCGTCAGCGCCTGGCCGGCGGGCACGCCCACGTGCTGGGTCCGCAGGCGGACCCACGGCAGTTCGGCGGCGTCGGTGACGTCCACCGGCCGGCTGACGAGGTACGCGCTGCCCGCGAGCCGCGCGACGGTGTCGCCCTCGGGGATGTTCGACGCGCCGCCGGTCACGGACACGCCCGCGGCCGACTCCCAGTCAAAGTCCAGGTCCAGGCCGGTCTCGAAGCCGGTCTGCCAGGGCAGGTCGTTGCGGACGAACTCGGCGACGAGGAAGTCGGCCAGGTACCAGTCGTCGGACTGGTCGGAGCCGTCGGCCACGACGCGGATCTTGAGCCCGTCGTGCCGGCCCATGACGGGCAGGGCCAGGCGGGCGCGCTCGTAGTCGCTGTCGTCGGCGCCGTCGGACTCGATCTGGCCGAGCGTCTGCCAGTTGCTCAGGAAGTCGAGGTATTCGACGGTGAGGGTCTCGCCGGCCTCGACGCCGCGATGGGCGTACCCGAAGGCGACCTGCACCACGTCGTCGAGGAAGTCGTAGGCGCGGAGGGTGGGCGTGGTGGCCGAGGCGTCGCCGCTGAGGTTCATGGCATGGCCGGCGGGCAGGCCGGGCGGGGCGGCGACGATCGAGACCGAGCCGCTGGTGTCCGGCCAGAGGTCCAGGCCGTCGGTGAAGTCGTCCTCGAAGGGCAGGTTCATGACGGAGACGCCGAGGAGGGCCTGCTCGACGGCCAGGCCGACGTTGACCACGCCGTGGCCGGCGTAGATGTCGCGCCCGGGCGCGCCCACGTCGGTGGCGGTCAGGAAGAGCAGTTCCTCGATCTCGGTCGCCGAGAGGTCCGGGGCTGCGGCCCGGACGAGGGCGGCCGCGCCCGCGACGAGGGGCGCCGAGAAACTGGTGCCCTGGGTGAAGGTGTACGACCCGCCGCGGGTGGTCGTGCGGATGGAGACGCCCGGCGCGACCAGGTCGATGCCCTGGCCGTAGTCGGAGAACCCGGCGACGGAGTTGTTCTGGGTGGATGCGCCGACGATGGTCACGTTGGCGCGGTCGACGGTCTGGCTGTGCAGCCCGTCGTTGCCCGAGGCGAAGACGAGCAGCGCGTCGCGCTCGCGCAGGAAGTTGCCGGTGGTGGTCGCCTGGTTCGAGTTGGCCCCGCCGTAGGAGCAGTTGGCCACGAACGCGCCGTTGAGCGCCGCCCACCGGGCGCCGAGCAGGATGACGGACAGGTCGGCGTCGCCGTCGTGGCGGTTGGAGACGCGCACGGGCATGATCGAGAAGTTCCAGCCCACGCCGGCCACGCCGGTGCCGTTGTTGCCCCGGGCGGCGGCCGAGCCGGCGACCATGGTGCCGTGGCCGTTCCAGATGTCGTCGGTGTTGCCGCCGTCGGCTTCCGGCGTGCTGGTCGTCGCGTCCAGGCCGGGCACGAAGGTGGTCAGGTCCACGTGCGACTTGCGCACGCCGGTGTCGCAGATCGCCACGATGATGTCCGGCCCGCCGGTCGCGAAGTCCCACGCGCGGACGGTGTTCATGTTCTGGGCGCGGTGGTGCCACTGCTGGTTGAACTGCGGGTCGTTGGGCGTGGTGGCCAGGGGGTAGACGCGCCAGTCCGGCTCGACGTACTCGTAGTCGCCGGTGGCCATCAGCACCGCGGCGACCTCCTCCTCGGTCCAGCCCTCGGGCAGGCGGAACGAGTGCACGTCCACCTCGTCGTACGCCGCCACCAGCGAGGGGGCCAGACGCTGACGCGCCTCGACCAGGCGCTCGTCCGCCCGGGCCCACACGTCGCCGAACGTCCGGGCTTGCGCGCCGCGGAGCCCCACGCCCGCCTTGGCGCCGTTGTCGATCGGCGCGGCCGCCAGTTCGCCCGCGGCTCGCACCGCCATGTCCGCGCGGGTGCGCACCTTGGCGACCATCTGGGCGTTGCGCTCCTGCACGCGCGGGATCGCGACGAACCGCTCGGTGATCGGCACGCCCCGGTCCAGCAGGCCCGCGTCACGCCCCTGCCAGGCGAAGGCCCGCTGGATCGAGGCCCGCTGCGTCGGCGAGGGGGCGACGACCGTGCCGGGTCCGGGGGCCGGCTTGCCCGAAACGGGCGTGCCGCTGGCCATGAAGACCGCCAGGGAGAGGGTCAGTCCGGCGCACCATGCGTTGCGATTCATGTCTTCGGTCCTTTCACCGGCGGCCGGGACGAGCCGCCGGGATTGCGTCAGGTCACGGACAAGGATGCGCCCACCCGGGCCGGTGCACCACGGCGCCACCCCCTAAACCGTGGGCATGACGACCAAAGTCGCCCGCCTCGCCCGGTTCCGGACGGTTGCCCGTGTTGTCCTCGTCCGATATCCACTCATTCCACGCGCGGGGCAGACCGCCCCGGCCACGACGCACAACACACGCGTCCGTGGAGCGATACGCCGACGGCCGGCCCGGGTTCCCGCGGATTCCGTGCTCACCCGCCGCCGACGGG
>CAZFSO010000050.1:0-16478 GCA_964522095.1 uncultured Phycisphaeraceae bacterium | reverse complement strand
GGCCCCTGCAGGTGCTCGCCGGCCCGCGCGTGCAGGAACTGGCCGCGGCCTTCTCCGTCGTCCGGCGGGTCGAGACACTCTCCAAGGGCGTGCTGGACACCGCTGCCGTGGCGTTCTTCCTGATCGGGTCGGCGTGGTGCGTGGTGATCGCCGCCGGCGTGCTGGAGACGCGCCGCCTGTCGCGCCCCAAGGCGCTGACCGCGGGGCTGTGGGCGGGGTTCGTCCTGGCCACGGGCGCGTCGGCCCTGCTGCTCGGCGTGCTCACCCACGACCTGCGGGCGCGGGTCGACGTGACCAGCACGGGCGCGCACCGGCTCAGCCCCCGGGCCGAGCGCATGGCCGCGCTCGTCGAGGGTCCGACCGAACTGGTCTTCGCGGTCGACCTGGCCGGGGCGGACCGCCGGGCGGTGGACCTGGTCGTTGACGTGCTCCAGGCGTACGAACGCGCCGAGGCGGACATCACGCTGCGCGTCATCGACCTGGGCTCGCCCGCGGGCGTCGAGCAGACCGACGAACTGCTCGGCGTGCTGGCCGACCGCGAGCGCGACCGCCTGGACCGCACGGCGCGCGCCTTCCGCGAAGCCTCCGGCGAGATGCGCGCCGTCGCGCAGGCCCTGGGCCCCCTGGCCGGTCGCATCGACGCGGTGCGCGACGCCATCGGCCCCGCCGACCCGGGGGCGCAGACCAACCGGGCGTACTTCGACCAGCGGGCCGGCCTGGCCCGCCTGGGCGCCCGGGCCCTCTCCGAGCAGGCCGACGCGATCGACGCGGCCTTGAACGAGCCGTCCGGCCCGGCCGGCCTGCCCGAGACCGACCGCCTGCGTGGCCCGGCGGCCGCGGCCTGGGCCCAGCAGCGCCAGCAACTGGCCGACCTGGCCGAGCAGACCCGCGCCTTCGCCGAGTCGGAGGTCGCGGGGCAGGCCGCGCCCGCGGCTCGCCTGGCGGCGCAGGAGGCCGCCGCCCTCCGCGACCGTTCCGCGATGGCCGAGGAGGCGCTGACCCGCCTGCCCCGCACCGACACCCTGCGTGTCGCCCGCGCCCTGGAGACGGGCGAGGCGCTGCTGGTCGTCGGCCCGCCCGAGGCGGGCGTGGCCGCGGTGGACCTGGAGGCGCTGCTGCCCCCCACCGAGGCGCTGGAACGCGCGGGCCTCTCGGTGGCCGGCGTGATCGGCCCGCGCGCTCAGGAACTCGTCGCCACCGCCATCGGCCGCCTGGTGCGGCCCGACCGGCCGATCGTGGTCTTCACGCACGCGCAGGCGCCCGGCACGCTGTTCGCCGAGGGCGGGCCGTTCCACCGCGTGGGCCAACGCTTCCGCGAGCGGGAGATCGACGCGATCGAGTGGGCCGCCCTCGAGCAGATCGAGCCGCCCGACCTGTCACGGCTCGACCCCGGTGGCCTGCGCCCCGCGGTCTTCGTCGTCATCAGCCCGGACTCGACCGCCGGCAGCGGGGCCGGTCGTCTGACGGGCGCCCAGCGGGCGCGCGACCTCGCCGGCACCGTCCGGGCCCTGCTCGACGCGGGCGAGCCGGTGCTCCTCAACCTCAACCCCTCGGTCTACCCGACCTACGGCGACGCCGACCCGCTGGCGGCCCTGGCCGCACCGTTCGGCATCGCGCCCCGCACCGGCACGGCCCTGCTGGCCGAGGTCGCGGGCGGCCCGCAGGGACGGCGCGCCGGCGAGATGACCGAGGTCGTCGGGCAGGGCGGCGACCACGCGATCGCGGACGCCGTGCACGGCCTGCGCGTGCTGGTGCCCTGGGCCGTGCCCGTCGACATCGCCGAGCCTGGCGACGGCGCCCGCGCCTGGCCCATCCTCGGCGTCGGCCCCGACCAGGCCGCCAACCTGTGGGCCGAGTCACGCTGGCTGCGCCTCTGGTCAACCCCCGCCAACGCGCGGGCCATGCTGACCGACCAGCCGGGGTTCAACCCGAACGAGGACGAACGCCGCGAGCGCTGGACGCTCGGCGCGGCGGCCGAGCGCCCCACACGCTTCGGCCCCTCGCGGCTCGTCGTGATGGGCTCCAACGGCTGGTGCTCCGACGGCGCGGTCGTCGGCGCCGCCCAACTCGTCGACGGCCGGGTCACCACGCGGTACCCCGGCAACGGCGTGCTGCTGGACGGCGCGATCCATTGGCTCGCCGGGATGGAGGAACTCATCGCGCCCGGGGCGGACGCCCGGCCGGTGGCGACCGTCAGGCCGCTCGGGCCCGGCCCGCTGTCAACCCTGCGCTGGGTGCTGCTGGGCGCCGTGCCCGGGCTGATCCTGGTCGCGGGCGGGGCGTACCGCGCCCTGCGGGGGTGACCAGACGAGCACGTCGGCGCTGCGCAGGTCGGCGCGTTCGGCCCCGCTTGGCCGGTGGACCACCACGCGGGCGCCCTCCTCGACGCCGCACTCCGGGCACGAGGTCGCCGGGGGCGCGCTGGAGACCGCGGGCAGTCCGGCCATGCTGTAGCCGCAGACGGGGCAACTGCCCTCGGGGTGCCGGTGCGGGAGCGTCGCGATGAACAGGCCGACAAGCCCGACCACCACGGTGTAGGGGTACAGGAGGATCTGCACGCCCTGGATGAACAGTTCGGGGTTCCACCGTCCCAGCGAGAAGTGCGCGTAACTGACCACGAGCAGGAACATCACCGCCGCGAGCACGCAGGCGAAGGCGAGCACGCTGCGCCGGTACCGGGCCGCGAGGTACCACACGAACATCGCATAGCCCACGAACAGGGGGATCATGCCGGCGCCCCCGTCCCGCCCGGGGCCGCCCCGCCCCCCCCGGCGGCCGCTCCGGCGGCCCTGAACCGGGCGACGCGCCGGGCCACCACCGCCCCGCTGATCAGGCCCACCGGGATCACGACCAGCGTTTCGGCGCCGCGGTTGATCAGGTCGCCCGCCAGGGCGGCCTCGAAGCCCTCGACGAGCGAGCCGGCGGTCAGTCCGACGAGCCATTCGCGCAGGCCCATCCCGCCCCCGGCGATGGGCACGAGTTGCGCGACCTGGCTGACGGCTGTCACCATGACGATCTGCACCGCGGACATCTCCACGCCCATCACGCCGAACACCACCGCGTAGCGGACCGCCCACAACCCCATGTCCGCGTACCGGGCGGCCAGCGCCCCGAGGATCCAAGCCCCCCGGGCGCGCCCGATCCACCCGAGCGCCGCCGCCAATCCCCCCACCACGACCGGGGGGCCGAGCAAGAGCAGCGCGACGGCGGGCCCGCCCGCTCCGGGGGGCACGCGGGTGGCCAGCGCGAACGCCATCAGCCCGGACGTCGCCGCCAGGCCCAGCGACCACAGCGTGGCCTCGACCGCGTCGCGCACGCGGATGCCGTTGACCAGGCGGTGGTAGCCGACGCGCCCGATCAGGCCGGGGCGCATGGGCAGGTGGTTGAGAAGCCACGCGCTGCCGACCAGGGCGTTCATCTCGCCCAGCCCGACGCGGCCGTGCCGGCGCATGAGCATCCACAGGCAGGCGGAGACCAGCAGCCAGTTGGCCAGCGGGCTGAGCAGGATGAACGCCACGGCCCACCACGGCGCACCGCTCAGACGGGCGATCAGGTCGCCCAGACGCTCGGGTCTGGCGAGCAGCACGCCCGCCGCGGCCGTCAGCAGCAGCACCCCGAGCGCGAAGCCGGCCCACCCGACCCACCGCGGGCGCGCGGGGCGTCCGGCGGTCCCGGCCTGGTCGGGCGTCGCGGTCACGGCGAGCCCGGGCCCGGCGCGTCGGCCGGCGGCGCCAGCCCGGCGGCGCCCGGACCGGCCAGCGCGAACGAGGGGCGCCGGTCGCGCAGGCGCTCGGCGAGGCGCCGGCCCAGGCGGCGCACCCGCGGGTCTTCGGACTGGGCGGCGAGTTCAAAGGCCGGGCTGTCCGGGTCGCGCACGCGGGTCATCAGGGTGGCCAGCAGCACGCCGGTGTCGGCCCGTGCCTCGGCGAGCGAGCCCGCCACGAGGGCCTCGACCGCCATCGCGTCGAAGGCCTCGAACTCCGGCACCTGGCCGGCGTGCGGGAGTTTGAGGAGCATCAGGGCGCGATCGTCGTCGCCGGCGCGGGCGAAGCGCTCGGTCCAAGCCTCGGCGAGGCCGCGCCGCTCGCCGGGCGTCAGCGCCCAGCCGTCGCCGGGCTCGATGGTGCGGGTCAGGGTCGCGAGGAGCGCGTCGCGGAGTTGGTCCGGGCCCTCGGAGCGGACGGCGTCGATCAGGGCGTCGGTCTCGGCGCGTGCGAGCGCGAGCGTGACGCGCTGGACCAGCGGCGACTCCGTGACGAGGGCCAGGGGGGCGTTGATCAGCCCGCCGCGCACGCTGGGCTGGAAACTCTGGATGACGCGGTAGCGATCGCGCATGGACACGTGGGTGTTGATCTCGCGCAGCCACTGGGTGTAGGGCGAGTCGGCCTCGACGACCGCCTCGACCTCGGCGAGGGGTTCGAGGCGCAGGCGCCGGTCCAGTTCGAGCACGCGGGGCGAGGGGGCGCCCACGAAGTCGGCCGTGCCGGTGATCGGGCGCGGCGCGATGAGCACCCGCGAGCCGATCGGGCGGGACGACCCGAGCCCGAGCGGGATGGCCGCGGAGTTGCGCAGGCGCACGCGGATCGGCATGATCTCGGTGGCGGCGACGGTCTGCTGCGGCGTCTCGGCCTGGAGCAGCATGAACGAGCGTGGGTCCTCGGTCATGCGGTCCATCCAGGCGGGCACCCGGCCCAGGGCCGCCTGGAGTTTGCGTCCGGCCTCGGAGACGATGCGGCCCTCGGCGTTCATCGCGCGCAGGCGCTCGCGGGCGAAGGCGCCCATCGCGTCGAGCGACCGGGAGCGCGCCATGCCGGAGAGGATCGCGACGGCGCGCTCGGTGTCGCCCGAGCGCTGGCTGGCCAGGGCGACGAGCAGCTCGTCCGCCGTGCCGGGGCGGGGGTCTCCGATCAGGTCCAGCGCCAGGGCGTCGTCCTTCTCGGCGTAGGCGACCCATGCCTGGAGGTGGCCGAGGCGCTGCGTGGCCCCCGGGATGCGCCCGAAGAACTCGTCGATCTGCCGGTTGATGGCGTCGTGCTCCATGCCGACGATGGCCCGCATGATCTGGAACTCGGAGAACACGCGGAGCATCTCGTCGAGGATGCGCGCCTGCTCGTTGGGGTGCTGGCCGGCGAGTTCGACCAGGCCTCGGAAAAGCACCGCGGTGGTCTGGGCGAGGTCGTGCAGCGAGGCGCGGACGGTCTCCTCGTCGCCCAGGGAATGGGCCGCCAGCAGGCGGATGGTCTCGACGCCGGGGTCGTAGCGGATCTCCTCGGGCGCCTTCAGGTCGGCGGTCGGCTCGCCGGCCTCCTGGCGGGCGCGGATCGTCATCGCCGCCTGGACGCGCATGTCCTGCAGGGGCCCGTTGAGGCGCTCGACCACGCCCTCGGCCCCGCGCAGTTGCCACTGCAGGGCGTAGCCCTGCGGGCGCAGGTCCTCGGGCACCTCGCCGTGGGCGACCTGGAAGAGCCTCGCGGCGTTGTTGAGGAACCGGTCCGCCGAGTCGATGGCGCCCTGGGCGGCGCAGATCCGCGCGATGGTCAGGTGCACGTGCGGGTCGAGCGGGTCGGCGTAGAGCAGGCGGATCTGCCAGGCGGCGACCTCCTCGACCGCGGTGGTCGCGGTCAGGAAGGTGCGGGCGCCCAGCGAGACGGCGTCCTTGTTCGTCGGGTCCAGGTCGACCGCCTGGCGCAGGCGCTGCTCGAAGCCCGCGGCGTCGCCCTGCTCGCGCAACAGCAGCGCCGCGTCGAGCGCCAGGCGCGAGCGCACCGAGGCGTCGAGCGACCGCCCGGCCGGGCCCAGGAACCGCTCGTAGGCCCTCAGCCGCGCCTCGATGGTCTGGTGGGCGTTGATGCCGGCGCTGACCAGGCGGAGTTGGGCGACGGTGTCGGCCGGGTCGTTGCGGATGATCCGGCGCGTCGCGTCCATCAGCAGGTCGTGGTCGCCCGACGAGAACGCGGCGGCGGCCACCAGGCGGGCGGTCTCGGCGTCGTCCGGGCGCATCTCGGACGCCGCCCAGAGCGCGGCGGCGGCGATCTCGTAGTCCTCGGCGCGGGGGCTCTCGCGCATGCCCAGGTCGATCAGGGCGGTGCGCGACAGGGCGGCGCCGACCTCGCGGTCGGTCACGGGCTCTGCGGCGCCGACGCGGACCAGGCACGAGCCGACGACGATCGCCAAGAGGGCGTTGCGATGCTTCACGGTGTTCCTCCCTGCCTCAGCACGCCGACCATAGCGGCGGCCAGGCCCAGGACGAGCAGCAGGGCCATGCCCGCCTCGACCGGCACCGTGATCCGCCGGTCGGCGCGTGGAAAGACGCGGTCCGAAACGCAGACGAGAAAGACGAGTTGCCCGCCGGCCAGGGCGGCCCAGCCCACGCCGTCGCCGCCCGGGGGCGCGGGGTGCGGGGGCGCCGCGGGGGGGCGGGTCAGCAGCCAGAGGCCCAGGACCGTCATGGCCGCGCTCCACGGCAGGGCCGCGAGCGCCACCAGTCCAAGGCTCATCCACCGGCGCATCGGCACGGGCAGTCTCCACCTGCGGGCCCGCGGGCCCGCTGCCGGTACCCGCCCGGCCGGCGCCGGGTTCGCCCGGCGCGCCGCGGCGGGCGTCGGTCATCCCATCGCCATCGACATGAGGAACTCGGCGTTGGTCTTGTGCTTGCCCAGGCGGCTCTTGAGCAGTTCCATGGCCTCGACGACGTTCATGTCGGCCAGCACCTTGCGCAGGCGGTAGACCAGTTCGAGTTCCTTGGGGTCCATCAGCAGTTCCTCGCGGCGCGTGCCGGAGGCCGAGACGTCGATGGCGGGGTAGATGCGCTTCTCGACCAGGCGGCGGTCCAGGTGCAGTTCGCTGTTGCCGGTGCCCTTGAACTCCTCGAAGATGACCTCGTCCATCTTCGAGCCGGTGTCGACCAGGGCGGTGCCGATGATGGTCAGGCTGCCGCCGCGCTCGATGGCGCGGGCGGCGCCGAAGAACTTCTTGGGGCGCTGCAGGGCGTTGGAGTCCAGGCCGCCGGTCATGATCTTGCCCGAGTGGGGGATCTCGTTGTTGTAGGCCCGGGCCAGGCGGGTGATCGAGTCGAGCAGAATGACCACGTCGTCGCCGAACTCGACCATGCGCTTGGCCTTCTCGATGACGACCTCGGCGATGGCCACGTGGCGCGAGCCCTGCTCGTCGAAGGTCGAGGCGACGACCTCGACGTTCTGGTTGGCGCAGTTGCGCTTGAAGTCGGTGACCTCCTCGGGGCGCTCGTCGACGAGCAGCACGAAGATCTTGCACTCGGGGTAGTTGGTGTTGATCGCCTTGGTCATCTTCTGCATGAGGACCGTCTTGCCGGTGCGCGGGGGGGCGACGATCAGGGCCCGCTGGCCCTTGCCGATGGGGGCGACCAGGTCGACGATGCGCATCTCGATCACGTCCGGGGTCGTCTCCAGCAGGAAACGCTCCTCGGGGTGCATCGGGGTCAGGTCCTCGAAGTTGACCAGGTCGTGGATGGCGCTGGGGTTGCGCCCGTTGACCGAGTCGACGCGGAGCAGGGCGAAGTAGCGCTCGCTCTCCTTGGGCGGGCGGATGGCCCCGCGCACCGTCATGCCGCGGCGCAGGCCGAAGCGCCGGATCTGGCTGGGCGAGATGTAGATGTCGTCCGGCCCGTGCAGGTAACTCAGTTCCGGGCTGCGCAGGAACCCGAACCCGTCGGGCATGATCTGCAGGGTGCCCTCGCCGAACATGATGCCCTGCTTGGCGGCCCGGGCCTTGAGGATCTTGAAGATCAGTTCCTGCTTGGGGACCTGGTGGAAGTCCTCCAGGCCCTCCTTCCCGGCGACCTCGAAGATGTCGTCCAGGTCCATGCGCTGCAGGTCGGTGATGGTCAGCCCGTCGTCGACGATCTTGCCGCCCGATGCCGCCACGACGCGCTCGAGTTCCTCGGCCTCGCGTTCGAGTTCCTCGTCGCTGGGCAGGTGGTCCCAGTTGCCCGAGCGGTGGAAGTCGCCCCCCCCGCCCCCACCGCCGCCGGGCCCGCCGATCTTGTTGCGGCGCTTCTTGCGCCGGCGCTTGCCCGAGCGGTCGTCGGCCTGGGCCTGGTTGCGGTCCTGCTGCTGGGCCCGGTCCTGCTGGCGGTCCTGCTGGGGACGGTCCTGGCTCCGCTCCTGCTGGGGCTTGTCCGGGCGGTCGGCCCGGTCCGCCCGATCCGGCCGGTCGGCGCGTTCCTCGGAGCGGCTCTCGCGTGCCGAGTCGGACGCCTCGGGCTCGGGCTTGGGCTTGGGGGCCGGCTTGGACTCGGCGATGGTCTCGGCGCGGGCTTCGGGCTTGGCGGCGGCCTTGGCCTCCGGGCCGGCGCTCTCGCCCGCCGCGTCGGGCTTGTGCTTGGCCAGACGCTTGACGGTCCGCTTCTTCTTGACGGGCGCGTCGTGGTCGATCTCGGAGGGCTTGGCCATCGGGGGTTCCTTGCTTGGTGTCCGGCCGCCCGGACGCTTCACGCCCGACGCCGACAGTCCTGTGACAGAGTTGTTTGGATGTGAGCGCGGGGAAACGGTCTGCAATCGGGTGCGTGGTCGATTCGGAGCCGGCCCGGAAAACCCGGGCGGCCGCCCCCCCCGCCGCCGGACAAGCCGGGAGGCTTGCCGAGCCGGTCAGGGCCGGTGTCGACAGTTCTTGCGAACGGCGGCCAGGACCTTGGCCACGCGGGATTCTAGCTCCTCCAGCGTGCCCTCGTTGAGCAGCACGTGGTCGGATCTGCGCCGTTTCTCGTCCAGGGGCATCTGGGCCTTTTCCCGGCGGTCCAGTTCGGCCTCGTCCCAGCCCCGGGACCGCACCCGGCCCAGACGCACCGAACGGGGGGCCTCGACGAACACCACCGCGTCGCACTCGGCGTCCACACCCGCCTCAAACAGCAGCGGCGCGTCGACGATCACCCCGGCCGCCCCGGACGCCCGGGCCCGGGCGATCAGTTCCTCGCGGCTCTGCCGGACCAGGGGGTGCACCAGGGCCTCCAGACGCCGGCGCTCGAAGGGCTCGCGGAACACCAGGTCGGCCACCTTCCGGCGGTCCACGCGGCGCTGGTCGTCCAGGATCCCCTCGCCCCACCAACCGACCAGTTCGTCGCGCACCTCGGGGCGTAGCAGGACCTCGCGCACCGCGCGGTCCGAGTCGGACACCACGCAGCCGAGTTTCTCGAACGCCCCGGCCGCGGCGGACTTGCCCGAGCCGATCCCCCCCACCAGCCCGATCACCGGCACGGGCTCGGGCTCGTCGCCGGCGCGGGCGACCTGGTCCACCCGGGCCCGCACCGCCCGCAGGGCGTCGTCCGGGCGGGCGACGGAGCGCCAGACGATCTCGTGGGCGTCCGTCCCGGCGGACGCCGCGGCGATCGTGCCCACCCCGAACACCCGCTCCAGCAGGCTCCGCGTGACCGCCAGGTGCTGGACCCGCCGGTGCGGCAGGTCGAACCGCACCGTGTGCAGCACCCCCCGCAGGGCGACCAGCCGCGCGTCGGTCATCACGTACTTGCGGCAGAACCAGTCCAGCGCCGCCCAGATCAGCCGGGCGGCGACGTATAGAAGGAAGAGCAGCGCCAGACGCCCGAGCACCCGGTCGACCACGGCCGCCAGTTCCCGGTCCAGACCCCCCGCCAAACCAACGATCGCGCCCCGCAAGACGAGCACAAGGACCAGCAGCACGACGCCGGGCAGGGCGTCGGGCAGGCCGCGGATGAGGATGTACCACACGCTCGGCCGGGCGTGGTAGACGACCCGCTCGCCGGGCGGGACCAGGGGGAAGCCCTCCACCGGCGAGCGCGGCGGCTCGGGCTGCCGGGGTTCACCCGCGCCCCGGGGGGGTGGCGTCGCGGCGCTCATCCCCGCCGGCCCGCGGCGTCGATCACGCCCTTGGACAGCACGGCGATCTCGGGGTGGTTTCGGTAATAGCCGTCGTAGTCCAGGCCATAACCGACCACGAACTCATCAGGGATCTCGAAGCCGACGTAGTCGACGGGCACCTCGCGCACGCGGGCGGTCTTCTTGTCCAGCAGCACGGCGATGCGCAGGCTGGCGGGGTGCTGGGCCGAGACGACCTCGCGGACCAGGGCCAGCGTCTGGCCGGAGTCGAGGATGTCGTCGATCACCAGCACGTGCTTGCCGGCCAGGTTGTCGGGCAGGGCCGAGGCCAGTTGCGCCCCCTTGCTGGACACGGACTGGCCGGGGTAACTGGACACGGTGACCAGCCCGAGCGACATCTTGACCGGCATCTCGCGGATCAGGTCGGCCGCGAAGATCATGGCCCCGGTCATGACGGGGATGAGCACGACCCGGTCCTCGTCCAGGGCGGAGTGTCCGTCGCGGACGAGGTCGGCGTTGAGGTCCCGCGCGATGTCCCGCGCCATCTCGGCGACGCGGGCCGCGATGCGCTCGCGGCTGACCAGGGTGCGTTCGATCTCGGGGAACATGGCCCCAGTCTAGGTTGAAACGCGGTGGCGCACCACGCCGGTTCCCTTCACAACTCCCCCGCCCGGCGCGCCTCCGAGTACCGCTCCAGGGCGTCCTCGATGATCTCGAAGGCCTTGGCCGCGGGCTGGATCTCGTCGACCTCGACGGCCTTGCCCTCCAGGTGCTTGTAGTCCTCGAAAAAGCGCTTGAGCATCTTGAAGGTGTGCTTGGGGAAGTCGGTGGCCTCGCGGTAGTCGGCGAACTCGGGGTCGTTGATGAGGGTGGCGACGATCTTGTGGTCGGGCTGGCCGTCGTCGACCATGGTCATCACGCCCAGGGCCCGGGCCTCGCAGATGCACAGGGCGGGGACCTTCTCGGCGCAGAAGACGAGTACGTCCAGGGGGTCGTCGTCCTCGGCGAGGGTCTGGGGGATGAAGCCGTAGTTGGCGGGGTAGTAGACCGCGCTGCTCAGGACGCGGTCCAGGCGCAGCATGCCGGTCTGCTTGTCCAACTCGTACTTGTTGCTCGACGACTTGGGGATCTCGACGATCGCCCGGAAGTGCGCGGGCAGCGGGAGCGACTTGATGCCGGGACGCACGTCGTGCCAGGGGTGGATCATGGGACGGGATGGTAGGGAGGAAGGGATCAGGGATCAGCCACTCGGGATCAGGGATGGAGCGCCCTTCTGATGGCTCATGGCTCATCTCTGGTCGCTCATCCCTCCCGGCTCATCCCTGGTGGCTGATCCCTGATCCCCGGTCCCTTCCCTCCCCCCCTATCCTCCCGCCATGCTGACCCTTGAGTACGCCAACTGTCTGGCCGACCGCGTCGGGGCGCACGGGATCGACCCGGCGCGTCTGCACCCTGATTCGGACGCCGCCCGGGGCATCGGGCTGCTGACCGACCGGCTGGCCGCCTCCCGCGGCACGGGCTGGGAGCGCTGGCGCGAACTCTGGAACGAGCCGATGCGGTCCGAGCACCTGGGCGGCGTGCGCCGGGCGGCCGAGGCCTGCCGCGGACGGTTCGAGAACCTGGTCGTGCTGGGCATCGGCGGCTCGGCCCTGGGCAACATCGCCATCCAGGCCGCCCTGAACCCCCCCACCTACAACCTGCTGCCGGCCGACCGCCGGGGTGGGCCGCGGATGTTCGTGGTGGACAACGTGGACCCGGCCAACCTGCGGGCGGTGCTGGACGTGTGCGACCCCAGGACCACCCTGTTCAACGTGGTCAGCAAGTCCGGCGAGACGGCGGAGACCGCCGCCCAGTTCATGATCGTGCGGGACCTGCTGCGCAACGCCGTGGGCGCCCAGTGGCCCCAGCACGTGGTGGCCATCACCGACCCGGTCCAGGGCACGATGCGGACCATCTGCGACGAGGCCGGCATCGTGACGCTGCCCGTGCCCGAGGGCGTGGGCGGGCGGTTCAGCGCGCTCAGCCCCGTGGGCCTTTTCTCCGCCGCTGTGTGCGGCGTCGACGTCGAGGCCCTGCTCGACGGCGCCCGGGCCATGGACCAGCGCTGCGCCAAGCCCGACCTGGGCGCCAACCCCGCGGCCATGCTCGCCTTCCTGCTCGTCGAACTCGGCACCCGCAAGGGCAAGCCAAACCACGTGCTCATGCCCTACGCCAACGGGCTGTACCTGCTGGCCGACTGGTACCGCCAACTCTGGGCCGAGAGCCTGGGCAAGCGGACCGACCTGAACGGCGAGGTGGTCTTCGCCGGGTTCACGCCCATCAAGGCGCTCGGCACGACCGACCAGCACAGCCAGGTGCAGTTGTACCGCGAAGGCCCGAACGACAAGGTGATCGGGTTTGTTGAGGTCGACTCGTTCGGCGACGACGACCTGACCATCCCCACGGGCATGGGCGTGGACGCCATCGCGTACCTGGAGGGCCGGTCGATGGCCGGGCTGCTCAACGCCGAGAAGCGGGCGACCGAGTACGCCCTGATCGCCAGCGCCCGCCCGAACTACACCATCCGCTTCCCGAAGATCGATGCGCACCACGTGGGCGAGTTCCTGGCGCTCTGGCAGATCGCCACCGCCTACGCGGGCCTGATGCTCAACATCGACGCGTACGACCAGCCGGCCGTGGAGACGGGCAAGAAGGCGACCTTCGGCCTGATGGGCCGGGCGGGCTACGAGGAGTGGCGGGCCAAGGTCGACGAGGTCCTCACGCCCACGCCCCACGTGGTCTGACCGGCCCGGGATCGCGAAGATCAGAACGAGAAGATGGCGTCGAGCACCTCGGTGATGATGCCCTTCTTGGCGGCGTCGCGCACCTGGCCCTCGTGGCGCGAGGTGATGTCCAGGTTGGCCATCTGCGAGGACAGCACCGTGTTCTGGCCCGTGATGTCGTCCTCGCGCACCAGCCCGGACAGCACGATGGTCTGGATCTCCGAGTCCTTGGCGATGCGCTTGACCGCCTCGAGCACCAGCGTGCCGTTGGGCTTGACCTCCAGCACCGTCGCCGCGATGCGGGCCGAGAACCGGTCCTTGCGCTCGTAGTCGCCCTCGCCGCTGAACTCGCGCTTGGCGTTGAAGTCGATCAGGCTCAGGTTGCTGGTGTCGCCCTGGCTGAGGCGCAGTTCCAGCAGTTTCATCAGGTCGAGCATCGAGTTGAGGGTCGCGCTGGTTTTGGAGTCCTTCTCGGTCTCCAGCGACTGCGAACTGGTCTGCGTGGACACCTCGTCGATGATGATGGTCACCACGTCGTGCTTCTGGAACACCCGCGGCTCGGGCTCGGGCACCCAGATCAGGCTGACCTGCCCGGCGGCCATCGCCGGCTGGCCCACGCCGGGGGCCTGCTCGTGGTCCTGCACCAGGTACAGGCTCTGCCCGCTCGCAAGGGAGGCCGCCAGGCCCACACCGGCCAACGCCACGCACAGTCTGCCGTTCACGGGGTCACCTCCGTCGGGTCGATCATCACCGCCCGGCCCGGCCCGGCCACCCGCGCGGTGAAGCGCCGGCCGGAGCGGTCCTTGGGCTCGAGTTCCACCAGATCCCCCTCGCACGCGTCGTGCCGGGCGCGGGCGATGGTCGTGACGACGACCGATCCCCGCACGGACCGCACCGACACGTCCTGCCCGCGCTCGACCAGCACCGGCGTCTCCAGGTGGCCGGCGTGCACCGCCTCACCCGCGCCCAGCGCCCGGCGCAGCACGCGCCCGGCGACGGTCGCCGGGTCGGCCGGCGGGTCGGACGGGTCGGCCCAGACGAGCCGCACCTCGAAGGCGTCGGCGTCGACGCGCACGCCGCGGCGCAGGGGGCGCACCGCGACCGGCGCCGGCATCCGGGCGCTCAGCCCGACCCGCAGGGTGTCGCTCAGGACGATCGTGTCGCGCTCGTAAACCGTGACGCGCAAGGACAGGCTCGACGACGAGCCGATCTGACGGACCTCCACCACCCGGCCCGCGGTCGGCGTGGCGAGCAGGGCGGCGTCGCGCTCGTCGAACGTCACGCGGACCTCGTCGGCGCCCGGCGCGTGCCGGCCGGTCAGCCAGGACTCGAGGTGGCGGCGCAGGTTCGGCGTGTCGGGCGCGGGTTCCTGCGCGGGGGCAGGGCGTTCGGTGCGCTCCGGCACGCGGGTCACGCTCGCCCGGGACCCCTTCACGACGACCGAGCCGACCCTGGCCGCGGACCGCTCGACCATGGCCCGGATCGCGTCCGCCTCGACCACGGTCCAGGCCCCCTGCTCGACCGCGCCGGGCACGGGCAGCCCGGCCAGCAGGTCGCGCTGGCGCCCCTCGATCGCGGCCACCGCGCCCAGGGTCAGCGCCTCGCCCGGCGCGAGGCGCACGGTCGAGCGCAGCGCCACGGTCGTGACCTCGCCCGCGGCCGCGCACGCGACGCACGCGAGCGCCAGCAGCATCAGGATCATCCGGTTCGTCCGTTCCATGGGTCACTCCCCGCCCGCTCCGCGGGCGCCCTCGTTACTGCCTGAGTTGCGAGACGGTCCGAAGGGTCTCGTCCGCGGCCCGGATGGACTGCGAGTTCATCTCGAAGGCCCGCTGCGTGCGGATCAGTTCGATCAACTCACGCGCGGGGTCCACGTTCGACCCCTCCAGCATGCTGCCGCGGATCGAGCCGAAGTTCTCGGTCGCGGGCTCCCCGACGATGGGCGGGCCCGACGCGGCCGACTCGACCCAGAGGTTCTGCCCGATCTGCTTGAGCCCGGCCGGGTTGACGAACACCGCCAGTTCGATCTGCCCGACCTCCTGCGGCTCGGCCTCGCCGGGCTGGAGCACGAACACCCGCCCGGACGAGTCCACGCCGATCGACTCGGCGTCGTCCGGGATGTTGATGCCCGGCGCCAGACGCCGCCCGTCGGAGTTGGCCAGCACGAGTTCGCCCTCGGAGTTGCGGGTGAAGTTGCCCGCGCGGGTGTAGGCCACGCCGCCGGCGCCCAGGTCGTCCTGCACCTCGACCTGGAAGAAGCCTCGCCCCTCGATCATCAGGTCCAAGGGGTTCTCCGACGGGATCGGCGCGCCCTGCGTGAAGTCCTGCTGCGTGCCGGACACCTTGACGCCCAGGCCCACGTAGAGCCCGGTGGGACGCTGGTCGCCGTTGTTGTTCTCCACGCCCGGCTGGGCCCGCTCGATGTAGAGCAGGTCCTCGAAGTTCGCACGGCTGGCCTTGAAGCCCTCCGTGTTGACGTTGGCCAGGTTGTTGGCGATCACGTCCAGCCGCGTGTTCAACGCGCGGAGGCCGGTGGAAGCGGACTGCATTGCGATGACGCCCATGGGGGTCTCCGGGGGGGGGGAAGGGGGGCGAGGCAGTAGGCACTAGGCACTAGGCATGAGGCACTGGGGGCAGGCGGGGGCAATGGGCAATGGGCAATGGGCGGGAGAGACAGAGGCCAGGGGCGGTTGTGCACCGGACAGCAGTGCGGTTTTGCGCATGCAGCTCTCAGTCACTCCCATTGCCCATTGCCTATTGCCCATTGCCCACTCCCAACCCCAGTGCCTGGCGCCCAGTGCCTAGTGCCTCACGCCATCCGCGCAAACGTGTTCACCAGCCGGTCGAGCATCCGGTTCTGCATGTCGACCATGCCGATGTTGGACTGGGCGGCTCGGGATGCGTCCTGGATCTTCATCAGGGCGTCGATCTCGTCGACGCCCGAGGCCTCGACCGCGTGCTGGCGGACCAGGCCGCCGGCGTTGACCAGCGTGAGCGGCTCGCCGCGCTCGTGCGCGAAGAGGCTCTCGCCGGTCTTGACCAGCACGGCGCGGTCCGGCACGTCGGCCACCCGGATCTGGGCGACCACGCCCCCGCCCTGCGAGACCTGGCCGTCGGTGTCGATGGCGACGCGACCCGCGCCGGGATCGAGCACGATCGGCTGGTCGTTCACGCCGAGCACCGCCGCGCCGTTCGACGCCATGACGAGCGTGCCGTCGGCGCGGAGGGTCAGGCGGCCGTCGCGGGTCAGGCTGGGGTTGGCGGGGTCGCCGACGACGAAGAAGCCCTCGCCCTGGATGGCCAGGTCGAGGTCGTTGTCCGAGGTTTCGAGGGCGCCCTGGCGGAAGTCGATCATGGTCGGGGCGGCGAGCACGCCGCCGCCGAGGCGTTCGAGCAGTTCGTCGCTGGGCCAGTTGTACAGGCCGTCCTCGGCCCGGACGGGCTGGCGGTGCATGGCGCCGGCGAAGACGGGCTTGAAGCCGACGGTGCCGAGGTTGGCGAGGTTGGCGGTCAGCGCGTCCTGGCGGTGCATGGCCGCCATGGCCCCGGTCGCCGAGATCTGGATGCCGTACGACATGGCACGCCTCCGAAAGATCGGCGGGCGTCCCTCCGTGGACCGCCCCGCCGTGCGAGAGGCACTACGCGAATGGGATGCCAAGGGGAAGGGACGGAGGGACGGAGGCACGGAGGCACGTAGGGGGAAAGAGACGGAGAGACGGAGAGACGAAGAGACGGAGGGGAAGAAGGACGGAGAAATCGCGAAGCGTGCCGCGGCCGCTCACTCGCCTCCTCTCCCTCCGTGCCTTCGTGCCTCCGTGCCTACGTGCCTTCTTTTGGCACACCATTCGCGTTCCCCCCACCGTCCTCGGCCGGAAGGGAGTCCGCCGCA
>CAZFSO010000049.1:11451-17037 GCA_964522095.1 uncultured Phycisphaeraceae bacterium | reverse complement strand
GGACCGCCGCGTCCCCGAGCCAGGCCGTGAGTTGCGGCCATTCCGGGTCCCCCGCGCGCGACCGGACAAAGCCCGGCAAGACGCCAGCCGAGCCGTCCTCCTGCCCGTGCATCGTCCGGAGGCGTGCAACGGCCTCGGCGATCAGCGGGTACGCCCGATCATCCGGCGCCAGGGCGGCCACGGCCGCGTTGTGATCCCCCATCGGGTCCCAATGCACCGCCTGAGACTGCGGAAAGTCGTGCCGCGGATGGTCGGCTTGGAACCCGGTCAAGTAGTCGCGTGTGTGCTTGATCGGGTGCAGGCCTTGAGACCACGACCAGAACGCGGTTCCTGCCACCGGAAGAACGACGAGAGCGAGCAGGACCAGCACGACCAGTTTCTTCAACGCGACCTCCGGGCAGGAACCACCACGGTATCCGCGACGCCGCCGCTCAGTCCCGCGGCGGGAACGCGACCCAATCGCCGTCCCACCGGCCTTTTAGATACCTGTCCGTGATCGACGGCACAGGATCACCGTCGGGGTCGAGCGCGTGCCGCCCACCGTCGTCGTCGCCGTCCGCGCCGAGGGCGTAGACCAGGTGGCCCTCGCCGGTCCAGCGGTAGACCAGGCGGCCCCCGGTGAAGCCGTCGACGGGGTCGAAGTCGATCAGGTCGGGATCGATCGCTTCCAAAGACGACGGCGGCTCGTCGTGGCGCAGCCGATGCCGGTGGGCGGCCAGAGCAACGCGCAGGCCGAGGATGTTCTGGTGTCCGGCACGCATCGCGGCGGACGGGTCGAACCATTCGGCCGTGAACTGGTCGACCAGCCGCCGGCCCGTGCGGCCGGGGATGGAATCGGTCTTGTTCACCCACGCGTCGATCTCGGCGCGGGTGATCGCGTACGGACGCCACGGGATGCGCAGCGTGTCCTCCCGGGCGGCAAAGTGGCGCGCCATCTCGTGGTAGGACGCGAGCAGTTCAGGGTTGAACGCGTCGAGCGGGGCGGTGCTGGGCGCGGGGGCGGTCCCGTCGTCCCATTCCTCGATGATCCGCAGCGTGTGGCGGGCCATCGCCCGGTTGAACACGCCGCGGTCGTCGACGGTGCGGCGGAACGCGTCCTCGACGAACAGCATTTCCACAGCGGCGTCGAACGCGGTCCAGCCGCCGGCCACCGCGTCCGCCAGGCGGCGGTCCAGCCGGGCCGCGGCTGCGTCGTCGATGAGGCCGGGGTGTTCGGCCAAGGTCCGCCCGATGCGTTCCACCGCGGCCTTCAGGCGGACGCCCCGGATGATCTGGTTGATGAGAAAGCCCGGCTCGATGCTGATCGCGGCCAGATCGAACACGTCGCCCACCGCCGACTCGAACGCCGCCGCGTCGCCCTGCTGCGCCGCCACGCGGGCCGCGGCGTCTGTGATCCTGCTGAGATTCGCGATCGGCCCGAAGACGGGCCACTGCACGTTCACCAGCATCGGGTGCTGGGGCGGCGGGTCGACGGGGCCCAGCACGACCCCCTGCCGCGTCACGATGGCGTGCCACTCCGGCTCGTCGTTCGTCCAGAGCGGCATGCCGAGGGCCGGTTTGGCGGCGGCCGCCCGCCCGAGCGCACGGATGGCCACGACCCGCTCGTCCGCCAGCCAGGCGACGAGGTCTTTCCAGCCCGGCTCGCCCGGATCGGCGTCCAGGAACTCGGGCAGCATGGTCCTGCCGTCGCCCCACTCGGACCGCAGGGCCGACAGGCGTCCGTGGACCTCGGCCAGCAGCGGGTACGCCCGGTCCTCCGGGTCCATGGCCGCCACCGCCGCGTTGTGGTCGCCCATGGGGTCCCACCGGACGGCCCGGGAAGCGTCGAACCGGTGACGCTGGTGCCCGGACTGGTAGCCCGTCACGGCGTCGCGCGCCGCCTTCACCGGGTCCACGGACCGGCCCGCGGCCCACAGCACGAGCCCGGCCAGGGCCAGGATCAGCACGCCGAGCACAACCGGGATGGCCATTCGCTTCATACTCGCCTCAACCGGGCCGTCGCCCCGGGGTTTCAGACGCCGCGGCGTCCGGCGCGGCCAGCCTGGCCGCCAGGCGGATCGCGCTGGCCATCGAGCCCGGGTCGGCCTTGCCCGTCCCGGCGATGTCGTAGGCCGTGCCGTGGTCGGGGCTGGTGCGGACGACGGGCAGGCCCAGGGTCGTGTTGACGGCCAGGTCGCGCTCCAGCAGTTTGACCGGGATCAGGCCCTGGTCGTGGTACATCGCCACCACCATGTCGAACCGGCCCTGCAGGGCCATGTTGAAGATGGTGTCGCCGGGGAACGGGCCCTCTGCGTGGACGCCCTGGCGCACGGCCAGTTCGATCGCGGGGGTGACGATGCGGCGTTCCTCGTCGCCCAGCAGGCCGCCCTCGCCGGCGTGGGGGTTCAGCCCCGCCACGCCGATGCGCGGACGCCGGAAGCCCAGGCGCTTGCACGCGTCGTTGCCCAGGTCGATCGCCGTGTGCACCGCCCCGATGGTCAGCGCCGTGCGGACCTCCATCAGCGGCACGTGCACCGTGGCCAGCACCACCCGCAGGCGCGAACCCACGAACATCATGGCGAACCGGCGTGAGCGGAACCGTTCGGCGAAGAGTTCAGTATGGCCCGGCCAGCGGGACTTGCCGGCCATCGACCAGGCCTCCTTGCTGATCGGCCCGGTGACGACCGCGTCGGCGCGCCGCGGGTCTCCCTCGGAGCGATGGGCGTCGGCGATGGCGGCCTCGACCCAGCGGAAACTCAGCGCGCCCCCGAGGCGGGTGGGCGCCCGCTCGAACGACGCGGCCACGCCCTGGTCGGCCAGTTCGGGGTCGGTGTCGAAGAGCACGGCGTCGTGGGCGCCGACGGTGGCCGCCAAGGGAGAGCGGGCATCGACCCGCCACCAGAACGGCTCGACGCCCGTGGCGGCCGCCGCCGCGTGCATCGCGGCCGACGAGCCGTGGACGGCGAACCGCGCCAGCCCGCGCACCGACCGGTCATCCAACGCACGCACCAGCACCTCGGGCCCGATCCCGCCGGGGTCGCCCATGGAGATCGCGATGGTGGGTCGGCTCTGAGGCACCGGGGATGGTAAACAACGCCCACGATGAAATCGTGGGCGTTGGGAAGGGGTCATCCCGGGCATCGCCAGACCGCACGCACGGGCTTGACGGGCCCGGGGTCCTCGTCCTCACCCAACCGACGCAGGACCAGTTGGTAGTACCGCACCGCCGCCCACCGGCCGAGTTTGTAGCCCGCGGGGGCGATCTCGCCGACGAGGGTCATGCCCGTGGACTCGTGGAGGCGTTCGGACGCGAGGTTGGGCACGGTCATGCCGGCGATCACGACGACGAAGCCCTGGTCGCGGAGGGTGTCGAAGAGACGGCAATAGAGCGTGCGCCCCACGCCGCGGCCCTGGGCCACCGTGGCGAGGTAGATCGCGCTCTCGACGGTCCAGTCGTAGGCCTCGCGCGTCTTCCACGGGTGGGCGCGGGCGAAACCGAGGAACGCGCCCGATTCGTCCTCCGCGACCAGCCACGGGTAGCGGTCCCCGTACCCGCGCCACAACGCCTCGACGACCTCCGGGGGCTCGGTCGCCACGCCGAAGTGGGCGCGGCCGTGGAGGATCTGGTCGTTGAGCAGGCCGGCGATGGGGCCCATGTCGCGGGCTTCGGCGAGGCGGACGGCGACGCACGGGCTGGCTGGGGCGTCGCTCGGCATGGGATCACACGCGGAAGATCGACCCGAGTTTCTTGCCCATCATCACCGACGCCCCGACCAGCGTGACCGCCAGCAGGGCCATGCCCCACGCCCCCATCGCGCTGGCCACGAAGATGCCGTCGCCGAGACGGTTGGAGAGTTCGTAGATCATCTTGGTGATCGGGAAGTGCTCGGACTTCTGGGCCAGGATCAAGGAGTCGGAGACCTCGAGCATGGAGAAACTGAACACCAGCAAGCCGCCGGCGATCAGGTTGGCCATGATCAGCGGGATGATGACCTTGCGGACCGCCGACACGCGGCTGGCCCCCAGGTTGACCGCCGCCTCCTCCAACTCCCCCGAGGTCTGCTCCAGCCCGGCCACCGTGGAGCGGACGATGTAGGGCAGACGCCGGATGGCGTAGGCGATGATCAGCAGGGGGAAGGGGTTGGGGTTGGCCCCGAACACGTCAAGGTCGAAGGGCGTGCCGTCGAGCCACATGCCCGGGCCGAAGGGCCATCGCAGGGTCATGGCGACGTAGCCGAAGGCCATGACCAGCCCCGGCACCGCCAGGGGCAGCATGCACAGCGCGTCGAGCAGCGACCGCCCCACCACCCGGGTCCGCACGATCAGGTAGCCGACCATGACCCCGATGCCCATGTTGAGCACCATGGCCGACAGGGACAGGATCAGCGAGTTGCGGATCGAGCCGAAGGACTCCTCCGTCGCCAGCGCCTGGTCGTAGTGTGAGAGGGTCCACCCTTGGGGCAGGGCCGTCTGGTACCACGAGCCGGGCTGGGCCAGAGAGGTGAGCACCACGCCGATGTGGGGCAGGACTGCCGCGAAGGTCACCAGGGCGAAGCCCAGGGCCGCCATCCAGCCCACCGGCCCCGTCAGGCGGATCTCGTCGCCCGCCCGCGAGGCCTTGGAGTACATCGCGTAGCCCCGGCGACCGAACACCGCCTTGCCCAGCACGTAGCACAGCACCGCCACCGTGAGCATCACCACCGTCAGGGCGTACGGCTCGGCGTTGTTCTGGACCTCCTTCAGGCCCGAGAAGATCTGCACCGAGGTCACCTGGTAGTAGTCGAACATCAGGGGCGTGCCCAGTTCCGTGAACGCCCAGATGAACACGATCGTCGCCCCGGCGAACAGGCCCGGGCGGATCAGCGGCAGCGTGACCCGGAAGAACCGACGCCACGCGCCGGCGCCCAGGTTCTCGGCGCTCTCGTTCAGCGCGGGGTCCAGGTTGGCCAGCGACGCCGTGGCGTTGAGATAGATGATGGGGTACAGGTGCAGCGCCTGCACGATCACCACCCCCCAGAACTTGTTGGACCCCAGCAGGTCGAAGTCCGTCCCCAGCATCGCGTTGAGCGACCCCGACCGGCCCAGCAGCGCCCGCAGGCCCAGCGCGCCCACGAACGGCGGCAGGATCAAGGGCACCAGGATCGCCGCGTTGAGCGACCGCTTGAACGGGAACCGGTAGTTGGCGCTGAGCACCGCCAGCGGCAGCGCGATCAGGATGCACAGCGTCGTCGTCGCCACCGCGATCCGGAACGCGTTGAGCAGCCCGCCCGTCAGGCGCGGGTCCTCGAAGACCAGTTGGAGGTGGTCAAGGGTGAACCCCCGGCCCGTCGCGGGGTCGGCCGCGAACCCGCCCCGCACGGTCAGCCCGATCGGGTACAAGAGGAACGCCGTCAGGATGCCCAGCATGATGAGCAGCAGCGCGTGCTCGGTCAGGATGCGGGCCAGGCGGGCGGACATGGGCAGCAACTGTAGAACGGCGGCCCGCCGCACGGGCGTCTTCCGCACGTGAGCGGCGCTTCAAGACCCGGGCGCGACGTGCCGCCCGCCCGGGACGGTCACCGCAGGGGCTTGGGCCCGAGCGTCTGGATGGTCGGCTCGCCCGGACGG
>CAZFSO010000049.1:6133-11351 GCA_964522095.1 uncultured Phycisphaeraceae bacterium | reverse complement strand
CGGTCACCGCAGGGGCTTGGGCCCGAGCGTCTGGATGGTCGGCTCGCCCGGACGGCGCCGGCGCAGGTAGGCGTTCAGGTCGTCCAGCGTGATCGCCGCGATGGCCGCCAGGCGCTCATCCAGCCGGCGCACCCGCCCGAGGTTGACCAGGTCGCCGGCCACCGCCCCGGCCCTTGCCCCGGTGGATTCGCCGGAGAAGACCAGTTTGGAGCGCAGGCCGATCTGGGCCCGGTGGAACTCCTCGGCCGTCACGTCGCCGGAGTTGATCCGGTCGAGCTGGTCGAGCAGGACGGTCAGCGACTCGGCGGCCCGCTCCGGCGTCGTGCCGACGTAACTGGACACCACGCCGCGGTCACGGTCGGCCCGGTACGACGCGTGGACGGCGTAGCACAGCCCGCGCACCTCGCGCACCTCGGTGAACAGCCGCCCCGACATCCCCCCCGAGAGCACCGACACCGCCAGGCGTTCAAGGTCCGCGTCGGGGTCGGCCGCGCCCGGCCCGTCGTGCACGACCACGACCTGCACCTGGTTCGTCTCGTCCGCCTCGTGCCCGTAGCCCCGCGGGGGCGCGCCCGACGCCCCGGGCTCCGGGCACGCACCCGACCAGTCGCCGAGCAGCGCGTCGAGGCGGGCGGCCGCGCGGTCCGCGTCCACGTCGCCCGCGATCGCCATGACCGAGCCGACCGGGACGGCGTGCGCCGCCCACCACCCGAGCACGTCACCGCGCGAAACCGCCCGGATCCCGGGCTCATCGCCGTACGTCGACCGGTTGAACGGCGCGGGCAGGTGACGCTCGCGGGCGGCCAGCACCGCCCGCTCCTGCGGGTCGTCCTTGAGCGACTCGAGCGACTGCAACGCCAGCGCACGCGCCGGCTCCAGCGAGGCCTCCTCGAACCGCGGACGACGCACCATCTCGGCCAGCAGCGCGAGCGTGTCGTCCAGGCGGTCGCCGGTGGTGGTCGCCGCCACCGTCATGCGCCGGGTCGAGCACTCCGCCGACCGCAGCGCGCCGGCGCGGTCGAAGGCGTCGGCCATCGCCCGCGAGTCCATCCCGCCGGCGCCGCGGAGGATCAGTTCGCTGGCCAGCGCGGAAATTCCACAAAGATTTTCCGGGTCGTGCGCCGCGCCCGCGGGCAGCGACCAGCACACCGACACGGACCGCGCCCCGTCGACGCGCTCGCACGCCAGGGGCATGCCGCACGACAGCGCGATCGCGCCGCTGGGGACGGTTCCGGGCCCGGTCGATGCGCTGTGGTTGGCCATGCGGGCAGTCTACGCAGGCGCGGCCTGCGCCCCGCGCGGCGCGTTCCGGGCTGACGAGAACTCGGCGAACTCGCCACGAACGCGCACCGTTCGTCCGCGATCGTGTCGCCATCGTGCGCCGTGCGCACCGCGCGATCGCCGGGAAGCCGCCGATCGTCGCACATCGCTCGCGCGGCGCGCGTCCGGCCAGAGCCGCGCACGCGCGCCGGCGTCCGCACGCGCGTGCCGACGCGCCGACGGCGTGCGCGCGCCGCGTCCGAGGCCGTGCGCGCACCCGCGCACACGACGCGTCTCGCCGCGCGCACCGCGCTCGCGCGGCGTCCCGCGGACCGCGCGCGCGAAGAAAAGTTGGCCGGCGCTGTTGTGCAAAGGGCGAGGAGTTGGTGTATGTTGCCGACACACGGGTGCGCAAGGACCGCGCACTTTGCTCAAGAAGGTGCGTCCGGCGCGACGATGAGTGACCTGACGCGATTGACAAGCGTTTGCGATTGACGAAACTTTGCTCGCAGAGCGAGCCCGACCGAGTGGGTCGGATCCAAACCGAACGAGGAGTTCAAGCCATGGCGAAGAAAGCCACCCGCAAGAAGGCGACCCGCAAGACGGCCGCGAAGAAGACCGCCAAAAAGGCCACGCGCAAGAAGGCCGCCAAGAAGACCACCAAGAAGGCCGCCAAGAAGACGACGAAGAAGGCGGCCAAGAAGACCGCCGCCAAGCGCACCGCCAAGAAGGCCACCCGCCGCACCGCCGGCAAGAAGGCCGCCAAGAAGACCACCAAGAAGGCCACCCGCAAGACCGCGGCCCGCAAGACCACCGCGCGCAAGACCACCGCCCGCAAGGCCACGGCCCGCAAGACCGCCAAGAAGACCGCGCGCCGCGCCGTCCGCAAGTGAGCCCACCCGGGCGCCGGCCCACCGGCCGCCGTCCGGCCGCCGGGCGTGCCGTTCGGCCCGGAGAAGCACGACTCGCAAACGCGCCGGGGTCGGACCGTCCGACCCCGGTCTCTTTTTTTGACCTTTCCCCGTCCGACGGGCACAATCCGCCATGAGCCACACCCACGACGACGCCGCCCGCACCCTCCGCAGGCACACCCGCTGCGTCGCCATGGCGGACGGCGCCCCCCTGGACTGCCGCTTCGTCATCGACGGGCGCACCGGCGAACTGATCCTGGGCGCCGAGCCGGCCCTGTTCGACGCCGCCGAACTGACCCTCTGCCTGCCCGACGACACCTTCGACGCCGACGCCACCGTCCTGGTCAACCACCGCCCCGCCGACGAGGACCGCTGGACCGACCGCCACATGGCCTACCACCCCGACGCCCGCCCGTCCCGCTGGGCACGGGCCGCCGTCGACTCGGTCAAACTCCGCGACGGCGAGGTCGTTGAGGGCGACCGCCTCGGCCTGACCAACCCCCTCATCGACGCCGAGCCGGCCCTCTGCAAGCGCCTCAACGCCGACCGCGACGCGCTCCGCACGCTCTGCCGCCTGATGGCCGGCGTCGAGCCCGAGGAGCCCGTCGGCGTGGGCGTCGACCGCCTGGGCATCGACGTGCGCGCCCGCTTCGGCGTCGTCCGCCTCGACCTGCCCGCGCCCTGCGACGACCCCGACGAGGCCGCCCGCGTCATCGACGCCCTGCTCGCCGGCGCGACCGGGGCCGCCCCGTGACCGGGCCGGCAACCCCCGGCGGCCTGACCGAGGGCCACTGCCACCTGCTCCAACTCGGCCGCTCGCTGTCCATGGCCGACCTGAGCGCGTGCCGCACGCGCGAGGAGGCGATCGAACGCCTGGCCGCCCACGCCCGCACGCTCCCGCCGGACGCCTGGGTGCTCGCCCACGGCGCCCGCCCGGAAGCCTGGCCGGACCCGTCGTGGCCCACGCTCGCCGAACTCGACCGGGCCGCGGACGGGCGGCCGCTCTGCGCCTGGTGCTTCGACTACCACGCCCTGGCCGCAAGCACCGAGGCCCTCCGCCGCGCCGGCATCACGCCCGACGCCGCCTTCGACCGCGGGCGCGTCGTCCTCGACGCCGACAACCGCCCCACCGGCCTGCTGCTCGAGCACGCCGCGCTGGCCCTCTGGAACGCCGTGCCCGAGCCGTCGCCCGACGAGCGCCCCGGCCTGCTCCGCGCCGCCGCCGCCCACCTCGCCGCCCTCGGCTACGCCGAAGCCCACGACATGAAGGCCCAGCCCTGGCTCGGCCGCGCCCTCGCCGACCTCGACCGCGCGGGCGACCTGCCGGTCCGCGTGCGCCTCTACGCCCTGCTCGACGACCTCGACCACCTCTGCGCCACCCGGCGCGACTGGGAGACCGACCGCGTCACCCTCGCCGGCGGCAAGGTCTTCACCGACGGCACGCTCAACTCCCGCACCGCCTGGATGCTCGACCCCTACGCCGACGCGCCGCCCGGCCTCCAGACCGGCATGCCCATGATGACCCCGCCCGAGATCACCGACGCCGTGCGGCGGGTCGACGCGCTCGGCCTGCCACTGGCGGCCCACGCCATCGGCGACGCGGCCGTCCGGGCCGTGCTTGACGCGGTCGAAGCCGTCCGCCCGCGCACGCCGGGCTTCCGCGTCGAGCACGCCGAACTCATCGACCCAACGGACGTGCCCCGCTTCGCCCGCCTCGGCGTCACCGCCTCCCTCCAGCCCTGCCACCTGCTGGCGGACGTCGAGGCGCTCCGGCGGGCCGTGCCCGACCGGCTCGACCGCGTGCTGCCGATCCGCGACCTGCTCGCCTCGGGCCTGGCGCCGGGCGAGGGGGTCGTCTTCGGCTCGGACGTGCCCATCGTGCGGGCCGACCCGACCGACTCGGTCCGGGCGGCGGTCGACCGGCGCCGGGCCGCACAGCCCCCGGAGCAAGCGGTTTCACCCGGGCAATCCATCGATGAGGCCACCGCCTGGGCGTGTTTCGGGCGAGATCCGGGCGCAGGCCCGGTAGGATGATGGGGCGGGAAACGCCCCGGACCCGGGAGGAATCGCCATGCGTCAGGACATCGGCTACAACAACATCATCGACGGCGAGGACTTCGAGCGGGCGCAGGCCGCCGCCAACGCGGCCGCTGACCTGCCCGGCGACCAGATCGACACGCACTCGTTCTACGTCGACCAGCACTACGACCGCTACACCGAAGAGAACCACAGCGTCTGGGGCCTGCTCTACGAGCGGCGCTGGGAGAAACTCGCCGAGCAGGCCTCCAACACCTTCATCGACGGGCTCAAGGCCATCCGCCTCCAGCCCGACCGCGTGCCGCTGCTGTTCGGCCAGGCCCCGCACCCGACCAAGCCGGGCGAGACCGTCAAGGGCATCAACGAGTACCTCCGCCCCCTGACCGGCTGGCAGAGCCGGGCCGTGCCGGGCTACCTGCCCGCCAAGGCCTTCTTCGCCTGCCTGGCCCGGCGCGAGTTCCCAACCACCATCGTCATCCGCCCGCGCGACAAGATGGACTACCTGCCCGAGCCGGACATCTTCCACGACGTGTTCGGCCACGTCCCCCTGCACGCCGACCAGGTCTTCGCCGAGTTCCTGCAGACCTACGGCCAGGCCGCCCTCGCCGCCGGGCCCGAGCACACCGAGCCGCTCGCACGCCTCTTCTGGTTCACCGTCGAGTTCGGCCTGATCCGCGAGGAGGGGCGCCTGAAGATCTACGGCTCCGGCCTGATCTCCTCCCACGGCGAGGCCCACCACTGCCTGACCGCCCCCGAACCCCCCGCCGGCGTCGAACTGGCCCCCAGCGACCAGTCCGGGCGCGTCGAACGCAGGCCGTTCAACCTCGACCGCATCGTCAACACGCCCTTCGAGATCGACCACTACCAGCCGGTGCTCTACGTGCTCGAGTCCTTCGAACAACTCCGCGACGCGATGAACAGTTACGCCGAGCGCGTCATGGACGGCGCCGCGGCCACGACCCGGTGAGCCCCGCGCTCAGATAGCCCCGACCGCAAGGGAGGGGATGGGT
>CAZFSO010000049.1:0-6033 GCA_964522095.1 uncultured Phycisphaeraceae bacterium | reverse complement strand
GCGACTGGGAGCACCACGCCTGGACCGCCGTGCGAGAGACGGAAGACCGTGTTCACGAGCAGCGACGGTGACGACGCACCACGCATCAAGCCGCGGCGCGAGCCGTCACCCCGGATGGCACCCGCACCCCGACCCGCACGGCCCCGGCCCGCGCGAATCGCCCGACCCCCGGCCCGCCCGGACGAACCCCAGCGTGACCGCCTTCTCGACCGGCTCGGTCGGCGGGGTGTCGCCCGGCTCGATCCCCGCCCGGGCGCACAGGTCGCCCCAGGTCATCACCGAGTCGGCCATCGGATGAGAAACCTCGACGCTCCGCCCGTTGGCCGGGCAGCGGTACTCGTACGTTGGCATCGCGCACCTCCGAGACCAATCGTACCGTCGGCACGGCCAGGGGCGGGGGCGGGGGCGGGGGCGGGGGGTGACTGGGGAGCGAGTGTCGGGACGGGGTTGAGGGCGGGTGGTGGGTGCCGGGGTGGTATGCTGGCGTGGGTTCCAGCACGCGGCCAGGCCGCGGAGGAGGCAGCGATGGGTCTGATCAAGGAGTTCCGTGAGTTCGCCCTCAAGGGCAACATGGTCGACATGGCGGTGGGCATCATCATCGGCGGGGCCTTCGGCGGCATCGTCCAGTCGCTGATCAAGGACGTCATCATGCCCGTCGTCGGCGTCGCGGGCGAGAAGGACTTCAGCAACCGCTTCATCGCCCTCAAGCCGTCCACCGCCGACGCCATCGCCGCCAAGGCCGAGGAACTCGGCGGGCCCGTCCCCCTCGACACCGCCCGGGCGCTCGGCCCGGTGCTCGCCTACGGCAGTTTCGTCACGGTCCTCATCAACTTCCTCATCCTCGCCTTCGTGATCTTCATGATGGTCAAGATGATCAACACCGCCCGGCGACGCTTCGAGAAAGAGGTCGTCGAAGCCCCCGCCCCGCCCCCCGAAACGCCCGAGGACGTGCTCCTGCTCCGACAGATCCGCGACGCGCTGCAGAAACAGTAAAACCGCGCTGACCTCCATCCCCCGGCCCCCACCACCGGAGAGCCCCACCCCATGACGCCCCGCGCGCTGATCGCGATGTGCCTCGCCCTGCTCGCCGTCGCCGGGTGCGCCGCCGTCCCGCCGGCGGACGCAGACGCCGAGCCGTTCGGCGTGCTGGTCTTCTCCCGCACCGCCGGGTTCCGCCACGACTCGATCGCGGCCGGCGCGGCCGCCCTGGCCGAACTCGGCGCCGAGCACGGGTTCACCACCCACCACACCGAGGATTCCAGCGCCTTCACCGACGACACGCTCGCGGGGTTCCGCGTG
This sequence comes from uncultured Phycisphaeraceae bacterium, assembly GCA_964522095.1. Taxonomy (GTDB): domain Bacteria; phylum Planctomycetota; class Phycisphaerae; order Phycisphaerales; family UBA1924; genus UBA6054. Next base: position 4,734 of record CAZFSO010000049.1, on the reverse strand, counting down.
ATCGTGTTCCTCAACACCACCGGCGACGTGCTCAACGACGCCCAGCAGGCGGCCATGGAGCGCTTCATCGGCGCGGGCAACGGCTTCGTCGGCGTCCACTCGGCCGCGGACACCGAGTACCACTGGCCCTGGTACGCCGGCCTGGTCGGGGCCCACTTCCGGTCGCACCCGCCCGTCCAGCCGGCCGAGATCGAGACGCTCGACCGCGACCACCCCGCGACCCGCCACCTCCCGCCCCGCTGGGCCCGCACCGACGAGTGGTACGACTTCCGCAGCCGCCCCGGCCCCGGCGTCCGCGTGCTCCTGCGCCTCGACGAGTCCACCTACGACGGCGGCCAGATGGGCGACGACCACCCCGCCGCCTGGTGCCACGAGTACGCCGGAGGCCGAGCCTTCTACACCGCCGGCGGCCACACCATCGAGTCATTCTCCGAACCCGACTTCCGCCGGCACCTCGCCGGCGCGATCCGATGGGCGGCCGGCGCGGAGTGAACCAGTTGGATGATGAATCGCCAAAAAGCCCCGAACGCAAGTGACGGATGGACGCGGGCCGTCAACGCCCGACCTCGTCCACACGCTCGAGACACCCTCACTCGCCTTCGGCGCTTCCTGGGTTCCGCCGGTGCCGTGCTCTTCGTCCTCGAAGAGCACGCCAAACCCCCGCGTTCCGAACGCCCAACACGTGCTCTTGTCAAAGCACAAGAACACGGCACCAAACCGCTTCCCCTCCGCGACATCTGCGTGATCTCCGCGGTCTTTGCGTACAAAGATTCTCTTCACCCCCGTGCTTCGCCGAAATCCGCGGCTCGGTCGTTGGGTATAGCCTCCCCCGTGCGCGAGTCCCAACTCCACGAACACATCTACGCCCGCTCGAAAGGCCTCACGCCCGGGCCGGGGTGGAGCGTCCTCGTCGGGCCCGGCGACGACTGCGCCGTGCTGCGGTCCGACGCGGGCTCGCTGCTGCTGCTGACCGTTGACCAGCTCGTCGCGGGGCGGCACTTCGAGCCGGGCGCGCCCGTCGACCTGGTCGCCCGCAAGGCCGTCGCACGGTCGGTGTCCGACGTCGCCGCCATGGGCGGCCGGCCCGCCTGGGCGCTGGGCACCGGCCTGCTGCCCGCCGCCTACCCCCACGCCGACGAACTCTTCGACGCCATGAGCCGCTGGGCGGCGCACTGGAACTGCCCCCTCGTCGGCGGCGACGTCGCCTCCCACGCGTCCCCGGACCACCCGCTGACCCTCACCGTCACCGTCGGCGGCGTGATGCCCGAGGGCCACGCGCCCGTGCGCCGTGACGGCGCGCGCCCCGGCGACCTCGTCTGGCTGACCGGGCCCGTGGGCGGCTCGCTGGCCAGCGGGCGCCACCTGACCTTCGAGCCCCGCGTCGACGCCGGGCTGGCAGCCTCGCGCCATGGCTCGGGCGTGACCGCCATGATCGACCTCTCCGACGGCCTCGGACGCGACGCCGACCGCGTGGCCCGGGCGTCGGGCGTGGTCATCGAGATCCGCGCCGAGGACGTCCCGCTCCACGAGGGCGCGACCTGGCGGGCCGGCCTCTCGGACGGCGAGGACCACGAACTGCTCATCCTCGCGTCGACGCGGCCGGCGATCCCCGGCCTGCTCGGGCCGATCGGGGCGGCCCGCGCGCCGGACGGCGAGGCCCCCGGCGCGGTCGTGCTGGCCGAGGGGGCCCGGCACGCGGCCGGCGACATGGGCTGGGACCACTGATTACGCGGTGGCGGGCCGTGTGGCGGGCGCGGTGGCCGACGGCGCGGCGGGGTCGGACCAGCGGTCCTCCGGCGCGACGGCGCGGCCGCACTCCGGGCAGGTGTCGCCGGGCAACTGGTAGAGCAGGTAGCCGCAGGCGCAGCGGGGCTCCTCGACCTCCACCCGGACGCGCAGGCGGCAGCCCTCGCACCGGGCCTCTCGGTTGGCCCGGGCCTCGATCCCGGTCCCGCAGCGCGGGCAACCGAGTCGCACCGGCACGCCCGCGCTGAGCAGGCCCGGATCGTCGTGATCGGGCTTGCCCTCGATGAGGCGCACGGCGCCCGCGCCGACGGTGCCGCCGACGGCGAACACCGCCACCGCGCCCATGAGGCGAACGAACAGCATCTCGTCCAGCCATCGCGGCGTGCCGTCCATGAGGGTCATGGCGAGCAGCATCGCCGCCAGCACCGCCCCGCCGATCAGCCCGACGCGCTGGGCGACCCGGCCGAGCGGCGCCTGCGGACGCAGCGGCACGATCGCCAGTCGCTGCACGAGCGCCAGGGCCACGATCAACCCGGACGCGGACACCCGCATGAGCCGGTCGGTGAGTTCCCACGGCCACAGTCCGTCGAACCAGATGACCAGGGTGAAGCCCGCGAAACTCAGGCCGGCCGCGATGAGGCACGCGGCCCGCGTCCGGCGCATCCGCGGGCCGACCGAGACCGCCACCGTCGCGCCCAGCGCGTAGGCCCCGGCCAGGGAGATCGTGCCGAGCAACTCGAACGGCAGCGTGCCCTCGGGCGCGACGATGGCCACCAGGCCGATGAACATGGCCAGCCCGATCAGGGCCAGGGCGATCGTCAGCAGGGTGCGCCGGTTCATCGCGTGCAGCGTACCAGAGCGGGCGCGCCGGGCCAAGACGCCTTACGAACTGCCCGCGCGCATGCGGTCCAGGCCGGCGGGGAAGGGGTAACTCGGGAAGACGCCGACGTGGCCGTGGCGCCACATGCCCGGGGCGGCGTAGACGTCGCCGCGGTAGCCGTTCTGGTACATGGTCCGGAGCACCGTCTCGAAACTCGGCTCGGCGTCGGGATTCTGGGCGTCGCCGGCGACGAGGCGGTTGGAGTGGGCGCCCAGGAAGGAGACCGAGCAGACCGGCCGGCGCTCGGCGCGCCCGGCGAGCATGCGGTTGATGGTCTGGAAGCCGCGGCCGAGGTCGGCCAGCGTGAAGTGGCCGCGACCCTTGGGGCGCAGCAGGGCCAGGATCAGGACCGAGTCGAGGTCGTACTTGAGCACGTACGGCTCGCGGTCGTGGGCGGCGTGCACCTCGACCGACTCCTGGAACATCCGGGCGTAACTGGTCACCGCGTGGACCGACCACTGGCTGGTGGTCACCAGCGAGACGAGTTGGGCGATGATGCCCCGGGCGTTGTCCTCGTCGTTGACCGAGCAGATGACCGAGCGGTACCGCCCGTCGAGCACGTCACGGAGCATGTCCTGGCCCCACAGCACGCGGATGCGCGAGCCGGGCTGGAGCTGGGTGTTCTCCGAGGGGAGCAGGCTGACCCGGTCGGGGAACGACTCGGGGCTGAGCAGAGAATCGGCGTCGTCTTCGTAGAGTCGGATCGAATCCGGCATGGTCTCACCTCCGGCCGATGGTACGGCGCGGGGCGGGACGGAGCAGCGCGGCGGGCGGGACGCTCAGGCGGCGCGGCGGAGGGGGAAGGGACGGGGCTCGCGGGTGATGGGGGCCGGGCGGTGGCGCGGGTGGCCGGGGTAGTGCAACTCGAACTCGTGCGAGCCGGCGAACATCGGCAGGACGATCGCGTGGTGGATCAGGTCCGAGACGGCGAGCATCAGGCCGACCACGAGCAGGGCCGGGCCGAGCCACCAGAACATGCCGGGCTCGGCGGCCGGGGTCAGGGCGTTCATCGGCAGGGCCGAAGCGGGCATCATGAGCAGGCCCGGGTAGCCGTGGTGGATGCGCCAGCCCCGGGTGAGGCGGCCGAGCGGGCGGGTGCGCTCGGGCGAACGCCAGCCCATGCCGAAGCGCAGGCCGACCGTCACCAGTTCAAAGAGCACGGCGGCGACGAGACCGATCCAGATGGCGTGAATCCACATCATGTGCGAGCAACTCCCCTTCCAATGGACGAACGGCCGAGCGGCGGAGAGTATTTCGTCAACCGAACCGCCGCGGTTCGGCCCGAAACCGGGGGTTTCCGGCGGTCCGCGGCGCCTGACGCCCGAATGGGTGGCATTCCCGAGGCTGGTCTGGAGGGGCCGGCGTGGCGGGCGAGACGTCCAAAAATGGCAAGACCCCCGAGGCGTGAACCTCGGGGGTCTTGAAGAGTCGGCGACGACCTACTTTCCCGCTGAGCAGTATCATCGGCGGCTACGGCTTAACTTCTGTGTTCGGGATGGGAACAGGTGTGACCCGCAGCCAATGATCACCGACAAGTCCTCGCGTCCGGTGTCCCGGACGCGGGGGGATGATCAAGGCAAGGCGACGAGCAGTTGAGGGGTGCGTTGCCGCACCGGTGGACCGAGACACGCAGTGCCCGGTTGGTGTTGGACCAGAGGTCGATGCGTTGGCATCGGCGTCTGGTCGGAGTGATCAAACCTTCGACCGTTAGTACCGCTCCGCTGAAGGCTTCTCAACCCTTACACGCGCGGCCTATCAACCCGGTGGTCTCCCGGGGGTCTCTCGCTAAAGCTAGCAAACCTCATCTCGAGGGGGGCTTCCCGCTTAGATGCTTTCAGCGGTTATCCCTGCCGAACGTAGCTACCCTGCGGTGCGCCTAGCGGCGCAACAGGATCACCAGGGGTTCGTCCAACCCAATCCTCTCGTACTAGGGTTGACTCCTCACAAGTTTGCAACGCCCACAACAGATAGGGACCGACCTGGCTCACGCCGGTCTGAACCCAGCTCGCGTACCACTTTAATGGGCGAACAGCCCAACCCTTGGGACCGCCTTCAGCCCCAGGATGTGATGAGCCGACATCGAGGTGCCAAACCGCTCCGCCGCTATG
>CAZFSO010000048.1:14618-17305 GCA_964522095.1 uncultured Phycisphaeraceae bacterium | reverse complement strand
GCGTGCTCTGCGTTCAAAAAAACCACACCGGCGTGCACGAAACCCGCGCCGGCCGAAGCCCGCGGTTCGGGCGTGCAGGGACTCACCGATGGCGGCTGACTTCCACGCGCCCTTCGGGCATGTCCTTGATCGCGTAGCCCATCGACGCGAGTCGGTCGCGGATGGCGTCGGAGCGGGCGAAGTCCTTGGACTTGCGCGCGTCGCGGCGCTCGGCGAGCAGCGACTCGACCTCCTCCGACGGCTCGACGCCCGGGCGGTAGACCGCGATGCCCGTGTCGCGGGCCGCGGGCGGCGTGAGCGACGCGACGCCCAGCACCGCGTCGAAGGTCTCAAACAAATCCGCGTCGGCCCGCGTCGGCTCGGGCGTCGCGTTGATCCACGCGTTGACCACGCCGATGGCGCCGGACACGTTCAGGTCGTCCGAGAGCGCCGCGGCGAAGGCGTCGCGCACGCCGGCGTTCGTCTCGCCCGGCGCACCGTCGCGGGCCCGGGCCAGGAACTGGCGCCAGCGCTCGGCCGTGCGGGCGCTGTCCTTGAGCCCTTGCACCGAGAAGTCCGCGTTGGCCCGGTAGTGCGTCTTGATCAGTTCCAGGCGGATGGCCGCGGGGTCGTGGCCCTGGGCCATCAGGTCGCGCGGGGTGAAGAACGTCCCGCGGCTCTTGGACATCTTCTTGCCGTCCACCATCAGGAATCGCGGGTGGAACCAGTGTCGGGCGAACCCCGGCGCCCCGGTGAAGGCGCAGGACTGGGCGATCTCGCACTCGTGGTGCGGGAAGATGTTGTCCTCGCCGCCGGAGTGCAGGTCGATCTGGGCGCCCGCGGCGTTGGCCAGGCCGCCCTCGACCAGGCGTTCGAGCGCCATGGCGGTGCACTCGATGTGCCAGCCGGGGTAGCCCTTGGCCCAGCCCTGCAGCGTGGGGTGGTCGGGGGCGTCCCACTTCATTTTGTGGGCGGGGTCCTCTTTCCAGAGCAGGAAGTCGGCGGGGTGGCGCTTCTGGCGCTGGGTGGCCTCGTCGACGCGCCCGCCCGCGCCGCCGCGGAGTTTGTCGAGCGTGTTGCCCGACAGTTTCCCGTAGTCGGGGAAGGCCTGCACGCTGAAGTAGACCGCGCGGGCGCCCGGCTCTCCAGCGGCGTAGGCCGCGCCGTCATCGAGCAGCCGCGCGATCACCCGGCGCATCGCGTCGACGTGGTCGGTCGCCCTGGGCATGAGCGTCGGGTCGGCCTGGGCCTCGTGGGCCACCTTGAGGTTCAAGGCCCGCGCGTCCTCCAGGAAGCGGGCCAGGTAGAACCGCGCCACCGCGCCGGGGTCGTTCGGATCGACCGCGGCGTCCGTCGGGAGTTTGCCCGATTTCTTCGCCTCGACGATGCGTTTGGCGGCGGCCACCATCTTGTCCTCGCCCGAGCCGTCGGCGTCGTCGTCGTCGGTCATGTGGCCGACGTCGGTCACGTTCATCACGTGCAGCACGCGCCTCGGGCCGTCGTGCGTGCCGCCATCCGGCCTTTGCAGCGTGCAGAGCGGGCTTTCGAGCCAGCGGCGCAGCAGGTCGGCGGCGAGGAACGAGCGGAAGTTGCCGATGTGCGCGTCGTCGTACACCGTCGGGCCGCAGGTGTAGAAGGTGACCGCCGCGGGGTCCCGCGGCGAGAACGCCTCGATCCGGCGGGTCAGCGTGTTGTGGAGGCGGAAGATCATCGCCACGCATCTTACGATCACCGCATGACCCACACCGGACCAAGCAGATCCGTTCCCGGTCCCGACGGCGAGATCCCAGCGGTGGCCCCCGCCATGCTGTGGGACACCCTCGTCTCCGAGCCGGGCGTCGCCATCTCCATCCTGGACGAGCACGGCACCGTGCTGTTCCTCAACAACGAGACCCTGCGCATCTTCTTCCACGACCGCCCCGCCGCCGTGCGCGGCAAGCGCCTGGACCAACTCGGCTTCCCCCCGGCGTGGATCGAGGAGCGCCTCTCGCTGTTCCGCCAACTGAAGGAGGACCCCCGGCCCCGCCTGCTGCGGACGGTCTGGAACGGGCACCAGCAGTTCTCATGGATCCGCGTGATCCCCGCCGACATGCCCGGCGAGGGGCCGACCTTCATGGTCGTCACGCGGCGCATCCCCGCGGGCGAGGAGTCGCGCCGCCTGCTCGACGCCGAGCACGCGGTGATCGAGTCCGGCGTGATCCGCCTGGGCGAACTCGACGTGCTCACCCCGCGCGAACTCGAGGTGCTCACGCTGCTCGGCCAGGGCCTGTCGATCAAGGACATCGCCGAGAGCCTCAACCGCTCGGTGAAGACCATCGAGCGTCACCGCGAGTCGATCGGCGCCAAACTGCGCATGTCCAAGGCCGTGGTGCTGGCCGACCTGGCGCGCAACGCCGGCCTGATGCTCGGCGACTCGGCCCGCCGCCGGGTCTGACCTCCCCCCACCCCCCCCCCCCCACCGCCCGCCTTTTACACCCGCGCCGACAGGCAAAACCGCAGACAGCCGCGACCGGGGTGGGTCGCGGCTGTCGTTTGTGCGTGCGGGGTGTCGATCAGGCGACGCGGCGGACGGTGCGCCGGGCGTTGGTGCGCCGGGGCGAGATCGTCGCGAGAACCGGGCCGCGGCTGTTGGTGTTGACGGTGCGGGCCGTGGTCTTGCGGGCCACGGGCTTGCGCGCGGTGGTCTTGGCAGCCGCGGGCTTGCGCGC
>CAZFSO010000048.1:0-14518 GCA_964522095.1 uncultured Phycisphaeraceae bacterium | reverse complement strand
TCTTGCGGGCCACGGGCTTGCGCGCGGTGGTCTTGGCAGCCGCGGGCTTGCGCGCCGTGGTCTTGCGGGCGGTGGTCTTGCGGGCGGTGGTGGTCGCCTTCTTGGTCGTCTTGCGGGCGGCGGGCTTGGTGGCCGCCTTGCGGACGGCGTTGGCCTTGCGGGCGGCGGGCTTGCGGGTGGTCTTGGCGTTGGCCTTGACGGTCTTGCGAGCCGCGGGCTTGCGGGCGGTCGTGGTGGCCTTCTTGGCGGTCTTGCGGGCCGCGGGCTTGCGGGTGGTGGTCGCCTTCTTGGCGGTGGTGCGGGCCGTCTTGCGGGCGGCGGGCTTGCGGGCGGCCTTGGTGGCGGGCTTGGCGGCCTTGCGGGCGGCGGGCTTCTTGCCCGAGGGCTTGCGGGCCGTGGTCCGTTTGGCGGCCGGGCGCTTGGCGGCGGTCTTGCGGGCGCCGGTGCGGGTGGTGCGGGTTGCCATTGCTTGATCTCCTGCGTGCCGGGGATCTGAGCCCGGCGGTCTGGCTTGTTCTCGGGCGCCGGCGCCGTGCGCCGATCCACCCGCGACTGGGGGCACGCGCCCCCTGGGCGGGGGTCCGTCCCTCGCCGCGCGTTCAGATCGACAAGTCCGCGATCGGATATCAAGCGTGGAGTTGAAGTTTCGGTTGAAGGGCGCGAATTTCGGTGCCGGTCGCGCCGGTTGCGCAAAGATCGCGCAGGTTCGAAGCCCGGACCGGCCCCGTCAGCCCGCGCGGCGCGCCTCGCGTGCCTGCGCCTCGGCCCGCCACGCCTCGGCGCCCTTGGCGTCGCCGAGCATGGCGCACAGTTCGGCCGCACGGGTCGCCATGACCGCGCTGTCGGGCGCGAGTTCGGCGGCCCTGGTGATGGCCGCCACCGCCTCGCCGTAGCGGCTCAGCCCGTAGAGCAACGGGGCCATGTCGTGGAAAATCATCGGCTCGCCCGAGGATTCGCCGGCCTGGGACATGACCGACAGCCCGGCCTCGACGAGCGCCCGGTCGCGCATGCCCTGGCCGGCCATGACCATCTGCTGGCCGATCTGCTGCTTCTCGAACGCCTGGAACGACCGGTCGGCGGCCTGCTGGTAGAGCGCGCGGGCCCGGTCGGGCTCACCAAGGCGCATCAGCAGGCCCGCGGCCCGGGTCAGGGATGCCGGCGCGTCCCCGCCGCGCATGGACAGGCCCTGCTCGATGGCGTCGACCGCGCCGGGCCCGTCGCCGAAGGTGGCCCGGACCTCGCCGGCCGCGAAGAACACGCCGGGGTGGGCCCCCTTGGTGTTCATGGCCCGGTCGATCAGGTCCAGGGCCATGCCGGGGTGGTTGAGGCGCATGGCGGCGCCGGCGCAGTCGGCCAGCCAGCCGGCGGGGCTGTGCCGGTCGGCCTCGGCCAGGATCACGACCTCCCGCAGCAGTTCGAGGGCCCGGTCTTCCTGGCCGGCGTGGCGCCGGAACGACACCTCGGCGAAGCGGTAGCCCAGGTCCTCGGCGAGCGAGCCCGCCGGGTCGGCGAAGTAGGACTCGGCCCGTTCCATGTCGGCCGTTTCGAGGGCCTGGGTGGCCAGTTCGAGGCGTACGGCGTGCAGGTGCGGGTGCAGGCCCAGGGCGTGCTCGCGCAGGGCGATCAGGTCGGCCTCGGTCGCGCCGGTGGCCTGGCGCAGGCGGACGAGTTGGGCGATCAGGCCGTCGCCGGGGTTGCCCTCGTCGACGACGCGCTGCAGGGCGTCGGCGGATTCCTCCAGGCGACCGAGGACGGCGAGGAAGTAGGCCCGGCGGGTGCGGTGCTCGGGGTTGAGTCGCCAGCCGCGCCCGCCGTCGAACGGCGAGTCGGCCTGTTCCAGCCAGCGGGCGGATCGCTCGGCGCGGCGTCGGGACTCGACCCCCGGCTCGAACTCTGGCCGGACGACGAGGCTCACCGGGATGGCGGCCTGGGCGTAGTCCATGTCGGCGCGCCAGCGGGTGTAGCGGGCCTGCCCGCCCCAGGCGACGACCCCGGCGAGCAGCAGCGCTCCGAGCAGGAAGGCCGCGCCGGCGGGGCGGACGCGGCCCTTCTGCTTGAGCATCAGGCCGTAGATCCGGGTGTTGGGGCGGACGAGGGTCCACCATGCGAGGAGGAAGAGGTAGGTGGCGACGGCCGCGAGCCCGCCGGCCATGAGCATGGGCACCTGGTCGAGCATGCCCCGGGTGGCGAGGAACACGCCGACGAACAGCACGGCGGCGGCGATCTCGCCGGGCCATGTCATGTCGTAGCGCCGGGCGGCCTTCTCGCGGGTCTTCTTGCGGGCGGCCTTGTCCTTGGGGCGGGCGCCCAGGGCGGGCATGCCCAGGCCGAGGTAGAGGGCGTCGTTGGGGCAGACCTCGATGCAGTCCAGGCACTTCATGCAGTTGGGGTCGACGACCATGCCGAAGTCGCGGACCTCGTCGGAGATGCGGACGTTGGCGGTGCAGACGCTGGTGCAGTGGCCGCACTGGGTGCAGGCGTCGGTGACGCGGACGCGGAGGGGTGCGGCCCGGTCGACCGGGCGGAAGATGCCGCCGTAGGGGCAGGCGTAGGTGCAGAAGCCCTTGGCGCCCAGGAAGTAGACGGTGGCGAAGCCGCAGACGAGCAGGAACGGCACGGCGACGTACCACGCGGGGAAGGTGGCCCAGAAGTCCTCGACGATCATCTCGGACTGCCAGGCGTTGAAGGTGTTGACCGGGCGGAGCCACGCCGGCCAGGCGACGCCTTGGGCCTCCAGGGCGGGCGCGATGACGAAGCGCTTGAAGTTGGGCCAGATGAACATGTAGAAGCCCAGCGCCAGGGGCACGAGGACGAGCAGGCGGGAGCGGAAGGGCTTGGGCCGGATGCCGGCGCGGTTCATGAGCCAGGCGCAGGCGTCCTGCAGGGCGACGACGTGGCAGAGCCAGCCGCAGAAGAAGCGGCCGAACACAAGCGTGGACAGGATCGCCAGGGCGAAGAGCACGGCCCCGGCGTTGACCAGTCCCATCTCGAGCGTCTGCATGGACTCGGACGGCTCGACGGGCGAGACGGTCGAGCCCATGACGGCCCACTGCAGGAGGTGGGCCGCCATGAGGACGTGCACGCCCACGAGCACCCAGAAGCGCCAGCGTCCCCGCCGGGTCGAGCCCATCTTCGGGGCCGGTCCGGGCCGGGTCTGGACGACGGGGAGGGAGACCGATTTCGGCTCCCGGGCGGGGTTTTGGCGGTCGGGGGGGCAGGCCATCGTGCGGACTGTATCAGAGGCTTGGCGGCAAAGGGGTTGCATTCGCCCAACAGGGCCGAACACCCGGTCCGGTTCGTGCCGAGCACTACGATGGTTCGAGGGAAAACGGGAGCCTGAGCCGCATGACGCCCAACAGCACGCCGCCGATCCCGACGCCCGCCACCGGATCCGGGGTCCCCGCGCCCGTGCCGGCGCCTTCCCGGACGCCCGAGGCCTGGACCCCGACCGCCTGGCAGCACTTGGGCGTGGGCGAGCAGTACGCCTACGCCGATCAGGGCGCCTTGGCCCGCGCCACGGCGCGGCTGGCCGAGTTGCCGCCGCTGGTGACCAGTTGGGAGATCGAGAAACTCCGCGCCCAGATCGCCCAGGCCCAGGAGGGGCGGCGCTTCATCCTGCAGGGGGGCGACTGCGCCGAGACGCTGGCGGACTGCCGGCCCGAGCCGATCGCCAACAAACTCAAGATCCTGCTGCAGATGTCGCTGGTGCTCATCCACGGGCTGCGCGTGCCGGTGACCCGGGTCGGGCGCTTCGCGGGCCAGTACGCCAAGCCCCGGTCGAGCCCGACCGAGGCCGGCGAGTGCGAGGGCCGGCGGCTCGAACTGCCGTCCTACTTCGGCGACCTGATCAACCGGGCGGGGTTCACCCCCGCGGACCGCGCCCCGGACCCCGACCTGCTGGTGCAGGGCTACCAACACGCGGCGCTGACCCTGAACTTCGTGCGCTCGCTGCTGGACGCGGGCTTCGCCGACCTGCACCACCCCGAGTACTGGGACCTGTCGTTCTTCCATAACGCGGACCTTTCGCCGCGCCGGCGGGCCCAGTACGAGCACATGTCGCGCACGCTGGCCGACGGGCTGGCGTTCATGGAGAACCTGGGCGAGCAGAAGGTCGAGGAGTCCACGCGCGTGGACTTCTTCACCTCGCACGAGGGGCTGAACCTGCACTACGAGGCCGCCCAGACCCGTCGCGTGCCGCGGCGGGAGGGCTGGTACGACCTGACGACCCACCTGCCCTGGATCGGCGAGCGGACCCGGCGGATCGACGGGCCGCACGTGGCGTTCTTCAGGGGCGTGCGCAACCCCGTGGGGGTCAAGGTCGGGCCGTCGGTGACGGGCGAGGAACTGATCCGCCTGATCGACACGCTCAACCCGGCCAACGAGGCCGGGCGCCTGATCCTGATCGCGCGGATGGGCGCGGGGCGCGTGGAGGCGGCCCTGCCCCCGCTGCTCGAACTGGTGCGCCGGGAGGGTCGGACGGTGCTGTGGATGTCCGACCCGATGCACGGCAACGGGATCAAGACGGCCTCGGGCATCAAGACCCGCTCGTTCGACGACATTTTGCTGGAACTGGAGCGCACCGTGGACGCCCACAAGGCGGCGGGCACGCGCCTGGGGGGCGTGCACTTCGAGTTGACCGGGGAGGACGTGACGGAGTGCATCGGCGGCGCCGCCGGCGTGAGCGAGCACGACCTGACCCGCAACTACGCCAGCCCGTGCGATCCGCGGCTGAACTACCAGCAGTCGCTGGAACTGGCGTTCCTGCTCGCGGGGGCGATGGGGCGCTGACCTGGCCGGGCGCAGCGGGGATCCTCGCCCGTATCATCGGGCGATGCTCTGGACGCTGTGGCGGGCCATCCTGATCGAGTTCTGGCGTCTGCTGCTGCTCTCGGCCGGGGTTCTCGTCACGGTGGTGGCGTTCGCGGCGACGGTCAAGCCGCTGGCGGACGGCAAACTGACCGCCGACCAGGCCATCCGCTTCATGCGGTACGCGATCCTGCCCATGCTGGCGTACACCCTGCCGTTCGCGGGCGGGTTCGCGGCGACGATGGCGTACCACCGCTTCGTCGTGGAGAACGAGGTCACGGCGGCCCACGCGGGCGGGGTCAGCCACCGGCGCCTGCTGCTGCCGGCGCTGGCCAGCGGGCTGCTGCTCGGCGGCGTGCTGATGGGGCTGAACGACCGGGTGATCCCGGGCTACCTGCGGAGCATGGAGGAGATGATCACCCGGGACTTCGCCCGGCTGATGGTCAACTCGCTGCGCCAGGGGGAGGCCGCGCGGATCGGCAGCACGGAGATCCACGCGGACATCGTGGACGAGCGCCCGCCCGAGCCGGGCTCGCCGGTGCAGGAGCAGTTCCTGATGGCCGGCGTGGCGATGGTGGAGACGGACGCCTCCGGGGCCGTGACGCTGGACGGCACGGCGCGTCGGGCGTGGATCCAACTGATGCCGGTCTGGGCGCTCAACGCCGACGACCGGGCGCGCATCGGCGACCAGGTCGAGACGGCGATCATCCTGCGCTTCATCGACATGACGGTCTACCGGGCGGGGGCGCCGCAGTCGGCCGACCTGTTCGTGCTGCCGGCCATCCCGATCGCCAGCACCTTCAAGGACAACCCCAAGTTCTACTCGGGCAGGACGCTGCGCCGGATCGAGCGCGACCCGGGCATCCTGCTCTCCGTCGACCGGCGGCGCGTGGAACTCGCCCGCGTTCTGGCGGCGGCCCGCTCGTTCGAGCGCTTCGGCGAGGACCTCGCCCGGGGGCGTCCGATCCGGCTGAACACGCCGGACGGCTCGGCCTTCACGGTGATGGGCGGGGGGCTCAGCGCCGAGGCCGGCCGGTGGGTCGTGCGCCCGCTGCCCGAGTCCGGGCGCATCGAGATCACCGTCGCGGGCCCGGGCGGGCACACCGACCGGCTCGTGGCCGAGGCCGCGGCGCTGAGCCTGCAGACGCCGGTCGAGAACGACCCCCTGGCGGACCGCTCGATGGGCTCGGCCTCGCGCTTCGCGCTGGACCTGGCGGGCGTGCGGGTGCTGGGGGTGGGCACCGAACTGTCGCGCACGACCTACCGCGACCTGTGGCCGGCCGACGACCTGACGCCGGCGACGCTGGCCCTGCCGCTGGACGGGTTGCTGGCGCAGGCCCGGGAGGAGCCCGCGGCGGCCGTGCGTGCGGCGGTGGCGCAACTCGACCGGGAGATCGGCCACCAGACCCGCAAGGCGCTGGCCAAGCGTCACGACCGCTGGGTGCTCTCGGCGGCCTGCGTGGTGATGGTGGTGCTCGGGGCGGTGATGGCGATGCACCTCAAGCGGGCCACGCCGCTGGTGATCTATCTGTGGAGTTTCTTCCCGGCGCTGGGCACCATCATCATCGCCGAGTCCGGGGCGCAGGCGATCAACCGGCACGGGCCGTCGGCGGTCTGGATGAGTTGGAGCGGCGTCGTCCTGCTGGCGGGGCTGACGGTCGTGGTCTACCGGCGGATGTCCAAACTGTGAGGCGGGGCTGACCGTGGCGGGGCGGACCGGCGTGCGGGCGGCGGCGGCGCTGGCGCTGGGCCTGCTGGCCGCCCGGGTGGTCTGGCACGTGTTCTTTTCCGACCTGACGCTGGCCGCGGACGAGGCGCACTACTGGGAGTGGTCGCGCCGCCCCGGCTGGTCGTACTACAGCAAGGGGCCGGGGGTGGCGTGGCTGATCGCCCTGAGCACCGGCGTGTTCGGGCACAGCGAGTGGGCGGTGCGCCTGCCCGCGGCGGTGTCGGGGGCGGTGGGCATGCTCGGGGCCGCGATGACCGCCCGCTGGGCCTTCCCGGGGCGGCCCGGCCTGCCGGCGCTGGCCGCCGCCCTGTTCGCGCTGACGCCCGGCTTCGCGGTGGCGTCCATGCTGATGACGATCGACGCGCCGTACCTGGCCTGCTGGGCCTGGGGCGGGGCGTTCGCGGCGGCCGCGATCCTGGGACCGCAGGGGCGCCCGTGGGCCTGGCTCGGGCTGGGGGCGTGCGTGGGCGTGGGGTTCCTGTTCAAGTACACCATCGTGCTGCTGCCGGTTGGGGTGGGGCTGGCGTGGTGGGTTGGCGGGCGGCGGCGCGTGGGCGGGCGGGAGCGAGCCGGACTGGCCGCGGGGATCGCGGCGGCGGGGCTGGGGCTGGCGCCGGTCGTGATCTGGAACGCGTCGCGGGGCTGGCCGACGGTTCGGCACCTGCTCGGGCACCTCGGCCTGCCCGGCGGCGACACGGGGCCGGGGGGCGGCTGGTCCCCCCGGTGGGCGATGGAGTACCTCGGCGTGCAGGGGCCGGTGGTCGGGGGCGTGCTGCTGCTGACGGCCCTGGCGCTCTGGCGCACGCGCCGCGGCGCCCACCGGGCGGACGACCGGGCACGGGGCGCGGTCCGGGCGCTGGTCGCGATGGGCGTGCCGGTGTTCGTGTTCTACCTGCTCGTGGGGTTGCGCACGCGGCCGGAGGGCAACTGGGCCATGGCCGGGGCGTGCACCTGGTGCGTGCCCGCGGCGTGGGCGCTGGCCGAGGGGCTGCGTCGCGGGGACTGGTGGGCGCGCGTCGCGGGCGGCGTGACCGTGCTGGCCGGGGTGCTCGTGATCGCCGCCCCGGCGATGCTGGGGTTCCTGAGCACGCGCCGCGTGTTCGGGCCGTACATCCCGATCGACCGGGTGACTGGCGCCCGCGAGCACGCGGCGGGGGTGGCGGCGGAACTTGACCGCCTGCGCGGGGCCGGGGCGGAGCCGTTCGTGATGGCCACGCACTACGGCCGGGCCTCGCTGCTGGCGTTCTACCTGCCGGGGCGTCCGACGGTCTGGTGCGCGTCCTCCGTGCTGGGGGGGCGGGAGACGCAGTACGACTACTGGGCCTCGACGGACCTGCGGCGTCCCGAGACGCACGCGGCTCTGGAGGGGCGGTCGGCGGTCCTGGTCGGGGGCGGGGCGTGGTGGCGGATGTTTGAAGACGTGCAGGAAATCGGTCCTGGCCCCGAACGGCGTCCGTGGCCGACCTATGTTGGGGTGGCCTACAGAGGGCCGCCGGGCGGGGTGCGCCCGGCGGAGTGAGGCGGCTGGACGCGCATGGGCAGTGAACGCAAGGACAAACTGGTCCGGTACGAGTCGCCCCGCGAGCGCCGGGCGCACCGGCGTGCGTGGCTGCGCCGGGCGGCGCTGCTGGCGGGCGTGTTCGTGCTGCTGACGCTGCTGGACCCGTTCCTGGCGCGCCTGCTCTTCGTGCGGGACCGCGAGCCGTTCCAGAACGCCGACCTGTACCGGCTGGTGCGCATCACCGGGTCGTTGTGGACCTGGCTGCTGGTGATGTGGATCGTGCGTCGGCACGACCGCGTGTGGGACCGGGCGGGGTCGCTGTTCTTCGCGCCGATTCTGGCGGGCCTGTGCAGCGAGGGGCTGAAACTGGTCGTGGCGCGGGAGCGCCCGGTGGTGGACACGGAGACGCTGCGTTCGGGGTGGTACGCCTTCCGGCCGCTGTTCTCGGGGTTCTCCGACGCGTCGAACCTGGGCTTCCCGTCGAGCCACGTGGCGGTGGCGTTCGCGGGGTGCATGTGCCTGGCGGCGTGGATGCCGCGGGCGAAGTGGATCTTCATCGCCCTGGCGACCGGCTGCGCGGTGGCCCGCATGATGATCGGCGCGCACTACGCGACCGACGCCTTCGCGGGCGCCCTGATCGGCTGGGGCTGGGCGCGGTTCTTCGAGCCGCTGGCGAAGCCGCGGCGGTATGGGTAGGGGGCCGTGGGGGCGGGAAACGGGGACTTGCCACTTGCCACTGGGGGTGCGATTGGCGATCAGGCATCAGGCATCAGGCATCAATTCGAAAGAATGCCCGCCCGGAGGGCGCTCCATCCCTGGTCCCTGATGGCCGATCCCTGACCCCATCCCCCATACCATCCCCCGTGACCATCCTCGACCGGTACATCGCCCGCCAGTTTCTCGTCAACGCGGTGGCGTTGTTCGTGATCCTGTGCGGGTTCGTGGTGGTGGTGGACGTGGTGATGAACATGGACCGGTTCCTGCGGCTCGCGGGCGAGATGGCGGCCGAGGCGGGGGCGGAATCGGCCGGGGGGCTGCGTCGGGCGGCGGTCGCGGCCGTGCTGATCGCCGACCTGTGGTGGCCCAAACTTTTGCAACTGTACAACTTCCTGCTGGGCATGGTGATGGTCGCGGCGATGGGCTTCACCTGCTCGCAACTGACGCGCCAGCGCGAGTTCATCGCGATGATGGCGGCCGGGCTGGGCCTGCACCGCGTGATGCGCCCGATCCTGCTCGTGGCCGTGCTGCTGACCGGCGTGCAACTGCTCAACCAGGAACTGGTCATCCCCCGGATCGCCCCGCTGCTCGCGCGTGAGCACCGCGACGCGGGCGAGCACAGCCTGGGGGTTGCCAGCGTTTCGCTGACCGAGGACGGGCAGGGCCGCCTGTTCCGCGCCGAGGGCTTCGACGCCGACACGGGCGAACTGACGGGGCTGTTCATCATGGAGCGCGACCCCGACGGCCGGGCCGTGCGGGCGATCCGCGCCGACCGGGCGGTGTACCGGGACGGGGCGTGGGTTCTTGAGAACGCCGTGGCCGAGGCCCGCGGGCGCGCGCCGGGCGTCCCCGCCGGGCCGGTCGAGCGGGTCGAATCGTCGCTGGACCCCGACCGCCTGCGCATGAACCGGTTCCAGTCGTACCGCAACGCGCTGAGTTTCCGCCAGGTCGGCCAGATGCTCGACCGGGAGACGCTGATGGACGCCGAGCAGCGGGCGGCCCTGGAGCGCATCCGGTGGGGGCGCGTGGCGATGATGATCTCGGGCCTGCTGGCCCTGGTGATCGCGATGCCCTTCTACGTGCGGCGCGAGCCGACGAACATGGTCGTCCAGTCCCTCAAGTGCGCCCCGGTCGCCATCGCCGCCCTGATCGGGGGCGTGCTGGGCGCCTCGGCGGTGGTCCCGGGGATCCCGGCCGCGGTGGCGGCCTTCCTGCCGGTGATGATCCTCTCGGTGGTGGCGGTCGCCCAGGTGAGCGGGCTGAAGACCTGAGGCGGGCGCGGGGGGCGGGGGGCCTGCGCGTGATATCTCTTTCACGCGCTTGCCAAACACCCCCGGTGCACGCCACAATGGGTGTTCGATCCGTTCCGGCTCGTGCGGTGATTCCCGGGAGGTGTGCCATGGCGTCCGTCGTGTTCTATTTCGAGGTCCACCAGCCCCACCGGCTCAAGCCGTACTCGGTCTTCCACACCGACCCGTTCTACTTCGACGAGGACAAGAACGGCGCCATCTGCCGCAAGGTCGCCGACAAGTGCTACCGCCCGGCCACCAGGATGATCCTCGACCTGGTGCGGCGGCACGAGGGCAACTTCCGCGTGTCCTTCGCCCTGACCGGCACCGTGATCGACCAGTGGAAGAAGTTCACCCCCGACGTGATCGACCTGTTCGCCGAACTGGCGGAGACCGGCTGCTGCGAGTTCGTCGGCGAGACGGACTACCACTCGCTCTCGTTCATCTACTCCAAGGAGGAGTTCGTCGAGCAGGTCGACGCCCACACGCGGCGGATCGAGAACCTTTTCGGCCAGCGTCCCAGGGTCTTCCGCAACACCGAACTGATCTACTCCAACGATCTGGCCCGCTTCATCGCCGGCCTGAAGAACCCCGACGGCTCGGCGCGCTTCCTGGGGGCGCTCTGCGAGGGGGTCGACCGCCACCTGGGCTTCCGCAGCCCCAACTATCTCTACGCGCCGCCCGGCGACGACGGGTCGCCCCTGGTCCGGCCCGACGGCACGCCCTTCGGCCTGCTGCTCAAGAACTACCGGCTCTCCGACGACGTGGCCTTCCGCTTCTCCAACAAGGGCTGGTCGGAGTGGCCGCTGTCGGCCGAGCGGTTCGCGCAGTGGGTCCACCAGATCAACGGCGACGGGTACCTGTGCAACCTGTTCATGGACTACGAGACCTTCGGCGAGCACCAGTGGGCGGAGACGGGCATCTTCGAGTTCCTCAGCCACCTGCCGCAGGCGGTGTTCGACGTGGCCAAGAAGCGCGACGGGACCACCGAGAACCACTTCATCACGCCGTCGATGGCCTTCGAGCAGTTCGAGCCGGTCGGCGTCTACGACGTGCCCGAGTTCATCTCGTGGGCGGACACGGAGCGCGACCTGACGGCCTGGCGCGGCAACGCGATGCAGTGGAACGCGCTGGAGGAGACCTACCGGGTGGAGAAGGCGCTCAAGGACCGGCTGGTCGAGATCAAGTCCGCCGCGGACCCCGAACGCCTGGAGCACGCCGCCTACGTCCTCGAGGACTGGCGCAAACTCACCACCAGCGACCACTTCTACTACATGTGCACCAAGTACTGGGCCGACGGCGACGTGCACAAGTACTTCAGCCCGTACGACTCGCCCTACGACGGCTACATCAACTTCATGAACGTGCTCGACAACGTGCGCGGGCGCGTGAACCAGCTCTGATCGGACGGAGCGGGGGCTCTGGTGGGGCCGGCTTCCGGCCGGCCTCTTCACGCCGAGGCGCTCGGCCATCCCGTCACTGGCGTTCCGGGCTTGTTGAAGAGTCCGGGCATTGTGTTGTCCTCGCCGCGCGCTCGTGGACTTGCCAGTAGTGCTCGAAACTGGCGGCGAAACTGTGGTCCTTCATCGCCTCGGCCGCGGCGGCGCCCATGGCGCCGCGTCGTTCGTGGTCGCACACCAGGTCGACCAGCGCCCGCGTCCAGGCGTGCCGATCCTCTGCCGGGAGCACGAGGCCGGTCCGGCCGTCGTGGACGATCTCCCGCGGCCCGCCGCGGTCGGTGACCAGCACGGGCACGCCCGACGCCTGGGATTCCATCACGACCTGCCCGAGCGTGTCGGTGGTGCTGGGGAACGCGAAGAGGTCGCAGGAGGCGTACAGGCGGGCGAGTTCCTCGCCGTGACGGAAGCCGAGGAAGTGCGCGCCCGCTCCGCGCAGGTCGCGCTCCATCGTCGCCCGGTACGGCCCATCGCCGACGATCACCAGGTCGGCGGCCACCCCCCGCTCGGCGGCCGCCCGGCGCACCGACGGCCACACCCCCGCCAGCAGGGGCAGGCTCTTCTCGACCGACACCCGCCCGCAGAAGAGCACCTTGACCGTGCCCGGGTCGATCCCGTGCGGCGCCCACACCCCGGGGTCTCGGAAGCGCGACCCGAAGCAGCGGTCGTCGAAGCCCGCGCGCAGGCGCACGAGCCGGTCCTCGCGGATTCCCAGGGAGCGCAGCCGGGCGGCGTAGTCCGCCGATCGCGTGAACACCGCCTGGAACGGCCTGTAGAACGCGCCCATGAGGCGCTCGCAGACGGCGGTGGCCGCGCGGTCGTCGAACAGGCGGTCGACGTAGGCCGGGAAGTCCGTGTGGTAGACCCCCACCACCGGGACGCGCATCAGCCGGGCCGCGAGCATGCCGACGCATCCGACCGGGCCGGGCGTGGAGACGTGGACCACGTGGGGGCGGGCCCGCCGGGCGTGGGCCAGCATCGCGGGCGCGGGCGGCAGGGCCAGTTCCAGGTTCTCGTACTTGGGCATGCGCGTGGCGAGAATCGGGCGGAAGTTGATGAGGTTGTCGAGCCTGGCCTCTTCGGGCAGCGGGATGCGCGTGGAGGTGACCACGGTGAGGTCGCGCCCGGTCTCGCCGGCCCGGCGGGCCGCGTTCTGGATGAACCGGCACACGCCGTTGACGTCCGCGACCGTGTCGGTGAACTTCAGCACGCGCAGCGCCCGCTCCGGGCCGGTTTCGGGGCCGATACCCCCTTGGAACTCTTGCACGAGGGCCGCTCCTTGTGACGCGGGGCGCCGGGGCCGGTCAGTACACGCACCGCTTGCGGAGCAGCGCGGGGTCGCGCGGGTCGCGATCGGCCAGCGCCCTTGCGATCCGCGGCCCGGCGTGCCCGTCGCCGAAGGGGTGCGACCACGATCCCGGACGCCGGGCGGTCACCGACTCGAACGCCGCCCGGATGCGGTCGGCGTGCTCGGGCGCGTGGGCGGTCAGCGCGTCGCACCGTTCCCGGCCGCCCTGGCGGTCGCCGACGTCGACGCTGGGGCAGCCGATGGCCGCCGCCTCGATGAGGCCCGCCGACGAGTTGCCGACCAGCGCCCCGCCCTCGGCCGCCACGCGCTTCAGAAGCGACACGAAGGCCGTGCGCTCCAGGTGCGAGCGCACGGTCACGCCGGTCGGCGCGTCCATCAGCGCCCGCATGACGCCCTGGCGTCCGGGGTCGAGGTTGGGGTGCAGCGCCAGCGTGGGCACGCCTTGCAGGGCCTCCAGCACGGCGTGGGCGGCGTGCTCTTCCAGCTCGTCCGTGCGGCCGATCGGGTGGAAGAGCGCCACCGCGCGTGGGCGGCCGAGGTCGGCGTAGGCCGCGTCGTCCATCGGCTCGATGGCGTCCAGCCCGTCGACCGCGGGCGAGCCGACGACGACCACCGCCCGCTCGGGCTCGCCCATGCGTCGGATGCGGTCGGCGCTGGTCTCGGTGGCGGGCAGGTGGAGGTGCGCCAGTTTGGTGATGGCGTGGCGCATGGCCTCGTCGGCGACGCCCTCGGCCCGGTCGCCGCCGTGGACGTGGGCCAGGGCGAACCCGCCGACGGAGGCGGCCGCCGCCGCGGCGAAGGCCTCGATGCGGTCGCCGAGCACCACGACCCAGTCCGGGCGCAGCCGGTCGAACGACCGCCCGAACCGCGACACGCCCTTGCCGAGCGCTTCGACGTCGTGGGCGCGGCCCACGCGACCGGCCGTCTGCATCGGGATCGAGTCGGCGACGGCGAACCTCGCCTTGACCTCGCGGAAGGTCAGCGCGGGCGAGACCAGGTGGGACCCGGCGGCGATGACGAGCAGTTCGCAGTCGGGCCGGTCCTGGACGGCGTGCATCACGGGCGTGAGCAGGCCGAACTCGGCCCGCGTGCCGGTGACGACGGCGACGCGCCGGGGCCGGTCGGGCGCCGGGCGGGCGTCGCGGGCGCGTTCCTCGCCGCTGTCGGCCCAGCCGTCGCCGATCATGGTTTGGAACACCCGCAGGCGGGCGCATCGCCCTTGCCGCCGCAGCAGGAGGGCGTGGGCAGGGCGACCGTCTTGCCGGCGCAGCAGGACGCGGGCGCGGGGCTGGATGCCTGCGCCTTGCCCGCGCAGCACGATCCACCGGCGGCGGCGGGCGCGCCCGCACAGCACGACTTCTTCGCCGGTCGGAAGCGTTCGGCCAGGGCGTGGGCCAGCACCGCGACGAACGCGATCGCGCCCGCGGCCTTGGTCCAGGCCCACCAGCCGCCCGGCGCGTGGTGGTCGCCCGCGGCCCGCTCGGCCAGGGTCACCGCGTGGGCGAAGAACTCATCAAAGACGATGCCCGCGCCCAGCGCGACGGCCGCGATCACGCCCACGTAGACCACCAGCACGCGCCAGCCCAGGTCCTTGACCACCCAACTCATGGTCGCGACGTTCACGGCGGGCCCGACGAGCAGCAGGATCAGCGCCGCCCCGGGCGAGAGGCCGGCCATCACCAGCGACCAGGCCAGGGGGGTCGAACTCGT
>CAZFSO010000047.1:8359-17720 GCA_964522095.1 uncultured Phycisphaeraceae bacterium | reverse complement strand
TTCGGGCAGTGAAGGGGTGAACCGGTGGCGTGCTCTTCGTCCTCGAAGAGCACCGTTCCGGGTGGCCCGGTGATCGCGATCCTGACCCCGAATCGTGCTCTTTGAGGACAAAGAGCACGGCACCGTCCGAGTTCTCGACCGGGGCGGATTTCACTTGCTCGCTTCGGCGGATGCGGTAGGCTCTTGCTGGCCAGTTCGGCCCAAGGAAAAACGCCCATGCAGCCCGTCCCGTGCGTCGTTCTCGCGGCTTGCGCCGCCGTTGCGTCCGCTCAGGTTACCCTCGTCAGCGAGAACCGGGTCTTCGACCTGTCCGCCCAGGGCGAGTCGGATTTCGGCGGCGACCAGCAGACCTTCCTGGACTTCGGGTCCAGCGCCAACGACGACCCCTTCGTGCCGTGGGTCGTGGGCGACTCTGTGTTCACGAACGGCGCCCAGTCGGCGGTCGCGTCGGCGTCGGGCGCGTTTGTCATGGACATCGACCCGGACGGGTTCTTCTCGTCGGGCTCGCTCAGCGCGTCGGCAACCATCCTGGACGAAACGGGTTACAACGCCTCGGCGTCCGGCTCGGCGTTGATGGAGGTGGTCTTCACGCTGGCGGCGGCGTCCGAGTGGCGGCTGACCCTCGACGGCTCCGGCCCCATGCTGGCCGAACTGGCGGCGTCCGGCGGCGGGGCCGTGTTCTCGTTCTCGACCGGCGGGGTGGACCAGGCCTACCTGCTCGGGCCGGGCGAGTACACGCTGCGGTTCGCGTCCTCGGTGGTGGCGGACACCTTCGTGGTCGGTCAGTTCCAGGGCGCCTCGGCCATGGGGGCGGCGTTTGTGCTCGTGCCGGCGCCGGGCGTGCTGGGGCTGCTCGGTGTCGGGCTGGCGTGGGGGGTCCGCCGGCGTCGGTGAGGCCCGCCGGTCGGCCGGCCCGGCCGCCCCTGGTCTGAAATCGCGGCCCTGGTTTGCCCAACTGGACGAGGGGCCGGACAATCCGGCCCCGGGGTGCACCATGGCCGACCGATCTCAGCACGACGCCGCGTACCCCGTCAACGCCCGTGGCCGCGCGTGCTGCCCGGGCATGACCGACGACGAGAAGACCTGGGCGATGTTCGCCCACCTGTCTCTGCTGGCGCACCTCGTGGCGCCGGCGGTGGCGGTCGTCATTCCGTTGGTGATCTACCTGATCCGGCGGGATGGGTCGGCGTTCGTGGAGGACCACGCCCGCGAGGCGTTGAACTTCCAGATCTCGCTGGTCGTCTACAGCCTGCTGGCGGTGCCCTTGGCCATCATCACCTGCGGCGTGGGGGGCTTGCTCGCGCTGCTGGTGTACCCCCTGGGGATCGTGGGCATGATCCTGGCCGCGATGGCCACCAGCCGGGGTGAGTTTTACAGGTACCCGATGACGTTCCGGCTTGTGGGCTAACAAATACACGAAAGATCGCTGGCGAGAGTTGACAGAGGGGGCAAAAACAACTACGTTGGGGCGTCACCACTCGCGCGGGAGAACTTGATGCTGACGCCAGCCGCCACACTGCACGCCGGTGGACTTCTGATGTTCGGAACTCTGCTTTTCCAGGATCCGTCCGCGCTGTCCTGTCAGGACAGGTTCGTCCGGGAGATTCAGAACTGCCGCGACATGTTCAACAACGCGGATCCGCAGAACCCCGACTCGTTCCAGAACGCCGACGCGTACGAGGCGTGCCTGGAGGGGGCCGACGACTCCTTCTCGGCGTGCGACGACGGCGCCGACAGGCCGGGGCTGTACGGCGCGTGGATCGCTTTCACGGCGGCGCTGCGCCAATGTTTGGAGCAGTACCCGGACGATGATGATCCGGCCCAACTGGCGTGCATCCGCGTCGAGTTGAAGAAGTATCGAGACGCCGTCAAAGAACTGATGGACGACATCGACGATGATGATGAGGAATGCGCGTCGGGTGTCATCGTTTCCCAGTTCGGGACGGTGCACATGGCGGGTCCGATGGACACGCTCCGGGCGGCGGCGCACGCAGCGGGGATCGCCGACGGCAAGCCGATCGTGGAGGTTGGGTCCACGATCCGGTTCGCGGCCGGCCTGAACGGATCGGATCACGGGTACGACGTCGCGGAGATCGAATGCATCCAGTCCGCGGTCCTGCTCGTCGGCCATCGCACGCCCGACGGGGTGTCGGTCCGTGCGGTGGACGCGGACGGGCAGGTGCGCGACGGCGTCGAGTTCGAGGCGCCTTTGATCGCGGACCGTCTGGTGGCTTCCGACCAGGTCTCACTGCTGGCGGTGTTCTTCGACGCGGACGGCGTGCCGCGTCTGGCCGAGTTCGGAAAGGTGCGCCTCGCCGAGAGTGAGGTTCCGGGAGACTGGAACCGTGATGGCGTCCGGAATACTCGGGACATGTCCGATTACTTCGGAGCGTATTACGCCCGCGTGCCGCGGGCCGATCTGACCGGTGACGACGCCCACGACGCTGCCGACGTGCACGGCTTCTTGGAGACGTTTACCGATTGATCGGGCTGCGCGGCCTGCTCGCCCCGATGGAGATTCCAGCGGTGCCGTGCCATTCGTCTTCGAAGAGCACGCGTTTGGCGCCCGCCCGTCCATCGCGCTCCTGACGCTGAATCGTGCTCTTTGAAGACAAAGAGCACGGCACCGGAAAGAGGAAGAGCACGGCACCCGTCGCCCAACCCCCCGTATACTCCCCGCGTGCCGCTGCTGGAAGCCATCGACCTGAAGAAGACGTACAACGACCGGACGGTCGTCAACGGGGTGTCGTTCGAGGTCGAGCAGGCGGAGATCGTCGGGCTTCTGGGTCGCAACGGGGCGGGCAAGACCACCACGTTCCGCATGACGATCGGCATGATCGAGCGGGACGCGGGCCGGGTGATCTTCAACGGCACGGACGTGACGGGGCTGCCGATGTACCGCCATGCGCGACTGGGCATGGGGTATCTCAGTCAGGAGCCGTCGGTCTTCCAGCGTCTGACCTGCGAGCAGAACCTGCTGGCGATTCTCGAGACGCTCGACATGACCCGGGCCGACCGGAAGCGCCGGGCGGCGGAGTTGCTCGAGCAGTTCGGGCTGTCCCACAAGGCGGGCGACCAGGCGCGGACATGTTCCGGCGGCGAGCGGCGGAAACTGGAGATCGCGCGGGCGCTGGTGACGAACCCGAAACTCATCCTGCTCGACGAGCCGTTCTCGGGCGTCGACCCGATCGCGGTGGAGGACTTGCAGGAGGAGATCCGCTCGCTGACCAAGCGGGGGATCTCGATCCTCATCACCGACCACAACGTGCAGCAGACTTTGCGCGTGTGCGACCGGGCCTACATCATCGATTCGGGGCGGGTCCTGGCGGAGGGCACGCCCCGCGACCTCATCAACAACCCGATGGTCCGGCGGGTGTACCTCGGCTCGTTGTTCCGCGGCGACGAGTTCGACGACCTGGCCCCCGCCCGGGAGCACGCCGATGCCGAGTCGTGATCTGGAGCGTGGCGCCGCCAGCCCCCCGTCGGCCCGTGGGGCCGAGCGGCGCATGGGGCCGGCTTCCGGCGGTGCGTCCCGGCGTCGGTTGCCCGTTGGCCGCTGCCTGTTGGCCGTCGTCCTTCTGCTCGTCCCGGCCTGCGCCGAGCGGCGCATCCGTGTGACGTCGACACCGCCCGGGGCGCGTGTCTGGCTCAACGACGAGGACGTGGGGCGGACGCCGACGGAGGCGCGCTTCACCTTCTACGGGCATTACGACGTGCGTCTCGAACTCGAGGGCTTCGAGCCGTACAACGCGCGTCACACCGCCCGGGCGCCGCTGCACGAGTACCCCGGCCCGGACCTGGTGGCGGCGGCCGTGCCCGCGCGGATCCGGCACACGGTCGAGTGGCACGTGGACCTGTCGCCGACGCCAGAGTCCTCGCAGGATCCCGAGGCCGTGCGGCGTGAACTGGTCGACCGCGCCGCCGCGATGCGCGAGCGCACGACGGACTGACGCGGCCGGCCTGCGGGTCGGGGCTCAGAACAGGATGCGGACGCCGGCCGCGAACCCGTGCCCGAACTCGGACCGGCGTTCGACGTCGGTGGCCACCGGGAGGATGACCGACAACTCGGCCGCCCATCGCCGGGCCTCGTAGAGCAGGCCGGGGGCGATGCGCCACTCGGCGTCGCCGTTGGTCTCGTAGTCGACGAACGATTCGGCGACGGCGTACAGGGAGGCCTCGGTCTCGGGCGTGTATGCGCTCGGGCTGAGCCGGTAGAGGTAACTGGTCTCCAGCGTCAGCAGGTCCGCCGAGCCCATGCCGGGCGCGACGGGGTCGTCGCGTCCGTCGGTGGTCACGAGGTACTGCGCCGATGCGTTGAGGCCGTGGCGTCCGCGGACGGTGGTGAACACCAGCCCGACGAACGGGTCGACGCCGCCCGAGGAGAGCCCGTCGGCGCCGCTGGGCAGGCGCACGCCGCCGGTCAGGGCCAGGCGGTTGGTCTCGATGGCGCCGGTGTCGTGCTGCCAGAAGCGCCACTTGAGGCCGATCGACACGTCGCCGAGGCCCGCGTGGTGCTCGCCGTCCGGGCCGCGTCCGCGCTCGCGCACGGCCGGGACGTCGGCCACGGCCGACAGGGCGCCGGTCAGGCCGAGTGTCAGGCGCGTGTTGAGCACCCAGCGGTCGGTGTCGCCGTCGTCGTGCTCGTAGCGGGCGAATCGGACCTGCTCGCGGAAGGTGATGCGTCCCTTGGCCGGCTGCGTGGCGGCCAGCGAGAGGTTGGCCTCCTGCGCGGCGGCGGGCGCGGGCGTCAGGCCGGTCAGCAGACTTGCCATCAGCCCGGGCAGCAGCCACGCCGGGTGCGGGCGGCTGTTGGTCTTCGGTTGTCCGGTCACGCCTTACTCCTTGACCCGCATGCCGCGGAAGGAGAACCCGCCGTCGGTGACGGCGGCTGCCAGCGCTCGGCGCGACACGGCCGCCCCGGGCTCGAAGGCCACGTCGACGGTGCCGTCGTTGAGGTTGACCTTGGAGTCGGCGACGCCGTCGACGTTGTCGAGCAGCACGTGGATCGACTCGGCGCACATCGGGCAGCCGAGGCCCTCGACGGTCATGACGACGCCGGGGCCTTGGATCAGATCGGACCCGTCGGTGGCGGCCTGGCGGGTGGGGGTCGAGCCGCAGGCGGAGAGGGGGATGGTCGTGCCGAGCAGCGCGAGCGCCGCGATGGCGGCGCGGGGAGCGGTGTGGAACTGCATGGGGGGTGTCCTTTCGCCGGGCCGCGGGAGCGGGGCCGGTCTGGTGTGTGCTTGGTCTGAAGACGGGGGCGGCGCGCGGGGCGGGCGCGCTAGGTCGTCCAGACGCACACGATCGAAAGGAACTCGTTGGGACGCGCCGGGCTTGCGGGCGGGGCGCGGGGGCCGGCGACGGCCAGGCGCACGGGCGCGGGGGCGGCGTCGAGCCACACCGGGCTGGGGCCGGCCGCGACGAGGCGGGGCAGGTCGTTCAGGGTCGGGGGCACGGCCGGGGCGGGGTCGTCGTCCGGGGCGGGGGCGGCGTCGCACGGGCAGGCGGGCAGGGCGGCGCACAGCGGGCAGCAGCCGTCGGCGGCGCAGGTGGGGGTCGGTGGGGTGGGGGCACGGTCCGGTCCGGCCGCGAGCAGGCCCCGGGCGGGGTGCATGATCAGCAGCAGGATCAGGAGGAACCGGGCGGCCATCGACCGAAGATCGGGCGATGGCGGACGGTTTATTCCGAGCCGGGGGCGGCTGGCGCGGGATTGCGGGGTTCCCGGGCGGCGGCGAGGGCGTGGCGGATCGCCCGGCGTTCGGCCCGGGCGAGGTGGACGGGCCGGCGGTCGGTGTCGGCGGCGATCCGGGCCAGCGTCTGCGGCGGCGTCCCGTCCAGGCCGAAGCGCCGGGTCAGGAGGGCCCGGTCCGCGTCGTCGAGCCGGTGGAGCACGGTGGGGAGGCGGGGGTCGGGCAGCAGCCAGTCCCAGGCGACGACCCGGCGCGTCCAGTCGGGCACGGGCACCCCCTGCGGGACGCGGCGGGTGGCGCGTCCGGCGTCGGGGGCGGGGGCGACGTCGGGCACGCCGGCGGTCCAGCGGCCCAGGCCGAGCGAGACGGGCGCCGCCAGGCGCCCGCCGCGGGCGGGGTCGAAGCGGTCGACGCCCTCGGCGACGACGCCGATGGCTCCGAGTGCGAGCGAGCGCGCCCGGGCGGGCGGCAGGGCGTCGAGCGGGCCGCCGAGGCGCTGCTCGAGGGTGTCGATGGCCAGGCGCATCTGCGAGCGGACGAGCACGCGCTTGAGCGTGGCGGCCCAGCGCAGGGCGGTCTCGATCTCGTCGAGTTCGGGGCCGGAGACGGAGGCGGCGGGCAGGGCGCGGACGCGGGCGCCGGCCGTGCTGACCAGGGCGCGGTAGGCGGCCGCCCGGGCGCGCTCGGCCTTGGCGTCGGGCGTGACGCGTTCGCGCAGTTGGCTGATGAGCCCGGCCAGGTCGCGGGGGGCTTTGATGAGGAGGCCCTCCCGGGCGAAGGGGCTGTCGGTGGCGGGGACGGGGTCGGGGGGGGTTGGGGAGGTGGCGGCCGCGGGCAGGTCCAGGGCGCGGAGCATGTCGGCGCGTCCTTCGTGGAGGGCGCGGACGACGGCGCTTTTGCGTCGCCCGGTGCGCTGGGCGAGCAGGGCGGGCTCGACGCCGCGGGCGGCGGCACGGACGGCGAGGAGTTGCTCGCGCCGGGTGGGCGGGCCGGGCTCGGGGAAGAGGGGGTCCGGGCGGGCGCGGTCCAGGCGGCGCAGGGCACGGCGGACGCCCTCGGGGCTGCGCCCGGTGCGGGCGGCGAGGCGTTCGGCCACGCGGTTGAGCGACCAGCCCAGGCGGGTGCGGTAGCGGGCGGCCCGGCGGGCCAGGTCGCGTTCCAGCGGCTCGGGCATGCGCGAGAACCGGGCGGCCCGGCCCAGCCGGTCGGCGTGCCGGCGCTCGAAGGCCTCGACCCCCGCGCGTCCGAAGACGAGCACCCGGCGTCCCGAGCCGAGGTCCACGCGACGGGCGATCAGGCCGAGGCGCCGGTAGCGTTCGAGCGTGCGTCGGGTCACGCCCCAGCGGGCTGTGAGGCTGGCGACGGTCTCGCAGGCGTGTTCGAGGTCGCGTTCGGTCAGGCCGGCGGCTTCCGAGACGCGCTCGGCCAGGGCGGAGAGGTCGCCGCGGAGGGCGGCGCCGGGCAGCAGGCGCGGCTCGGCGACGTCCGGGCGGTAGCCGGTGATGCGGAAGACGACGAAGTCCTCGGGGTAGACGGCGTCGTCGTCGATCTGGGCCGCGAGTTCGTCGATGCGGTCGAGGCAACGGAGCAGGGCCCGGCGCGGGTTGAAGCGCAGTTGCTCGCCGAGTTCGGCGATCACGTCGGTTCGGGGTGTGCTGACCCGGGGCATGGCGTGGATGAGTACGCACGCCGGGGCTCTGCGGCTCGCGCCGGGGCGGGGGAGGGCCGCGGCGCGCGCCGGCAGGGGCCGCGTGTGGCCCCTTGCCGGCGTGAGGACTGGGGGTGGGTCAGCGGGGACGGCGTCGGCGCGTGGCGGTCAGTGCTGCTGCGCCGATGGCGGCCAGGCATCCCGGGGCGGGCACCGCGGTGACGCGGAAGTTCAGGTCGGAGAAGGTGTGGGCGCCCTCGACCGCCGAGATCATGTAACCGTCGGCGTAGGGGTCGGCGGCGCTGAACACCACGGCGACCTTGGGGCTGTTGGAGGTGGAGACGGCGACGGTGTACATTGCGCCGACGGTGAGGGTGATCCCGCTGAAGTCGAAGTCGATGAACTCGGGTGTGGCCGAGGTGCCGGGCAGCACGCCCGGGAGTTGCTGGGTGACCGAGTGGACGAGCGTGCCGCCGAAGCCCTCGCCGGCGTAAAGGTGCATGGTGACGGGGTCGTTGGGGAAGGTCGGGTTGATGTCGCTGAAGGCGAAGGCGATCTGGGAGATCTCGGCGTCGACGGCCGTGAAGACCTGGCCGATCTGCCCGTGGAAGGTGATGGCGGTGTCGAAGACGCCGGCGTCCTGGACGATGTCGGCCGCCGCGGGCGCGGCGGCGAGGGCCAGGGCGGCGAGAAGCCCGGTGGCGGTTGCGGTGTTCATGGTCACTCTCCTCTGTGGCGGTGCTGGGGCGCGGGAACGTCCGGCCCCCCGGAGCAATGCGCATTCGGGATGCACCGGCGCAGCGGAGTGTGGGCGTCAGGGCCGGGCGGCGCGGAGTTCTCGGACCATCTCCGCGGCGGTGGCCGTGCGGGGGTGGTCCGGCCCGAGCAGGTCGGTGAACAGGGCGGCGCCGGCGTCGGCGTGGTCGAGGGCCTCGGCGGTCCGTCCATGGGCGCGCAAGGCGTTGGCGCACGAGACGTGGGCGGCCGCGGTGAGCCAGTGCTCGCCCAGCGCGTCCCGGCAGTCGTCGAGCAGGGCGGCGAAGGCGTCGGCGGCGCGGGGCGCGTCCCCGGCGGCGAGGACGGCGGTGTACAGCCCGTGGCGCGTGACGAGCGTGTCGTAGGCGGCGGGCCCGAGCAGCGCCTCGCGGGCCCGGACCACGCGCTCGAAGACCTCGACGGCGCCGGCGGGGTCGCCCAGTTGCGATCGCAGCGACGCGAGGTTGACCAGGATGGTCAGCGTCGTGGGGTCCTCGGGGCCGAGCCAGTCCGAGGCGAGTTCGGCGGCCCTGGCCAGGTGGGGGCTGGCGTCGGCCTGGCGGTCCAGGTCCAGGTAGGTCGCGCCGATGTTGTTGTGCAGGCCGATCAGGAGCATCGCGGGGGGGTCGGGCATCGCCTCGGCGACGCGGACGGACTCTTGGAGCAGTTCGAGGGCCTGGTCGGTGCGCCCGGCGGCGTCGTGCACCTGGGCGAGGTTGTTCAGCGTGGTCAGGACCATCGGGTCGTCGGGTCCCAGCGTGCGCCGGCGGCCGGCCAGGGCGCGTCCGAGCAGGTCGGTCGCCTCGCCGCGTCGGCCGACCGCGTCGTAGGCGATGCCGGCGTCGTTGAACGCGGTGTGCAGCGCGGGGTCGTCGGCGTCGAGCACCCGCTGGGCCAGTGGGAGCAGCGTCCCGTAGGCGGCCACCGCGTCGTCGTACCGCTGTCGCGAGACGGTCAGGCTCTCCAGGGCCAGGCGGGCGCGGACGGTCTCGGGGCTTTCCGGCCCGGTGCGCCCGTGGGCGAGGGCGTGGGCCCGGGTCAGGTGGCGGTGGGCGGCCTCGTAGGCGGCGAGTTGGGCGTACGAGCGACCCAGCGTCAGGTGCAGTTCGCCCGCGATCGCCGGGCGGTCGGCGAAGCGCGTGTCGATGCGCATCCCGGCGCGGTCGAGCAGCGTGACGGCCGGGGTGTCGATGGCGATCTCGTGCGGGGAGATGGCCGCGAGCAGGTCGTTGACCAGGAAGGTGTTCATCGCGGCCAGCGACTCGGC
>CAZFSO010000047.1:1297-8259 GCA_964522095.1 uncultured Phycisphaeraceae bacterium | reverse complement strand
CGGGAGCGGCTGACCGGCGCGGGCACGGCGTGCAGCACCGCGTCGACGGGGTCGGGGGCGTCCGGCGCGATCGGCGGGCGCCCTGCGATGAGTTCGTAGAGGACGGCCGCGAGCGCGTGGATGTCCGCGCGGGTGTCGACGACGCCGCCGGCGGCCTGTTCGGGCGCCATGTAGGCGAGGGTGCCGATGGGACGCCCGCCGGTGATCGAGGCGTGGCGTTCGCCCTCCAGGGCCAGGGCGATGCCGAAGTCGACGACCTTGGGCTCGGCGCGCCCGTCGCGCTCGGCGACGAGGATGTTGGCTGGCTTGAGGTCGCGGTGCACCAGCCCGCGCTGGTGGGCGTGCTGGACGGCGGCGGCAACCCGGGCGACCAGGTCGACGCGCTGGGCGAGCGTCAGGGCGTGGTCGGAGGCGTACCGGGTGATGGGCACGCCGTCTACGAACTCCATGACGATGTACGGCAGCCCGTGATCGGTCCGGCCGGCGTCGAGGACGCGGGCGATGCCGGGGTGGTCGGTGCGCTCCAGGGCCCGGCGCTCGAAGTCGAAGCGGGCGGCGTGCTGCGGGTCGAGCATGGCCTGCGGCACGACCTTGACGGCCACCTTCCGACGCACGGGGTGACGCTGCTCGGCGAGCAGCACCACCCCGGTCGCCCCGCGCCCCAGGCGGCGCACGACGGTGTAGGGCCCGAACGCGACGCCCGGGGTGAATGGGTCTTGTGCGCCGGCCGCGTCGGTGGCGGCGGTCGCGTCGGCGTCGTGGTGCCGCAGGAGCGATCGGACCTCGTCCCGCAGGGCGGGGTCGGCCGCGGCGAGCAGGCGCTCGCGGTCGGGCTCGGGCAGGGCGCGGGCGCGCGTGAAGAGGTCCGAGGCGCGGGCGTGGAACTCTGGCGTGGTCATGGCGCGGGCTCCGGGGCGGCCAGGGCGCGGCGAAGCCAGGCGCGGGCGACGGCCCAGTCCGCCTCGACGGTGCGCGGGCTGACGCCGAGGAGCGTGGCGGTCTGCGCCACGGTCAGCCCGCCCATGACGCGGAGGGTCACGACCTCGGCCTGGCGCGCGTGCAGGGCCCGGAGGCTTTCGAGCGCGTGGTGCACGCCGGCGAAGTCGACGAGTGTTTCCGGCGTGTCTGCGGGCGCGGCGTCGGGCGCGTGGTCGAGGGGGATGCGCAGGGCCCCGCCGCCGCGTTTGTCGGCGCCGTGGCGCCGGGCGTGGTCGATGAGGACCTGCTCGAGGACGCGTGCGGCGATGGCGAGTTGCTGCTCGCGGGGCAGGTCGGGCAGGCCGCGTCTGGAGAGGCGGATGCAGGCCTCGTTGGCGACGGCGGTGGGCTGGAGGGTGTGGCCCGAGCGTTCGCGGCGCATCATGGCGGCGGCGACGTCGCGGAGTTCGGCGTAGAGGGTGTCGGTCACGCCGGACCAGGGGTGGGAAGAGTTGGGGGGTGAGCCGTGCATGGTCCGCGGGCGTCAAACCGGGTCGCGGGAACTTAGGAGGGCTCTGGCGGTTCTGGCGGTCCCATCTGGGGAAAATTTCGGTGGGTGGCGCCGGGACGGTCGATCTGTCGGAACCTGGACGGTATGCCCATCGTATATACAGTGTGTATCCAGGAGGGCGTTGTGGTCAAGAATCTCACCAGGCACGGCAACAGTTACGCGATCATCATCGACAAGGCGATCCTGGACCTGCTGCAGGCGGGGCCGGACACGCCGTTTGAGATCGTGTCGGACGGGCACTCGCTGGTGCTGACGCCGGTGCGTGACGCCGAGCACGAGGCGCGGTTCCGGGCGGCGTTGGACCGGGTGCATGACCGCTTCGGGCGGGCGATGAAGCGGCTGGCCGAGTGAGTCGTGGGCGAGCCTGTTTTTCTGACCGTTGCCGAGGTGATCCGCGTGCACGCCGCGATGGTGCAGCGGTACGGCGGGCTCGCGGGCGTGCGTGATCCCGGTCTGCTGGAGTCCGCGGTCGAGACGGCCAGGGCGACGTACGACGGCCACCGCTTGCACGCGGACGTGTTCGAGATGGCGGCGGCGTACCTGTTCCACATCGTCGGCAACACCCGTTTCACGACGGCAACAAGCGGGCCGGCGCGGCGTGCGCGCTTGTGTTTCTTGAACTGAACGGCGTGCCCATCGAGGCGGACGAGGACGGTCTGTATGAGGTCACGATGGCCGCGGCCCGGTCGGAGATCGGCAAGGTGGAAATCGCGCGGTTTTTCCGGGCTCTGGCGCGCTGAGCCGGCGCTCGGCCCGGGCGGGGTCAGTCCGCCCACCGCACCTGCGCCGGGGGCAGCAGGCCCAGTGCGGCGGCTTTGGTCAGGAAGGTGCTGACGCCCTCGCGGGCGCGGGCGTCGACCTCGAAGCGGAGCAGGTCGCCCACGTAGCGCCGGGCCAGGTCGGCCGGCCAGTCGCGGCGTTGGGCGTCGGCGGTGATGACCGGGTCCAGGCGCAGGCGGTTGCGACGGCGCTGGCGGTCGAGCAGGGCGGCGGCGGTGCGGACGGCCGGGTCGTCGGCGCGGTCGGCGCGGCACATCCACAGGGCGTAGACGAACGGCAGGCCGGTCAGGGCCTTCCAGGCCTCGCCCAGGTCGATCTGGTAGGGGTAGCGCACCGCCGGGGGCGAATCGGTCACGACCTTGTCGCCGATGAGCAGGACGGTCTGCGGCCAGGTGTCGTCGGGGTCGGCGCCGGCGCTGAGGCGTTCGCGGGCGTGGAAGTCGCGGACCCTGGGGCGGGCGTCGTGGCGTTCGGCGAGGATCACCTGGGCGAGGACGACCGAGGTGTGCGAGTCGGTGTCGGCGTGCAGGGTGGTGACGCGTTCGGGCGGGACGGCGGAGAAGACGCGGACGGTCAGGGTGGGGCCGTCGCAGCCGATCATGCCGCAGGGGAGCAGGGTCAGGCCGGGCCCCGGCGCCGCGTCGGCTCGGGCGTAGTCGGCCAGGGAGACGAGGCCGACGTCGGCCCGGTCGGCGAGGACCATGTCGGCCATGCGGGCGGGCACGGCCTTGACGATCTCGGCGTCGCGCCACGCGTCGAGCCCCTCGATCATGGGCGTTGTGTTGAGGTAGGACACGGCCGCGATGCGGACGCGGGCGCGCTGGGCGGGGGCACACGATGTGGTGGCGTCGGTCATCGGGGGATGTCCCACAATTCTGAGCCGCGACCGAGAATTCGTCCGGTCACACGGGCGATTCGGTGGCACGGGGGTGATTCGTCTGTACATTGAAGGCGGCCAGGCCCGTGCACGCGGCAGGCCCTTTTTCGGCGATCGCGCACCCGCGGGCCTTTGCGCCCGGGCGGTGTCCGCGACGAACGCCGGAACGGGGCTGAAGCGGGGCGGTGGTCGGTATCTGGAGACGGGCCCGCCGGTGGGTCTGAGAGGAGCATGCTCCGCGGGCGGCTTCCGCCGCGGAAATCGGATTGACGCTGGTTCGTTCACGGATACCTACCCACCCGGCGTCGGGTTGCGCGTACAGCCCGGCGTCGCTTGGCAGGAGAGCCGACCTGATCCTGGGTCGGCTCTTCTCATTTTGCCGATAGAGGGGCGTGTCGCGGATGCCGGTCATCCTGGTGGGCGGGGGCGGGCACGCCGGGGTGGTGCTGGACGCGTGCCGAGCGTCGGGCGTGCGGGTGGTGGGCGTGGTCGACGACGACGGGCGGTGCCCGGTGGCGGCGGCCGCGGACGGGGCGGCGTGGCTCGGGCGGCTCGACGGGTTCGTCGTGCCGGCGGGCGCGGGCCTGGTGATCGCGGTGGGGGACCTGGGCCTGCGTCGCAGGCTGATCGGGCTGCTGGACCCGGCGCTGGTCGCGCCGGCGGTGGTGCACCCGGCGGCGGTCGTCAGCCCGGGCGCGACCTTGGCCGACGGCGTGGTGGTCATGGCGGGGGCGGTGGTCCACCGGGGGGCCGGCGTCGGGCGGCACGCCATCGTCAACACGCGGGCGGTGGTCGAGCACGACTGCACGGTCGGCGAGAATGCGCACCTGGCGCCAGGGTCGGTCCTTGGGGGCGGGTCGCGCGTGGGCGCGGACACGCTGGTCGGGCTGCAGGCGGGGGTGCTGCCGGGGGTGTGTGTGGGGGCGGGGTGCGTGGTCGGGGCGGGGGCCGTCGTGGTGCGCGGGGTGGGGGACGGGGAGCGGGTGGTGGGGGTTCCGGCGCGGGCGGGGGTGACGCGGGAGACTCGGGGTGCAAGCGGCCCCGAACGCGCGTGAGCGGGATGGCGGTCTGCGTCAGTGGTGAGAGGCCGGCTGGAAGCCGGGCCTACCGGGCTGCGCCCGAACGGGGGGCTGGAAGCGACCCTCTCCAGGAAAGCCGGTCGAGGCTTCGGGCTGCGCCCGAACGGGGGGCTGGTAGTCCCCCGCTCCAAGCGCGACGCGCTATTTGGCGGGGGCGGGTTCGTCTTCGCGGACGGGGATGGTGGTCACGCGGACGGTCAGGACGCGGGTGGGCTCGGCCTCGACGATCTCGATGCGGGCGTTGGCGTGCTCGAAGGCCTCGCCGGGCTCGGGGATGCGTCCGAGGGTGGCGCTGACGAAGCCGGCGACGGTGTCGTAGTCGTCGGACTCGGGCAGTTCGACGCCGAGGGGTTCGAGGTCGTCGTTGGCGTCGTCGATGTGGGTGCGGGCGTCGATGCGGGCGGAGTTGTCGGCGGCGTCGATGACCACGCCGCCCACCGCGTCGTCGGCGGTCTCGTACTCGTCCTGGATGTCGCCGAAGATCTCCTCGACGATGTCCTCCATGGTGACCAGGCCGGAGGTGCCGCCGTACTCGTCGGCGACCATGGCGATGTGGACCTTCTCGGCGAGCAACTGGGTGAGCAGTTCGCGGACGGTTTTGGTTTCGGGGACGAAGGAGACGGGGCGGAGGATGTCGGCGAGGCGGAAGACCTTGCCGTTGCCGCCGTGGTTGTGGATCCAGCGGAGCAGGTCCTTGGCGTAGAGGACGCCCTGCATGTCGTCGAGGCTGTCGCGGTAGATGGGGACGCGCGAGTGTCCGTGGTCGTCGACGAAGGCGAGGACGGTCGCGAGGTCGTCGGTGTAGGCCAGGGCGTCGATCTCGGTGCGGGGGGTCATGATCTGCTCGACGGTGGTCGAGCGGAACTCGACGACGGCCTCGATCATGTCGCGTTCGCTCTCGTCGATGTGTCCCTCGCGTTCGCGCTCGGTGACGACGGAGAGCAGTTCGACGTCGGGGCCCTGGTCGCCGTTCTGGGGGTTGTTGCCGGCCAGGCGTCGGACGACCTCGTCGACGAAGCGGACGGCGAGCAGGGCGGGGCCGAGGGCGGTGTGCAGGGCGCGGACGGGGCGGGACCAGGCGGCGATGGTGCGCTCGCCGCCGTGGCGGGCGACGGCCTGGGGGATCAGCACGCCGCCGACCCAGACGAGGACGGAGGCGACGCCGACGCCGATGAAGCCCGCGGCCCAGGTGGGGGTTGTCTCGTTGCGCATCCCGGCGACCCACATCACGACCGCCAGGGCCGCCGCGAGTTGGAGGGGGATGCGGGGCAGGGCGAGCGCGGCGGAGTGGCCGTGGGGGTCCGCGGTGATCGCCTCGATGCGATGGCGCAGGCCCGGGCTGCTTGAGCGTTCGGCGATGTCGGCCAGGCGTCCGCGGGAGAAGCGGTGCAGGCACAGCGACAGCGTGCCGAACAGCGAACTGGCGGCCAGCAGGGCCAGCGCGACGACGAGCCACCAGCCGGCGGTCACGGCGCGGCCTCCCCGGGGGCGGGGCAGGTCGCGGGGCAGGTCGCGGGGCGGGGCCGGAAGACCGGGCCGACGCCCAGGCGGGTCAGCAGGTCGTCCTCGGCGGCGTGCATGCGCTCGAAGTCGTCGGGGTCGTGGTCGTCGTGGCCCAGGCAGTGCAGCACGGCGTGGACGACGTAGAGGAGCAGTTCGCGGCGGGGGTCGTGCCCGTGCTCGCCCGCCCTTCGGGCCGCCTCGTCCACGCAGACCATGACGTCCGTGTCGAGCAGGGCCGGGTCGCCCGAGAGGTCGAAGGTCAGCACGTCGGTGGTGCCTGGGGTGTCGGCGTAGCGGAGGTGGGCGTCGGCCATCTCGGCGTCGCCCACGGCCTTGACGCGGACTTCGCCGGGCACGCCGAGGAGTTCGAGCGCGCGGGCGGCGTGGTCGAGCAGCCACCGCGCGTCCGCCGCGCTGAGGAGCGCGCCGGGGTCGGCCAGTTCCACCGTGCTTCGGGCGGGAGGTCGGTCGTCGTCTGACGGACCGGATGATTCGGATGCGTCCATCGGTCTCGCGTGGCGCGGCGCCCGGTCGGAACGTCGCGTTCCGCAGATCCCCGGGGCCCGGCTCGGGCGTGCCCACACTGTATCGCCGCGCAACCCGCGTTCCAACACCCGTTTACCCACGACCCGCGCAAGTTTCCAACCGAACAAGAGGTGAACACGGTGTGAAAAATGTCAAGATGAAGGAAGTTTTCATCCCCAAAGCCCATGCGGGGTCACTTGCCGGCCGATTCTTCGTACATTACCGACATCTCTCTCTCCTCCAGCGGGGTGCCGTGGACCCATGGCACCCTGCTTTGTTTTTGGGGTCGGCGGGACGTCCGGCTAGGATGCCGCCCGGATCGGGGCCCGTCCCCGGCGGCGGCGAGGGCCCTGTGCAGGATCAACGCGTCATCGTGACCGGGGGGGCCGGGTTCATCGGCTCGCACGTGTGCCGTGCGCTGCTGGAGCGCGGGGCGGCGGTGCGCAGCCTGGACAACCTCGACCCGTACTACGACCCGGCCATCAAGCGGGGGAATCTGGATGCGCTCGCCGCGGCCGGCCGAGGCCGGTTCGGGCACGAGGGGTGCGACATCCGCGACGGGGCGGCCGTCCGCCGGGCGGTGGAAGGGTTCGGGCCGACGTGCGTGGTGCACCTGGCGGCCCGGGCGGGGGTGCGGCCCTCGATCGCCGACCCGGCGGGGTACGCCCTGACCAACGTGGTCGGGACGCAGCACGTGCTCGACGCGGCC
>CAZFSO010000047.1:0-1197 GCA_964522095.1 uncultured Phycisphaeraceae bacterium | reverse complement strand
GACTACACCTTCGTCGACGACGTCGTCGCCGGCGTGCTGGCGGCGTGCGAGCGGATCGACCGTCACGGCTACCGCGTGTGGAACCTCGGCGGCGATCACCCGGTGACGCTGTCGGGGTTGATCGACACGGTGGGCGCGGTCGTGGGGCGGGCGCCGGTGATCGAGCGTGCGCCGATGCAGCCCGGCGACGTGGAGCGCACCTGGGCGGACCTGACGCGGTCGCGGGCGGAACTGGGTTACCAGCCGCGGACGGGCCTGCGCGAGGGGATCGAGCGGCAGTACCGCTGGATGCTCGCGCGGGCGGGGGGGCGCTGAGCGTGGGCGCCAAGCCGGTCATCCCGGTGCTGCGCCACCTGGCCCGGTCGGGGGGGACCTTGATCTCCCGGTGCGTCGGGTGCATGTCGGGCGTGGTGCTGCTGTCGGAGGTTCACCCGGCGAACACGGCGGTGACCAGCCCGTTGCGTCAGGCGAAGGACTGGTTCGGGCTGGTGACGGACGCGGACCTGGCGCGGTGGAAGCGAACGGGGCAGCCGTCGATGCTCCAGTTCGTGGCGCTGTGCGAGCAGCGGGCCCGGGCGCGGCGTCCGTCGCGACGCCTGGTGCTGCGCGACTGGACGCACATGGACTACGTCGGCGTGCCGTTCGGCGTGCCGTCGATGGGCTTCGGCCTGCGGGACGCGCTGGCCGGGGCGTACGAGATCGCCGAGGCGATCACGGTGCGCCACCCGCTGGACCAGTACCTGTCGATCTCGAAGATGAACATCATGCGGGGGCGGCTGAGCGAGGCGGCGTACCTGCGCGGGTGCGCGGCCTTCGCCGAGCACGCGGCGGGGGCGCCCTGCGGGTTCGTGCGTTACGAGGACTTCACGGCCGACCCGGAGCCCGCGTTGCGGACGCTGTGTGAGCGTCTGACCATCGCGTACGACCCGGGGTGGCGGGAGCGTTGGGCGTCGTACGCGACGATCACCGGCGACGGGCCGCGGATGCCGTCGCGTGCGGCCACCGCCGGCGAGATCCGAAGCCTCCCCCGCGCGCCCGTGCCCGAGGGCCTGCACGAGCGCTTCCTGGCCAGCGCGGACTACCGGGCGGCGTGCGAGCGTTTGGGGTATGAGCCGTGATCGTGGTGGGAGTGAGGATGACGGGCTGGAAGCCCGTCCCACCGCTGGAAGCCCGTCCCACTGCTGGAAGCCCGTCCCA
>CAZFSO010000046.1:2068-17906 GCA_964522095.1 uncultured Phycisphaeraceae bacterium | reverse complement strand
CGCCTCGACGCGCGACAAGGCCGTCGCGGTCTCCGGCGGCACCGGCAACGCCTCGGCCGCCGAGGTCGTCGGCGAGACCATCGCCGAACGGGCCAGGAAGGCCGGCGTCACCCAGGTCGTGTTCGACCGCGGCGGGTTCAAATACCACGGGCGCGTCAAGGCGCTGGCAGATGCGGCCCGCAAGGCCGGCCTCGAGTTCTGAAAAGAGTAAACGATGCCTGAGATCCTCGACGAATCAACCAATCTCGAGTCCCACACCGTGGGAATCTACCGGACCAGCGCCACCGTCAAGGGCGGCCGGCGGTTCAGTTTCGGCGCCCTCGTCGTCGTCGGTGACCGGCGCGGCAAGGTCGGCTACGGCTACGCCAAGAGCCCCGAGGTGCCCACCGCCATCGAGAAGGCCCAGAAGCAGGCCCGGCGCGCGCTGACCACCATCCCCATGTCCGGCACCACCCTGCCGCACGAGGTCGAAGGCCGCTACTGCTCGAGCAAGGTCCGGCTCCTGCCCGCCTCGCCCGGCACCGGCGTCGTCGCCGGCGGCACCGTCCGCGCCGTCCTTGAGATGGCCGGCATCACCGACTGCCTCTCCAAGTGCTACGGCTCGACCGGCAAACTCAACACCGTCAAAGCCATGTTCGACGGCTTCGAGCAGATCCGCACCCGCGAGCAGGTCGCCGACCTCCGTGGCGTCGAGATCGCCACGACCGACATCGAGGACCGCATCGAGCGCGGCAAGCGGTTCATGCCCGTCCGCTCCGAGGGCGAAAAGATGAAGGCCCCCGTCAACACCATCGGCCAGGACCGGCGCGGCGGACGCGGCGGCGGCCGGGGTGGCCCCCGCGGCGGAGGCGGCGGTCGCGGCCGCGGACCTGGCCCCAGCCAAGCCCCCAGCCAGGCCCCCCAGCCCGCCGAGACACAGCCCGCGCCAGAATCCAACGCCTGATCCACGCGCCCAGCGCCCGTCAACCAGTCCCGTCCCACACGATCCAGGCTCCCAACGCCCGGTTCACGAGAGCCAACGCCTGTCCCCCGGGAGTGCCCCGAGATGATGATCCACGAAGTCACCGCCATCGCCGGTCAGTACAAGAAGCGCAAGCGCGTCGGCCGCGGCGTCGGCTCGGGCAACGGCAAGACCGCCGGGCGCGGCCAGAAGGGCGCCTCGGCACGCTCGGGCCACTCCACCCGCTTCCAGTTCGAAGGCGGCCAGATGCCCTTCTTCCGGCGCATGCCCAAGTTCGGCTTCTCAAACACCCAGTTCCGCACCGAGTTCTGGGCCGTCAACCTGGGCAAGATCCTCGCCCACGACGCCTTCAGGAACGGCGGCGAAGTCAACGCCCAGACCCTCGCAGACGCCGGCATCATCCGCGACGCGTCGCGCGACCTCAAGATTCTCGGCGGCCTGTCCGAGGGTGAGACCGCCCTGGGCGTCAAGTTCAACGTGACCGCCAACCGCGTCACCGCCTCGGCCCGCAGGCTGATCGAGGACGCCGGCGGCTCCGTCACCGAGACCGGCACCCGCAAGGACCGCGTCCGCGGCGTCGACCGAAACGCCGAGGACCGCACCCCCAAGAACCTCACCAAGAAACTCAAGAAGCAGGCGTGGCACAAGGCCCGGTCCGAGGCCTTCGCCCGCGGCGAGGTCATCAAGAAGAAGAACTGAGTCGCAGCCGCGCCCCTCCTCCAAAGGGGTTCAACACGCCAGACATCGCCGGACGCCGGGCCGTGCGGGCCGTACGATCGGGCGATGAGCCCGCCGGGGCCCGAACCGCCCGGCGTCCGGCTTTGATGGACCAGAGCCGACGAACGCACCGAGAGGCCCCATGCTCTTCAAGACCATCGCCAACGTCTTCCGGATCCCCGAACTCCGCGGCAAGATCCTCTTCACGCTCGGCATGCTCGCGGTCTACCGCGTCGGCTTCTGGATCCCGCTGCCCGGCGTCAACCAGGGCGCCCTGTCCAGTTTCTTCGAGACCCAGGTCTCGTCCGGCTCGGCCGCGGGGCGCCTGTCGCAGTACGTCGCCATCTTCTCGGGCGGCTCGTTCGGGCAGTCGACCATCTTCGGCCTGGGCATCATGCCGTACATCACCGCGGCAATCATCTTCCAACTCTTCGGCGCCGTCTCGCCGCGGATGAAGGCGCTGAAGGAAGAGGGCCCCAGCGGCAACCAGAAGATCCAGGAATGGACCCGCTACG
Source organism: uncultured Phycisphaeraceae bacterium (assembly GCA_964522095.1). Lineage (GTDB taxonomy): Bacteria > Planctomycetota > Phycisphaerae > Phycisphaerales > UBA1924 > UBA6054. The sequence continues at coordinate 15,713 of CAZFSO010000046.1, read as the reverse complement.
CCACCGTCGGCCTCTGCCTGGTCCAGGCGCTCGGCTGGCTGAAGTTCATCACCGGCCAGGGCCTCGTCTACGCCCAGTGGGCCAGCAACCCCATCTGGTGGATCATGGCCGTCGCCGCCCTGACCGCCGGCACCGTCTTCCTCATGTGGCTCGGCGAGCAGATCGACAAGCACGGCATCGGCAACGGCGTCTCCCTGATCATCATGGCCGGCATCCTCACCGGCATGCCCAATGCCATCATGTCCGTCTACGCCGGCTTCGAGCCCGGCGACTCGAGCAAGATGGGCTGGATGGGCCTGATGCTCCTGGTCGGCGGGTTCATCCTCGTCGTCGCGGGGTCGGTCCTCCTGACCGTCGCCCAGCGCCGCATCCCCGTCCAGCAGGCCAAGCATTCCCGCGGCAAGCGCACCTTCGGGGGCCAGCGCAGTTACCTCCCCCTGAAGGTCAACCACGGCGGCGTCATGCCGATCATCTTCGCCTCCTCGCTCATGGTGATCCCCACCGTCGTGATGGGCTACCTCGCCGACACCGCCCGCAACACCCAGGCCGGGCCCACGACCGTCGCCGTCATCGACTGGCTCAACACCAACCTGCAGATGGGTGCGTTCCCCTACCTGTTCATCTACGTCATCCTGGTCTACTTCTTCAGTTACTTCTGGATCACCGTGCAGTTCAACCCCGAGGAGATGTCCAAGCAGCTCCGCGACCACGGCTCGTTCATCCCCGGCCTGCGCCCCGGCCCCCGCACCGCCGAGTACCTCGAAGCCGTGATGGAACGCATCACCTACGTCGGCGCCGCGTTCCTGGCCGTCATCGCCGTGCTGCCCATGACCGTCAACCAGTGGCTCCAGGTCGACTTCATCGTCACGCAGTTCCTCGGCGGCACCGGTCTGCTCATCGTCGTGTCCGTGGCGCTCGACTTCCTCCAGCGCGTCGAGGCCCACCTGCTCATGCGCAACTACGAGGGCTTCCTGGGCGACAAGGCCGACGAGCCGTCGCGCAGCCCGCGCTGACCCGGCCGTGGCGCCGGCGCGCGACGCCATGGCGGCCTTCCTCGGCGTCGCCCGCGCCGGACGCGTGCTCAACGCCGCCCTGGCGGGCGTCCGCGCCCAGGCCCTCCCGGGCGTCACCGCCGGCCGGCTGGATGAACTCGCCCGGCAACTCCTCGCCCGGGCCGGGGCTCGCCCCGCCATGCTCGGCTACCGCGACCCTCAGGCGGACGCCCCGTTCCCCGCGGCCCTGTCCGTCAGCATCAACGACGAGATCATGGGCGGGTCCGATCCGGGCCGCGTGCTCAGGCCGGGCGACTTGGTCACCGCGGACCTGGTGGTCGAACTGAACGGCTGGCACGCCGACGCCGCCGCGTCGTGGGTCGTGCCCGGCGATCACCCGGCCGCGGCGCGCCGGGCCCGCCTGGCGAGCGCCTCGGCCGCGGTCACCCGGGCGGGGGTCGAGGCCCTCGGGCCTGGGATCCCCTGGGAGCAAGTTGTCCGGGCGATGGAGGGCCGTGCCGCGTCGCTTGGGGTCGGGATCCTGCCCGGCTACGACGGCCACGCCTTGGGCCGGTCGATGCACGCCCCGCCCCGCCTGGCCTGCCGGCTCGACGAGTTGGACGCGACCGGCGGCCGCGGCCTGGTCCTCCGGCCCGGCATGGTCCTCACGATCGAGCCGGTCGTCGTTCACCAAGAGGACGCCCGGGGCGCCACCCCGGTCCGGGAGGGCTGGCTGGACCGCACCGGGTCGGGCTGCGACGCCTGCTTCACCGAGGTCACGGCAGCGGTGGGGGCCGGGCGCTGGCCCGGGCGCCGGGCAAGCGTGGTGCTTGCGGGGATTTCTGACCGGGAAACTTGCTGACTTGCCCGCGGGTGGTGCCTACCATCCTCTCCCGCTGGACGGTTCGGGACCGCCCGGTGTTGTCCTGCCCCGCCCGCGTCGAGCGGACGGTGAGCGGCCCGTGTTCCGAGCGGGCACTTGGATTCGGCTGACAGGAGTCCGCGATGAAGGTTCAATCGAGCGTCAAGCGCCGGTCCAAGGACTGCCAGATCGTCCGGCGCAAGGGCAAAGTGTTCGTGATCAACAAGAAGAACCCCCGGTTCAAGCAGCGTCAGGGCTGAACCGCGTTTCCGGATCAAGTCCGGGCACACACCGCCCGCCTCGCGGGTGAGCAAGGGAGCGCACCGTGCCGCGTATCGCAGGTATCGACATTCCGGATCGCAAGAAGATCTACTACGCGCTGCAGTATGTCCACGGCATCGGCCCGAAGTTCGCCAAGGACATCCTTGACGAAGCCGGGATCGACCCGGACCGCCGCGCCAACGAACTGACCGAGAGCGACATCTCCCGCATCAACGGCATCATCGACGCCGGCGTGCTGGTCGAGGGCGCGCTCCGCCGTCAGGTGCAGCAGAACATCGCCCGCCTCCGCGAGATCCGCTCGTACCGCGGGGACCGCCACCGGTCCGGTCTGCCCGTCCGCGGCCAGCGCACCAAGTGCAACGCCCGCACCCGCAAGGGACGCAAGAAGACCGTCGCGGGCAAGAAGGGCATCAAGGGTTAATCAACCGGACGCCCGACCCGGCGCCCGGACAACCAGACACTCGCCAGGTTCCAGCCCCGCCCGCAAGGCCCGGGGAACCACAAGTGGAACCGACAGGAGCGAACCATGGCCAAGAAGGTCAAGAAGATCCGCAAGAACGTCGTCCGGGGCATCGCCCACATCAAGGCGACGCACAACAACACCCTGGTGACCATCACCGACACCAGCGGCGAGACGCTCGCCTGGGACTCGGCCGGCACCATCGGCTTCAAGGGCGCCCGCAAGTCGACCCCGTTCGCCGCCACCCGCGCGGGCGAGCAGGTCGGCCAGAAGGTCCGCAAGATGGGCATGACCGAGATCGAGGTCCGCATCACCGGCACCGGCGCCGGGCGCGAGAACGCCGTCTCGGGCATGGTCTCCACCGGCCTGCGCGTCACCGCCGTCGAGGACCGGACCCCCATCCCCCACAACGGCTGCCGCCCCCGCAAGAAGCGGCGCGTGTAACAGCCGGCGAACGCCGCCTTGTCCGCCTCCCCGGCGGGCGTGCGGCGTGACCGATCAGACAGTTTGCGGCCGAGGGTGACAGAAGGGACGACCGTGTTCGGCAGCACGGCGGACCCGCGAGCCCCGAGGCCCGGGACCAGACCCCGCTGCCGAGGAGAAGAGCATCATGCGAGTTCGCTGGCGCGGCCTTGAGCTGCCGACCAAAGTCGTTTCCGATCCGAAGTTCCAGGGCGAGACCTTCGGCCGCTTCACCGTCGAGCCGTTCGAGCGGGGCATGGGCACCACGATCGGCAACAGCCTCCGCCGCATCCTCCTGTCGTCGCTGGAGGGCGCCTCGGTCACCGCGATCAAGATCAAGGGCGCCGAGCACGAGTTCACCTCGCTGCCCGGCGTGCTCGAGGACACCACCGACATCGTCCTGAACATCAAGAACCTCATCGTCCAGGTCGAGGGCGACGAGCCGCGCGTGATGCGCCTGGCCGCCCAGGGCCCCGGCGAGGTCACCGCCGAACTGATCGAGGCCGACACCTCGGTCACCATCCTCAACAAGGACATGGTCGTCGCCACGCTGACGGCCGAGGTCCCCTTCGAGATGGAGATCCACGTCGGCAAGGGCCGCGGCTACGTGCCCGCCTCCGAGCAGTACGGGCGCAGCGAGGAGCAGGAGATCGGGCTGATCCCGGTCGACGCGATCTACTCGCCCGTCCAGCGCGTCCGCTACAAGGTCGAGAACACCCGCGTCGGGCAGCGCACCAACTACGACAAACTGACCATGGAGATCTGGACCGACGGCACCGTCACCCCCGAGATGGCGCTCGTCGAGGCCGGCAAGATCCTCCGCAAGCACATCAACCCCTTCGTCCAGTACTTCGAGGTCGGCGAGGAGACCGTCTCGGCCGAGGCCGCCGCCGCCGCGGGCGTGGACGAGGAACTGATCCGCAAACTGGACATGCCCATCGAGCAGCTCGACCTGTCCGTCCGCGCCAGCAACTGCCTGGAGTCCGCCCGGATCAACACCGTCGCCCAGATCGTCACGATGACCGAGCCGGAACTGCTCAAACTCCGCTCGTTCGGCCGCACCTCGCTGCGTGAAGTCAAGCGCAAGCTCCAGGACATCGGCCTGGACCTGGGCATGGAACTGCCCGAGGGCTACAGCATCCCGTCCGCCGACTAAAGACCACCCACCGCAGGGGCGAGCCGCCCCGTTCGGAGAACAGCCATGCGTCACCGCAAAGCAGGCTACAAACTCAACCGCACCACCGCGCACCGCCAGGCGATGCTCCGCAACATGGCGGCCAGCCTGTTCGAGCACGGGCAGATCACCACGACCGTGCCCAAGGCCAAGGCCCTCCAGCCGTTCGTCGAGAAGATCGTCACCAAGGCCAAGCGCGGCGACCTGCACGCCCGCCGCCAGGTGATCGCCATGCTCGGCCGCGACCGCACCGCCTTCGCCTGGTCGCACGTCCCCAAGAACGCCACCGACGAGCAGCGCGAGCGCGTCGAGGGCCAGCGCGAGTTCACCCAGGGCTTCTTCGACATCCCCGAGCCCGACCAGGTCGAGCGCAACCGCTACGGCGAGATCCGCAAGGCCCCGCGCCTGGTCCGTCACATCTTCGAGAACGTCGCGCCCCGCTTCGCGGACCGCGCCGGCGGCTACACCCGCATCGTCAAACTCGGACGCCACCGCCTCGGCGACGCCGCCGAACTGTGCGTCATCCAGTTCGTCGGCAACGAGGAAGGCCCCGAGATCGGCGGCCGCCCCTCGACCCGGCGTCGCCAGGCCGACCGCCGCACCGCCTACGCCGCCAAACTCCGCAAGGACGCCCCCAAGGCCGAGGCCGCGACCGACGCCGGCGACAGCGCCGACAACGCCTGATCGAAGGCTCTTACAGATCTCCCAAGCACCCCGGCCCGCGCCGGGGTGTTTTTGTTGAAACCGCCGTCGGGCGACCCCCAGGAACTATGATGCCGCCATGCTCGACGAACTCAGCGCGATCCAGACACAGGGCCTCGACGAACTCGCCAAGGCGTCCGACGCGGACGCGCTGGAGGCCTGGCGGATCGCCTACGTCGGCCCGAAGGGGCGCCTGCGCGGGCTGATGCCCCGGATGAAGGAAGTCCCGCCGGAGCAGAAGGCCGCGGTGGGACAGTGCCTCAACGAGGTCAAGCAGGCGCTCGAGGCCGCCTTCGCGGAGCGTAAGGCCGGCGCCGCGCCGGCCGCCCCGGCGCTGCCCACGGTGGACATGACCGAGCCCGGCCTGATCGACACCCGCCACCTCGGCCGGCGGCACATCATCGCCCGCGTGCGGGCCGAACTGGTCGAGGTCTTCGCCCGCATGGGCTTCGACGTCGCCCAGGGCCCCGAACTCGAGGACGACGAGCACAACTTCGTGAAACTCAACATCCCCGACGCTCACCCGGCCCGGGATCCGATCGACAACTTCTACGTCGACGACCCGAACGCCGTCGACGCCCCGCGCATGCTGCGCAGCCAGACCTCCACCGTGCAGATCCGCACGATGGAGCGGATGGTCGCCGAGGGGTCCGGCCCGCCGATCAAGATCGTCTCGCCCGGGCGCGTCTACCGGCCGGACACGGTCGACGCCACGCACTCGTTCATGTTCCACCAGATCGAGGGCCTGCACGTCGACCGCGGCGTGACCATGGCCGACCTGAAGACCACCCTGCTCCAGTTCGCCCGGGCCTACTTCGGGCAGGGCGCCGAGATCCGCCTGCGCCCCAGTTTCTTCCCGTTCACCGAGCCCAGCGCCGAGTTCGACATGAAGATCGCCCTCAAGCCCGGCGAGCCGCCGAAATGGGTCGAGCTGGGCGGCTGCGGCATGGTCGATCCCAACGTGCTCACCGCGTGCGGCATCGACCCGGAGGTCTGGACCGGCTTCGCCTTCGGCTTCGGCATCGAGCGCATCGCCATGGGACGCTACGCCATCCCCGACATCCGCATGCTGTTCGAGAACGACGTCCGCTTCCTCGAACGCGTCTGACCCGCTCCCCCTCCCCCCCTGCCCTCGGGGCGCACAGGAGACCGACATGGACGAGCACGACCCGGACGACCACGCGCACCCCGACGCCTTCGACCCCGCGTTCGTGCCGCGTCCGAAGTGGCCCACGCCGTTCGGGATCGTCAGCATCGTGCTGGGCGCGCTCGGCCTCGTCTGCGGCGGGCTCGGGATGGCCTGGGGCATGGTCGCCGGCCCGATGATGAAGGACCAACTCAACGGCGCGCCGATGCCCGACGTGTTCGTGCTCGGCCCGATCGACCTGGCGATCGGGATCGGCAGCCTGGCGTTGTCAATCCTGCTGGTCTTTGCCGGCATCCTGCTGATCGGACGCTCGCCCAAGGCGCGGCTCCTGCACGTGCTCTTCGCGGTGCTGATCCTGCCGATCAACATCGTGGGGTTCGTCCGGCAGATGGACAAGCAGGCCGCGCTGGAACAGTGGGTGATCGACTACCCGGACAACCCGATCGCTCAGGGCATGGACCGACCCGGCCAGCAGGTCGGCGAGATGGTCGGCCTGGGCATGTTCCTGCTGCTCGGCGTGCTGTACCCGCTGTTCGTGTTCGTCTGGTTCGCCGCGATCAAGCACCGGCCCGAGCAGATCACCGGCACCCAGGACGGCGTGTACTGACCCGGCCCGGCGCCGCCCGTCACGGGCAGCCGGCCGCGTAGTGGTTGATGTAGGCCAGCAGGTCGAACACGTCCCACGAGCCGAACGGGCTCGCCAGGTCGGCGGCCGGGTCCTGGCCGGTCCACGCGGCGATGAACGCCGTCAGGTCGAAGATGTCGGCCGCGCCGTCGTGGTTGAAGTCCGCCGGGCAGAGGTCGACGAACACCGGCTCGCGCAGGACGGTGTGGTTTCCCGAGTCCTCGAAGGCGACGGCCGTGACCTCGTGCCAGCCGTGGGTCAGCGTCGGGTCGAACACGCGGCGCCATTCCGAGCGGTCGTAGGCGGGCACCTCGTTGGACGCGTCGGCCATCGCGACCGGGTCGGCGTCCGGCGGCAGGTCGAAGAACATGTGGACCCGGCGGGTGGTGCGGTCCAGGGCGCGGACGGCGAACTCCGGGCGGGGATCGTCGATCGCCAGGCCGGCCTGGACGAGTTGGATCTCGGGCGGCAGCCGGTCCACGTAGACGACCTTGCGGACCTCGCGGAAGATCGGCGTGGTGCCGGTCGGGCGGTGGCGGAAGGCGATGACGCTGAGGTAGTGCAGGCCCTCCTCCATGCGGGTGGCGTCGATGGCCTGCTGGTAGCGTCCGGTGGCGTCCGCGCAGTCGTAGAGGGGGCAGCGCAGGGTGGTGAACTGCTCGTAGCCGCCGATGACCGAGGCGGTGTAGGGGATGTCGAGCACGCCGTTGCCGTTCCAGTCGCGGTTGCGCCGGTCCCAGGTGAACAGGGCGTTGTCGTCGGTGTTGGGGTCGAGGGGGTCGCCCGCGGCGGTGGTCACGTCGATGACGAACGAGTCGGCGGCGATGACGGGGATGGGGTTGAGGCGCTGGAGGCTGTCGGGGTAGTCTGCCGGGTCGGGCTCGATGACGCCGGTCTGGCCGATGAACCCGACGGTGACCTCCGGCAGGGCCTCGGCGTAGACCAGGTAGCCCTTGCCGTGCTCGAGCGTGCCCGTGCGGTTGTTGGGCACGGTCAGCGTGACCTGCCCGCCCGGCCCGACGACGATGAGTTCGGGGACGGCGTCGGCGGGGTCGACCTCCGGGTCGGCGGCGTTGCCGGTCATCTCGTGCAGGCGCGTGCCCTGGGGGTAGGCGGTGTTGACCGTCACGCTGACCGTGCCGGCGTCCCAGCGGTCGTTGACGGCGACGAGGCAGTTGGCCAGGTTGTTGAAGGCGCGCTGGAAGACGAGGACGTCGGAGACATTGGAGTTGAGTTGGAAGTAGTGGCCGTGGGCGACCTGGTTGCGCAGGCGGACCAGCGTGGTGACGGTGTCGTCGAGTTGCTGGGCGGCAGGGTCCCAGCCAAGGGCCTTGGGCGCGCCCTCGCGGGGGAAGAAGCCGCCGGTGCGGGGGATCCCGCGGGCGTGGTGGTAGACGATCGCGCGTCCTGGGCGCATCAGCATGTAGGCGTGCATCTGGTGGCCCTGCTGGCGTTCGGTGGGCAGGGCCGGGAGTGAGCCGCCGTTTCCGTTCGAGCCGTTGTCGTGGCTGAAGACGTGGTTGACGCCCATGGTGCCGTTGACGACGCCGTCGTCGGCGACGTCCAGGTGGCCTGAGTCGGCGTTGCCCTGGATGTTGGCCCAGGAGCCGAGCCCGCCGGCGTGGAGCAGGTCGCGCAGGCGGGAGGCGCCCTGCAGGTCGAGCGAGTCGCGGTTGGCGAAGCTGTCCTTGCGGACGTAGTTGCCGAGCACGTCGAAGTTGCCGGTGACGTTCTCGCCGAAGGTGAAGGGGTTGACCTGGCGGCCGTCCGGGGTGGTGCGGGTCATGTGGATCGCGCTGTCGAAGTAGCGGTCCCAGAACCAGGTGGGGGCGTGCTTGGAGGCGTCGAGGCGGAAGCCGTCGACGCCGAGGTCCTGGATCATCCACTGCGACCAGCGCATGAGCAGGCCGGTGGCGTTCTCGGGCACCGCGTCGCCGGCGGCGGGGTCCGAGGTGTTGAAGGGGTGGCGCGTGAAGGACTGGGCGCCCGGGTTGCGGGCGGTGCCCGGGTTGGTGAAGGTGTCGGGCGTGAGCGACAGGTCGGGGTAGAAGCGGGTGTTGGCGGGGTCGGGGCGGTTCCAGACCGTGCCGGCTGGGATGTTCATCGGGTCGGCGGGGTCGACGGGGTGGCGGATGAACGTGTGGTTCGACTGGTGGGCGATGTCGATCAGGGCGACGAGGTCGCCGTTGACGAGGTGGTAGTTGGGGCGGTTGGGGTCCTCGGACTGGAGGTAGCCGCTGGCGGTGCCGCTGTTGAAGTCGCCCCAGTCGTCGGTGGGCTGCTTGTTGCGCGGGGGGTTCTCGCGCGGGATCCAGAACCCGGGCCAGCCGCCCTGGGCGAGGAAGAAGTCCGACTCGGTGCGTCCGGAGTTGTGGTTGAGGATGGCGTCGACGTAGACCTCGGCGCCGGCTTGCTGGAGTTCGGCGACCATGGCGCGGAAGGTGGCCTCGGTGCCGTACGTGGTGCGTGCGCGGCCGGTCGAGAAGGTCAGCAGCGGGGGCCTGCCCAGGTCGAAGCGGTCGAAGGGGTCGTAGCCGGGGCTGTTGTACGCCGAGGTCTTGGACGGGGGCGGCAGCCACACCGCGTTGTACCCGGCGAGGAAGAAGTCGGGCACGCGGCGCTCGATGCGGTTCCACTCGGCCTCGAACCACTGCAGGTAGTTCTGGTTGTTCTGGGCGCTGGCCGTGGGGGTCAGGCCGGCGGCGATGGCGGCGACGAGGCACAGCGGCCCACGCGCGGGTCGGGCGGGAATGGACATGCTCGTGGTCTCCCTCGGGGGCCGGGTCCGGCCGGTCCATTATGCGCCGCCGGGTCGCCCGAGAGAACGCTTTTCGCGCGGAACGGCGGATTCTGGCGGGCGGGCCGGTGCGGCGCGGCGTCCGAGAACCGCGGCGGTCGTCGCCGGCGGCACACCCCGGGGTCGGCCACGCCGTGATACAGTGCGCACGCGGCCGGGAGCGGCCTTGCGCGAGGGACCAGAGATGGATCATGGCGGCATCGTTCCGGCAATCGTGGCGGCGTTCGTGATGGGCGGGGCGTGGCCTGCGACGGCGCAGCCGGTCGCGGAGCGGCTCATGGACGGGGTCGTGCGGTTCGATGCCTCGGCGGGGGCGGCCGCGGAGCGCCGGCCGTCGTTCGCGTTCGTCCGGGCCTTCGAGGGCCGGCCTGAGCGGACGGATCGCCAAGGAGTCGTGCCCGAGTTTTCGGTCGACGAGCGGACCGGGCGGTTTGTCGCCTCGATCCGGACCGAGGCGGGGACGAGCCTGTACGGCACCGGGCAGTGCGCCGGGCCCCTGTTGCGCAACGGGCACGTGACGGAGACCTGGAACCACGACGCGTTCGGCTACGGGCTGGGCGACCCGAACCTGTACACCGCCCATCCGTGGGTGCTGGCGGTGCGGGCGGACGGCACGGCGTACGGCGTGCTGGCCGACACCACCGAGCGGTGCGAGATCGACCTGCGGGGCGGGATCACGTTCCGGGGGGTCAACTACCGGTTCCCGGTGGTGGTGGTCGAGGGCGACTCGCCGCAGGCGGTGATGGAGCGGCTGGGCCGCCTGACGGGCACGATCGAGATGCCGCCGAAGTGGGCGGTGGGTTACCACCAGTGCCGGTACTCGTACAACCCGGACACGCGGGTGATGGAGGTGGCGCAGGGCTTCCGCGACCGAAACCTGCCGGCCGACGTGATCTGGATGGACATCGACTACATGGACGGCTACCGCGTCTTCACGTTTGACGAGGCGCAGTTCCCCGACCCGGCCGGGCTGAACGCGTGGCTGCGGGAGCGGGGGTGGTCGAACGTGTGGATGATCGACCCGGGGGTGAAGAAGGAAGAGGGCTATTTCGTCTACGACTCGGGCACGGAGCACGACGTGTGGGTGCGCAACGCGGCGGGCGAGGTGTACGCGGGCGAGGTGTGGCCGGGCGTGTGCGTGTTCCCCGACTACCTGCGCACCGACGTGCGGTCGTGGTGGGCCGGGCTGTACGGGGATTTCATGGCCCTGGGCATCGACGGCGTGTGGAACGACATGAACGAGCCGGCGGTGTTCAACGTCGAGAGCAAGACGATGCCCGAGGACAACCGCCACGACGCGGACCCGGAACTCGGCGGGCCCGGGGACCACGCGCGGTACCACAACGTGTACGGCATGATGATGATCCGTGCAACGCGCGAGGGCGTGCTGGCCGCCATCCCGGACAAGCGCCCGTTCGTGCTCAGCCGTGCGAACTACATGGGCGGGCACCGGTACGGGGCGACCTGGACGGGCGACAACAGCGCGACCTGGGACCACCTGGAGATGTCCATCCCGATGACGCTGAACCTGTCGCTGTCGGGCCAGCCGTTCGTGGGCCCGGACATCGGCGGCTTCGCCTACAACGGGGACGGGGAGCTGTTCGCGCGGTGGATCGGGTACGGCGCGCTGCTGCCGTTCAGCCGCGGGCACACGGCCAAGGGCAACATCGACAAGGAGCCCTGGTCGTTCGGGCCGGAGGTCGAAGCGACGAGCCGGCGGGCGCTGGAACGGCGCTACCGCCTGATGCCGTACCTGTACACGCAGTTCCGGGTCAGTTCACAGACCGGGGTGCCAATCGCGCGGCCGGTGTTCTTCGCCGACCCGACGGATCCCGCCCTGCGGAGCGAGGACGACGCGTTCCTGATCGGTGCGGACCTGCTCGTGGCGGCGCGGGTCACGCCGGACGGGGACCGCGTTCCCGTGCTGCCCCGGCCCGTGGATGGCGTCGCGTGGGCCCAGTTCGACTTCCCTTCGTTCGACGGCGGGCGGGATTCCAAGGACCTTCACCAGCCGGATCTGTACCTGCGGCCCGGGTCGATCGTGTTCGCCGCGCCCGTCACCCAGCACTTCGGCGACCGTCCGGACTCGCGCGACGAGTTGCACCTGATCGTGCACCTGGACGCGGAAGGCAACGCCGCGGGCGTGCTGTACGAGGACGCGGGCGAGGGCTGGGGCTTCAAGGACGGCGCGTACCTGCAGACCACGTACGCCGCGCGGACGCGTCGGGACGGGTCGGTGGCGATCACCGTGGAGGCGGCGGAGGGTGCGATGGAGCGGCCGGACCGGACGGTGCACGTGCGGCTGGTCACACCGGAGGGCGAGCGGGAAATCTGGGGCACGGACGGTGAGGAAATCGTGCTGCTGAGGCAGTGACAAGGAGGTTCCGCGGGTTGCGCTTCGCTCCACCCGCGGCTACTGACGACGCCCCTGCCGGGGCGGCCGGAGCAGGCTGCGTGTGAATCAGGGGCGAACGGCAAGAACCGGCCGGCCCGAAGTTTCCCGTGCCGCGAGCGTCATGATGTTGGTCTGGGTCATGTCGGCGCCGGTCAGTTCGCCCTGGAGGCGGCCGCCGGCCATGACGAGGACGCGGTCGGACAGGGCGAGCAGTTCGGGCATCTCGCTGGAGACGAGCAGGACGGCCAGGCCCGCGGCGGCGGCCTCCTGGACCAGGCGGTAGACCTCGGCCTTGGTGCCCACGTCGATGCCGCGGGTCGGCTCGTCGAGGAGGAGCACCCTGGTGGCGTCGCGCATCCAGCGGGCGATGAGGAGTTTCTGCTGGTTGCCGCCGGAGAGTTCGCCGGGGACGGTGCGGCTGAGGGTGGCGGTCTTGATCTGGAAGCGCTGGACGCGGGCGCGGACCTCGGCGAGTTCGGCGCGCCGGTCGCGCACGCCGAGGCGGGCCAGGTCGGGCATGATGGGCGTGAGGATGTTCTCGTCGATGCCGAGTTCGAAGAAAAGGCCCTGGCGGCGGCGGTCCTCAGGCACGTAGCCCATGCCGGCGCGGATGGCGGCGCGCGGGCCGTGCCCGGAGACGCGCCGGCCGTCGACCTCGACGATGCCGGTGGCGCGGCGGTCCAGGCCGAAGATCGCGTCGAGCAGTTCGGAGCGGCCGGCGCCGACGAGGCCGCCGATGCCGAGGATCTCGCCCGCGCGGACTTCGAGCGAGACGTCCTCCACCCGGCCCGGCGAGGTGAGGTTCGTGACGCGCAGGACGGTGGGGGCGTCGGGGCGGACGGCGTGGGTCACGCCGGCGGCGTCGGCGAGGGCCTCGGCGGCCTTGGCGCCGGGGGTGGACAGGCGTCGGCCGATCATCTGCTCGACGAGCGTGGGCTCGTCGATGTCGGCCACCCGGGAGGTGGCGACGAAGCGGCCGTCGCGGAGGACCGTGACGCGGTCGCAGCAGGCGAAGATCTCGCCCATGCGGTGGGAGACGTAGACGATGGTCACGCCGCGGGCGGCGAGGGCGCGGGCGATGTCGAGCAGGCGGTCGGTCTCGGCGATGGAGAGCGAACTGGTGGGTTCGTCGAGGACGATGACGCGGGCGGGGCCGTGGGGGCCGTCCTCGTCGAGCGAGGCGGCGATCTGGCAGATCTGGCGGTGTCCGGGGCTGAGCAGGCCGAGCGGGCGGCGGACGTCGATGGACGGCTCGAGGGCGTGGACGAGGCGGGCGGCGCGTTCCTCCATGGCGCGAAAGTCGACGCCCAGGGCCTTCCTGGGGATGGCGTGGAGGCAGAGGTTCTCGGCGACGGACAGGTTCGGGCACTGGGCCAGTTCCTGGTGGACGATGCGCACGCCGGCGGCGAAGGCGTCGTCGAGGGAGCCGGGGGTGAGGGTGCGCGGGCCGTCGGGGGTGACGATCTCGACCGTACCGGCGTCCTGCCTGTGCAGGCCGGCGATGACCTTGCCCAGGGTGCTCTTGCCCGCGCCGTTCTCGCCCATCAGGGCGTGGATCTCGCCTTTGCGGAACTCCACGGAGACGTCGTCGAGCGCGTGGGTGATGCCGAAGCGCTTGGAGACGCCGGTGGCGCGGAGAAGGGGGGAGGGATGAAGAGAGGGGTCGGCCATCAGCCATCAGCCATCAGCCATCAGAAAGATGGGTCGTGTCGTGTCCATGTAAAATCGCCCCTGATCCCTGATCCCT
>CAZFSO010000046.1:0-1968 GCA_964522095.1 uncultured Phycisphaeraceae bacterium | reverse complement strand
CCCTGATCCCTGATCCCTCAGTTTTTCAGCCAGGTGTTCCAGTTCTCGGCGTAGGCGTCGACGTTCTCGGGGGTGACGACCTGGAACTCGGCGAGGACCAGTTCGGTCTCCGGGGCGCGGTCGCGGTGGAGCATGTCGACGATCATCTCGACGGACTTCTCGCCCCAGCCGAAGTAGGGCTGGCCGACGAGGGCCTGGACCTGGCCCTTGCGGACGTACTCGAGGGGGAGGGGCAGGGGGTCCATGGAGACGACCCGGGCGTTCTGGTGGATGCCGTCGAGGGCGTTGTCGGTGTAGAGGGGCCACCCGCCGACGAGGGCCCAGCCGGTGATGTCGGGGTTGGCGGTCTGGACCTGCTGCATCTTGGCGGCGGCCTCGGTGGCGGTCTCGGGGGTGAAGTGGTAAACGTCCTTGATGGTGATGTTCGGGAACTCGGCGGCGGCCTCGCGCACGCCGCGGACGCGGTTGGCGAGGTTGCTGGCGGCGGGGTTGCCGGTCAGGACGGCGACGACGCCCTGCTCGTCCATGACCTCGGCGAGTTGGCGCATGACCTCCTTGCCGGCCTCGACGTCGTCGACGCCGTAGTAGGCCAGGCGCCCGGAGTCGGGCGCGTCGGAGTCGAAGGTGACGACGACGACGCCCTTGTCGACCGCCGAGCGCAGGGCGCTGTTGAGGACGTTGGCGTCGGAGACGGAGATGGCGATGCCGTCGACGCCCGAGGCGACGAGTTGCTCGACGTACTGGGCCTGGAGTTGTGCGTCCTCCTGGGGCGGGGTGCGCCAGTTGACGTTGACGGTCACGCCGTCGAGTTCCTCGGTCAGGCGTGCGGCGGCGGCGCGGGCGCCGGTGTGGGCTGCCTGGAACACGGGCTGGCCGTTGCTCTTGGCGATGACGGCGATGGTGTAGGTGATCTGCTCGGTCTGGGCGGCCGCGGCGGGGGCGGGGGCCTCGTTCTCGCTCTGGTTGCAGCCGGCGAGGAGGGCGGTCAGGCAGAGGGCGGATGCGGGGAGGGTGCGGGTGTGGCGGTGCATGCGGGGTTCCTGTTCAGTGGCGGCGGGAGGTGAGGCGCTGCTTGGTCTGGTCGACGACGACGGCGACGATGATGGCCGCGCCCATCACGATCTGGTTGTAGTTCGGATCGACGCCGGTGATGATCATGGCGTTGTTGATGAGTTGGATGACGACGGCGCCGAGGACGGCGCCAAGGGCCGAGCCGCGGCCGCCCATGAGGGACGCGCCGCCGATGACGGTGGCGGCGATGACCTGGAGTTCGTAGGCGTTTCCGGCGTTGGTCTCGGCGGCTCCGAAGTAGCCGATCGAGGCGCAGGCGGACAGCCCGGCGAGCGCGCCCATGATGGTGTAGACGAGCACCTTGACGCGGCCGACGGGGATGCCGGCGTAGCGGGCGGCGGTCTCGTTGCCGCCGATGGCGAAGACGCGCCGGCCGAAGACGGTGCGGCTGAGGACGAACCAGCCGCCGGCGGCGACGGCGAGCATGAAGAGGATCGGGACCGGCTGGACGCCGAGGAACTCGTAGCGGAAGAAGCCGGTTGTGAAGGAGGCGGGGAAGCCGCCGATGGACTGGCTGTTGAAGAAGGTGCTGGGCAGGACGATGGTCAGGCCCCGGAGGGCGGCCATCATGCCCAGGGTGATGACGAATGGGTGGACGCGCAGGCCGACGGTCATGGCGCCGTTGGCCAGGCCGCAGAGGGCGCCGACGCCCACGCAGACGCCGATCGCGGCCGGGACGGCCAGATAGAGGGGCGCACCGCCCGGCAGGCTGGTCAGGGCCATGGCCCCGACGATGGCGGCCAGGCCGAAGATCGAGCCGACGGACAGGTCGATGCCGGCCAGGATGATCACGCCGGTCATGCCGACGGCCATGATGGCGAAGAACGACGCGTCCTTGGCGACCAGCACGAGGTTGGCGCGGTTGAGGAAGGGGTTGGTGCGCTCCTCGCCGAACAG
>CAZFSO010000045.1:1156-18426 GCA_964522095.1 uncultured Phycisphaeraceae bacterium | reverse complement strand
AGGGAAGGAAGAGCCCTTCGGGCGGGCTGTCATTGATTGCCCATTGCCCATTGCCCATTGCCCATCGCCCGCCCGTCTACCAACGCCCACGCCGATCGTCCGATTGCCCGAGCGATCCGGGCCGGGATCAGTCGTCGGACGGCTCGCCGCCATCTTTGCCGCCACGCCGCCTGATCAGCCCGAACTGGACCGTCATGCCGAGGACGGCGGTCAGGGCCCAGACGACGGCCCAGGCGAGGGGGGGTTGGGTGAGGAAGTTGGGGTCGGGATCGGCGTTGGCGCGGATCAGGGCGACGCCGGCGGCCAGCCAGAGGGCCGAGCCGAGGAGGCTGGTGATCAGGGCGCTCGAGCGGCGGGGCATGGCCACGCCCATCAGCAGGCCCACGGCCAGGCCGGCCGTCGTGCTGCTCAGGATGACGAGTTTGTCGCGGGCGGGGCGGCGGTCGTACTCGGCGCGGAGGACCTCGGAGACGTGGGCGAGGTAGGCCCGGGAGCGCTCGGCGGCGTCGCGCAGGCGTTCGCGGTTCTCCTCGGTGTTCAGATCGGCGAGGAGTTGGTTGGCCTCGGGGTCGTCGTTCAGCGAGCGGTTCAGGCGGTCGAGGGCCTCGTCGGTCTGCTCGCGGGTGGCCCGGGCGAGGTCGTCGGTGAGGGCGCGCAGGTCGGCGGCCGTGTCGGCGTAGGGGGCGTCGGGGTCGGTGGGGGCGCCGGCGGTGGGGCTGAAGTGGAGGAAGACGAGCGCGGCCATGGCGCCGACGACGCCCATGGCGACGCTTGCGGTGAGGGTGACGACGATGCGGAGCATGGCCAGGGAGACGAGGGCGCCGATGACGCCTCCGGCGATGAGGCCGGTGAAGCCCGGGGTCAGGGTGAGCGACCCGAGGGGCAGGGCGGGCATGCCGGTCAGGGGCAGGAGGACGGAGCCGGCGAAGCCGCCCACGGCGGCCCCGAGGGCGATGAAGACCACGCGGACGAGTTTGACGCCGGCGAGCCAGAGGGCGACGCCGGCGGCCAAGGCGACGAAGAGGGGGATCATGCCGCCCTCGGGGAGGGTTGTCTGGGCGAGGGTGAGGGCGAGCATGGGCGGGGCGGTGTCCACTCTGGCGTGATTGGGGAGGCCGGTCCGGGGGTTTCGCCGGGAGCGAGAAGCGTATCGGGGCGACGGCTCCGGGGGCGGGTTTGGTGGGCGGCGTTCAGGCGGGGGTGTGGGTGGGCGATAATCGGGGTTATGGCGAAGAAGGCAGGATCCAAGGGTGGGGGTGGGAAGGGGAAGAGGGATGACGGGCTGGAAGCCCGTCCCACTGGGGGGAGTGGGGAGGCCGGCAGGATGACTGCCCCGCCAAAGGTGGAAGAGTCGGCGGCGGACTCGGCGGCGTTGGCGGATCTGCGCCGCAGGATCGACCGGATCGACAAGAAGTTGGTGGCGCTGCTCAACGAGCGGGCGGGGCTGGTGGTCGAGGTCGGCAAGGCCAAGCGCGGGTCGGGGGCGCCGATCTACGCGCCGCACCGGGAGGCCGAGGTGCTGTCGCGGGTTTTGGCGGCCAACGGGGGCCCGCTGCCGGACCGGACGATCGAGGGCGTGTACCGGGAGTTGATGTCGGGCAGTTTCGCGCTCGAGCAGCCCTTGCGGATCGGGTATCTGGGCCCGCCGGGGTCGTACTCGCATCAGGCGAGCGTCAAGCAGTTCGGCTCGAGCGTGGAGTACGAGGACCTGCGTCAGATCGCGGGGGTGTTCACGGAGGTGCGTCGCGGGCACGTCAACTACGGGCTGGTGCCGATCGAGAACTCCATCGGCGGGGGGATCACGGAGACGCTCGACGCCTTCCGTGAGCATGCGGGGAAGGTGTGGGTGTACGCGGAGGTGCAGATCAACGTGCACCACGCGTTGCTGGCGGACTGCGAGCCGAGCCGCGTGCGGCGGATCTATTCCAAGCCCGAGGCGCTGGCGCAGTGCCGCGCGTGGCTGGCGACGCAGTACCCCAACGCCGAGTTGCTGCCCGACGCGAGCACGAGCAAGGCGGTGCTGACCGCGCTGGAGGAGAACCGCAAGGCGCGCGAGATCGGGGCCGAGCCGGGCACGGCGGCCATCGCCAGCGAACTGGCGGGCGAGATCCACGGCCTGCCGGTGCTGTTCGAGAAGATCGAGGACAACCCCGAGAACATCACGCGGTTCTACGTGATCTCGCGCCAGATGGCCCGCCGGTCGGGCGACGACAAGACCTCGGTGATGTTCACGACCGAGGACAAGCCGGGCGCGCTGGTGGGCGTGCTCGGCGCGTTCCATTCGAGCGGGATCAACCTGACCCACATCGACAAGCGCCCGAGCGGGCGCGAGAACTGGGCGTACACCTTCTTCGTCGACGCGGTGGGGCACCGGGAGGACGAGGGGATGCGGGCGGCGCTGTCGCGTGCGTCGGCGCACTGCCGGGAGTTGAAGGTGCTGGGCAGTTACCCGCGGTCGACGCGGATCCTGTAGGGTCAGCCCCGGGAGCCCTCGCGGGGGGCGGGGGCGAGCGAGCCGCGGAAACGGGCTTCGAGCCGGGCCTCCTCGACGGCGTGCATGTCGAGTCGCATGGGCAGGATGACGGAGAACATCGAGCCCTGCCCGAGTTCGGACTCGAGTTGCACCTCGCCCTGGAGCAGGCGGGTCAGTTCGGAGACGATGGCCAGTCCCAGGCCGGTGCCGGCGTGGGTGCGGGTGTGGGAACTGTCGACCTGGTGGAACTTGTCGAAGATGCGCTTCTGGTCCTCGGGGGCGATGCCCGGGCCGTTGTCGATGACGGAGACGCGGACCTTGTCGTCCTCGCCGCGTCCGGGGAGGCGTTCGACGCGGACGACGACGGCGCCGGGGCGCCCCTGCTCGTGGCCGCCGGAGAACTTGACGGCGTTGGAGAGCAGGTTGAAGACGATCTGGTTGAACTTCTTGGGATCGGTCTCGATCACGGGCGGGTCGGCGGGCAGGTCGAGCGAGACCTCGACCTCCTTCTTGCGCGCCAGGGGGTGGATGAGCCCGGCGAGCGCCTGGCAGGCCTCGCCGACCTGAACGACGCCGGGGCGGATCTCCATGCGTCCGGCCTCGATCTTGGCCATCTCGAGGAGGGTCTCGATCATCTCGAGCAGGGTGCGTCCGGCCTGAACGATGTTGACGAGGTAGCGCTCGCGCTTGGCCAGGGCGTCCGGACCGGGGACGATCGGGCGGCCCTCGTTGGAGGTGACGATGTCCGAGCGGGCGATCTCCAGGAGCAGTTCGGCGAAGCCGATGATGGCGTTGAGGGGGGTGCGGAGTTCGTGGCTGACGCTGGCGAGGAACTCGCCCTTGAGGCGGGCGGACTCGAACAGGGCGGTGTTGGCCTCGGTCAGTTCGCTCAGTCGCGAGTCCAGCGCCACGTTGGCGGCCCGCAACTGGTCCTGCTGGCGCTGCAACTCGGCGAGCATCAGGTTGATGGTCTCGGCGAGTTCCTCGAACTCGTCGCCGGTGTCGATGTGCGAGCGGGTGTCGAGGTGGCCCTCGCGCACGCGCTCGGCGGTGCGCTGCAGGCTCAGGACGGGGCGCAGGATCAGGCGGCTGGTCAGCGCGGCGAAGAAGACCAGCGCCACCGCGAGGACGACCGAGCCCGCGGCGAGGAGGTAGAGGAAGTTGACGAGCAGGTTGCGGGCGGCGCCGTCGGCGCGGCGCTCGATCAGGACGAGGTCCTGGAGCGCGCCGTCGGTGTCGCGCCGGGCGCGGGCGTAGCGGTAGACGCGGGTCCAGCCCGACCAGTCGGCCTCGAAGAACTCGGGCGGGCCCCCGGCGTTGAAGGAGCGCAGGGCGCGCCGGAGGAAGCGGCTGTTCTCGGACTCGTCGCGAGCCAGGCTCGGGCTCATGCGTCTGACGCTTGCGCCCGCGAGGAAGGGCGGCGCGTCGCGGTGCTCGTCGAGGCTCAGCCACGCGGCGTAGACGGTGCGCGCCACGTCGAGTTCCGAGGCGCCGACCAGGCCGTTCATACGGAGCAGCGGCAGGGTCAGCGCGATGGCGATGATCCCCGCCGAGGCCGCGCCGAAGAGCAGCAGGCACTTGGTCGCCAGGGAGAGTTCGGAGAACCAGGCCCGGATGTCCTCGTAGCGGCTCACGCGGGCGGAGTTTAGGGGGAGCGCCCTGCCGCTTCTCGGGCGTGAAGATTCGGGAAATCGGGCGTTTGAGGCGGGTTTCCTTGCGGGGGCGTCGGCTACGATGGACACTCGGCCGGGGGGCGGTTTCGTGAAGAATCTCTGGAAGGGACAGCAGATGCCTAGCAAGCCCGTCGCGGTGTGTTCTCTCGTGGTCCTCGCGGGCGTGGCCGGCGCGGCGGTCGCCGGGCCGTACGACCCGCCGGCGTCGTACTACGCCGGCGTCAACGCGACGGGGCCGGCGCTCAAGGCCCAGTTGCAGGCGGCGATGACCGCCGGGCACATCCAGCGCAGTTACGGCGAGATCCGCTACGCGGCCGCCATCACCGACGCGGACCCCGAACGCCCGGGCAACATCCTCCTGATGTACAACCGCGCGTCGGTGCCGGCCACCTGGGACTCGGGCGGCACCTGGAACCGCGAGCACGTCTGGCCGGACTCGCGCCAGCCGGGCAACGCGTCGAACTCGGCGCGCGGCAACGTGGGCGACCACCACGCCATCCGCCCCTGCAACCCGTCGATCAACTCCTCGCGCGGCAACAAGCCCTACAGCGGCGCCGACCAGACCGGGGCGCACGGCAGCCTGGGGTCGTACTACTTCCCCGGCGACGTCGAGAAGGGCGACACCGCCCGGATCCTGTTCTACTCCGACGTGCGCTGGGGCTCGATCCAGGGCCTCTCGCTGGTGGACACCTTCCCGGCGGGCTACCAGATGGGCCAGTTGGCGGCGCTGGTCGCCTGGCACTACATGGACCCGCCCGACGCCTTCGAGGTCCGGCGCAACCACGCGGTCTACAGCCAGCAGATGAACCCCCAGTATTACACCAACAACCGCAACGCGCTGGTGGACCTGCCGGGCGTGGTCTGGTCGCTCTACGTCAACCAGGAGAACGACAGCACCGTGTTCGTGGGCGACGCGCCCCGGCCGGACGGGTCGTCGGACGTCTCGGTCGCGGTCAACCTGCTGGTCGGGCAGGACGCCGGCGAGGTGGTCGTCCCGGTCCGCAAGTCGGGCTGGGCCGGGACCTACTTCGAGGTGCGGACCTCTGAGGGGCTGGTGGCCTCGCACGAGGGCGTGCACAACGCCTTCCCGATCGGCGAGAGCGACTCGGCGCAGGACCTGGTGCTGTCGCTGGCGCCCGGCGCGACCGACGTGCCGGGAATCCTGCTCGGGCACGCGATCGTCAGCAACCTCGACGTGACGACGCAGGCGGGCCCCGGGATGGGCGCCAACGACGCCGACGACCTGATCGACGTGTCGATCGCGGTGTACGAGCCGTCGGTCGGGTCGTTCGACCCGGCGGAGTCGGTGACCGAACTGCTGCTGGACCTGGGCGAGATCGCCCCGGGCTCGGGCGACGCGGTGGGGGTCTTCGACCTGTTCAACGCCGCGTCGTGGGACGGGGCGCCGATGGACGTGGAGTTGGCGCTGGCGGTGGGCGACACCGACGCCTTCGCGGTGGGCTTCGAGCCGGTGTCCGGCCTGCTCCCGGGCGGGCAGGAGACCGTGGTGGTCACGATGTCCGACGAGGCGGCGGGCGACTTCGAGGCGGTGTACACCTTCCTGGTGTTCAACGACCGGGGGATGTTCGCCGACCCCGGCGCCCCCCAGGCGCTGACGCTGACCGTGACGGGCTCGGTGGGCTCGGGGTGCGTGATCGACCTGGCCGAGCCGTTCGGGGAGGTGGACCTGTTCGACCTGATCGCCTTCGTCACCCTGTTCCAGGCCCAGGACCCCGCGGCCGACGTGACCGGCGACGGCGTGCTCGACGTGTTCGACGTGATCGAGTTCGTCGGGGCCTACGACGCGGGCTGCCCGTAAGCCCGGCGGCGGACGCCACCTACCATCCCCGCCCATGGCCCAGCGGCGCGTCTATCTCGAAACCTTCGGCTGCCAGATGAACGAACTCGACTCCGAGCTCGTCGCCGGGCAGTTGGCGGCCATGGGCTACGCGTTCACCACCGACTCGGACGAGGCGGACATCGTCCTCTACAACACCTGCTCGGTGCGCGAGCGGGCCGAGCAGAAGGTGTGGAGTCGGCTCGGCGCCCTCAAGGCCGAGAAGACCACGCGCCCGGGCCTGGTGGTCGGCGTCCTGGGCTGCATGGCCGAGCGTGACGGCACCGACCTGATGCGCCGCATGCCCGTGGTCGACCTGATGTGCGGCCCGGCCGAACTCGACAAACTCCCCGCCCTGATCGACAACGCCGTCCGCACGCGCGAGTCCTTCCTGGCCGACGAGCCGGGCCTGGCGGTGCAGCGGTCGGCCCGGGTGGCGGCGCTGCAGGGGGCGGCGTCTCGCAGGTCGTCGACCCTCGCGGCGGCCGAGGACCGGCTCGAGTCGCTGGACCTCTCCCGCATGGTCTCGCCGACGGACGCCGAGTCGAAGCGCTCGGCCTACGTGCGGATCACGCGGGGGTGCAACAAGTTCTGCACCTACTGCGTGGTCCCCCACACGCGCGGCGCCGAGATCCACCGCCCGCCCGACCACATCGTCGACGAGTGCAAGCGTTTGGCCGACGCCGGCGTGATCGAGGTGACGCTGCTCGGCCAGACGGTCAACCACTACCGCTTCGAGCACGGGGCGGCGGTGGTGGTCGACGGCGTGACGCAGCCGCAGAAGGGCCGGACCTACAAGGGCAGCCACCACCGCGACGCGTTCGCCGGCGCGAACACGACGACCTTCGCCGACCTGCTGCGCCGCATCCACGACGAGGTCCCCGCGATCCAGCGCCTGCGCTTCGTGACCAGTTACCCGCGTGACTTCGGCGACGACGTGCTGGAGGTCATCCGCGACCACCCGAGGATCTGCCGCTACCTGCACGTGCCGGCGCAGTCGGGCAGCGACCGGATGCTCAAGATGATGAACCGCGGCTACACGGTCGCGGAGTACCTGGCGTTCATCGACCGGGCGCGGGCGTTCCTGGACCAGCCGGAGATCGGGCGGCCGCTGATGCTCTCGGGCGACGTGATCGTGGGCTTCCCGACCGAGACCGAAGAGGACCACGAGGCGACGAAGGCGCTGCTGGTGCGCTCGCGGTGCAAGAACCAGTTCATCTTCAAGTACTCGCCGCGCCCGGGCACGGTGGCCTACGACCGGATCCCGGACGACGTGCCGGACGCGGTGAAGCGGCGG
Organism: uncultured Phycisphaeraceae bacterium; assembly: GCA_964522095.1. Lineage (GTDB taxonomy): Bacteria > Planctomycetota > Phycisphaerae > Phycisphaerales > UBA1924 > UBA6054. The sequence goes on along the minus strand of CAZFSO010000045.1, from coordinate 11,146 downwards.
CGCAACAACGAGTTGCTGGCCTTGCAGAGTGAGATCTCGGATTCGATCAGCCGCGAGCAGGTGGGGCGCTCGTTCGAGGTGTTCGTCGAGGGCGTGAGCCGCGCGGAGATGAAAAAACGCGGGCGCGACGTCAAGCCGGGCACCGGGATGGTGGGCATCACCGTCGGCGGGCGCGACCCGGCGGCCACGGCCACCCTCGAACTTCCCGACGCCGCGGAGGGCGTGCAGTTGTCCGGGCGCACCGACACCGACCTGATCGTGTTCTTCGACGCGCCCACGGGGGCGGCGGCCCGGTCGCTCCTGGGCCGCATCGTCCGCGTCGAGGTGACCGGCGCCGACCGGCTGGCGCTGACGGGGCGTCTGGCCGACGCCTGACCTAATAATCGACGCGTGACGCTCGTGTGCGTGCCCATCCTGGCCGACGACCCCGCGCAGGCCCGGCGCGACGCGGTGCTGGCCGCCGAGAAGGGCGCGGACCTGGTCGAGTTCCGCGTGGACCTGCTCATGGAGGCCGACCTGTCGCTCGACGCGCGGATCGGCCAGATCAAGGGCCTTGTGGCCGAGTCCGCCCTGCCCTGCATCGTCACCTGCCGCCCCGAGTGGGAGGGCGGGTTCTACGCCGGCGACGAGGACGAGCGGGTGTCGATGTTCGAGGCCCTCGGCACGGCCGAGCACCCGCCCGCCTACATCGACGTGGAACTCAAGGCGTACGCCGCCTCGGCCAACATCCGCCAGAAGATCAACCTGGCGGTCGACCACCCCAAGCAGGAGCGCCACGTCCGCACGCGACTGATCCTGTCGACCCACGACTTCAACGGGCGACCGGCCGACCTGACCCGGAAGATCCTGGCGATGCAGGCCGAGCCGGCGTGCGCGGTGGTCAAGGTCGCGTACCGGGCGCGGTCGATCCGCGACAACCTGGAGTTGTTCGACATCTTGAGCGAACGCCAGAAGCCGACGATCGCGCTGGGCATGGGCGAGTTCGGGCTGATGAGCCGCGTGCTGGCGCCCAAGTTCGGAGGCTTCCTGACCTTCGCCTCGCTGCGCGACGAGTCGGCCACCGCCCCCGGCCAGCCGACCATCGACGACCTGCTGGGCATGTACCGCTTCCGGTCGATCGGCAAGAACACCAGGGTCTACGGCGTGATCGGCTGGCCGGTGACACAGTCGATGTCGCCCCTGATCCACAACGCGGGGTTCGCCGAGATCGGATGGGACGGGGTGTACGTGCCGATGCCGGTGGCGGCCGACTCGGCCGACCCTGAGGCGTCGCGCGTGAGTTTCGAGACCACGTTCCACGCGCTGACGCAGCACCCGGGCCTGGGTTTCGCCGGGGCAAGCGTCACCGTGCCGCACAAGGAGCACGCGACGGGCGGCGCGCCGATCGGCGCTTGGAACCCCGGCGACATCGGCGCGGCGAACACACTGCACCGCGGGGACGACGGCGTCTGGCGGTGCGCCAACACCGACGCGGCGGCCATCGCCGCGCTGATGGAAGAGGCGCTCGAAACGACAAGGGGCCGGCGCGTCGCCATCGCCGGCGCGGGCGGCGTGGCCCGGGCCGCCGCGTGGGTCGCCGCCCACGCCGGCGCGTCGGTCACGCTGTTCAACCGGTCCGCGGCCCGCGCCGGAGCGATCGCCGACGATCTCAACGCGCTCGGCCTGCCAGGCTTCGTCGCGTCGGGCGACGACTGGGCCTCGGCCCCGGCCGACCTGTTCGTCAACTGCACCCCCGTCGGCATGGCCGGCGGCCCCGACCCCGACGGCCTGTCCATCCCCATCCCCGACATGCCCGCGCTGCCGCCCGAGACGGTGTTCTTCGACACCGTCTACAACCCCATCGAGACGCCCATGCTCAGGGCCGCCAGGGAACGCGGCTACCGCACCATCGACGGCGTGCAGATGTTCGTCCGTCAGGCGGCGGCTCAGTTCGAGCTGTGGACCGGACACGCCGCGCCGGTGGAGTTGTTCGACCGGCTGGTGCGAGAGCGGCTGGGTGGGGGGTAAGAAAAAAGGGCCGGCTGGAAGCCGGCCCCACCGGGTCACTCGGCCTTACTGGGTCACTCGTCCTTGGTCCACGGGTTGCCGGGGTACTGCTTGGCGCCGACCGGGTAGAACAGGTCGCCCCAGCGGGGGTCGGGGCGCTCGATGCCGTAGCGGTCCTTGTACTCGCGCTTGAGGCTGATGAGGTAGGACCGCTTGCGGACCTCGCGGTCGGTGTAGGCCAGCACGGTCTCGCGGTGGGCGGGGTCGAGCGCGTCGTAGCGCTCCCAGAGTTCGTTCATGTAGGCCTGGTGCCACTGCATGCGCCGGCGGTTGGTCAGGAACCACTCGATGTCGTCGGCGAACTTGGCGGCGTCGTCGGCCAGTTCCTGGGCCGCCAGCACGCGGTCCGGGTCGTCGCCCTCGGCCTGGAGGCGGGCGGCGTAGTCGGCGGCCTTGACGGCCAGGTTGTGGGCCTCGTTGAAGGTGATGACCAGGCGCTTGTAGGCCGGGCCGCGCATGGCGGTCTGGGGCGACTTCATGCGCTGCTCGCGGGTGGGCAGTTTCTCCCCTGGGGACCGGCAGGCGGTCATCGCCAGGGCGGCGGCGACAAGGGCGAGGATCAGGGCGGCGTGGGTGGTTCGTCGCATCGGTCGGCTCCGCGGGTTGCGTCGGGCGTGGGCCCGACCGGGCGTGCCGGGGGCCGCCCGAATCCGGGGCAGCATATCCCCATCAGGCATGGGGGATCGGCTCGATCCCGCTCAAGGATAACAGGGTGGCGAAAGACTCGGAAAAGACGAAGTTGTGCTCGGGGTACTTCTCGCCGCCCATGTTGTTGTCCAGGTGGCTGAACATCAGGTCGATGCGTCCGAGAAGACGGGGCTCGCCCGGGCCCGTGGGCGTCCAGGAGATGAGTTCGACCGTGCCGGCGGTCGAGGCGCCCACGCTGGAGAACTGCTCGATCCGGGCGGTGTAGCGGATGGTGTCGCCGGGGCGGGCGTCCAGGTCGAGTTCGGCCCGGGAGACCTTGGCGAGCACGACCTTCTCGCGAAAGCCTTCGGCGTGGCCGACCAGAATGCCCGCGGTCTGGGCCATGCCCTCGACGATGAGGCTGGCGGGCATGATGGGGGTGGGGGGGCGGGGGGCCAAGCGGCCCGGCCGGCCACCCCCCTCCGTCACGCTGCGCGTGCCACCTCCCGCGTCGGGGACGGGGGAGGACGGGAAGTGGTCGTGCAGGTGGTCCTCGGCCATCGAGACGTGCTTGATGGCGACGAGCCGCTCGCGGGGGACGAGTTCGACGATGCGGTCGATCCACATCCAGCGCATGAGGGTCTCTCCGTTCCCGGCTCGGCGAGCCGGGCCACCACCGGCCGGCGGGACGCCGGCCTCACCCGGCCCCACCGTCACGCGGTCTGGAGTTTCTGCTCGCAGAAGTTGACCAGGGCGTCGACGGTGAAGATCTGGCGGATGTTGGCCACGGACGGGTCGGCCTCGACGGCGGCGAAGTCGAAGTGGGGCAGGCGCTTGCGCAGCAGGGCCAGCCCGTTCCCGGTGACCTTGCCGTCCTGCACGTACTCGGGGTCCTGGGTGACGCCCTCGGGGAAGAGTTCGCCCTGAGCGATCTTGAAGCCGAAGGCCTGCTCGAGTTTGAAGGAGATGTCGAGGATGTCGATCGACTCGGCGCCCAGGTCGCCGATGAGCGTCGCCTCCGGCGTGACCTCGTCCTCGTCCACCGCGAGCGCGTCGACGAGCACTTCCTGCACCTTGTCGAAGATTTCGGATCGTTCCATGGGGGATTGGATTCCTGTTGGCCGGCCTTCCCGCGGCCCCGGCCGGGCGGGGATGGTAGCGCGGGCAAGCCGCTTCGGCAGGCTGCCCGGCCTTGCCGGCGCGGTCGGGATCGGCGCTGCGCTTCGGCCCGGTCGTCGAAGCACGCAACCGCACGGCGGACGCGGCACGAAGCCCCCCTGTTTCGGGCAATGGGCTGGGTATAAGCCGGCCGGCATTGCTTGACGCGGGCACCTCGTTCGGTGTCACTCGGTCTTGCGGCACTCGCGTTCGGCGGCGCGGCCGAAGGTCAGGGCGTTCTTGCCCTGCTTCTTGGATTCGAGCGACAACTGGTCGGCGCGGTCGAGCAGAGTCGCGGCGTCGTGGCCGTCCCACGGGAAACTCGCCAGCCCGCCCGAGATCGTCAGGCTGCCCGCGGCTTCCTCGCCGAGTTTCGGGAAGCGGTGGTTGCAGACCTGCTGCTGGAAGCGCGTCGCGATCGTGTAGACCGACTCGGGCGGCGCCGAGTTGGCCGCACGCGGGCCCTGGGGCTCGTAGAAGATCACCGCGAACTCGTCCCCGCCCACGCGGCACACCCGGTCGGACGGGCGGATCACCGAGTTGAGCAGGCGGACCGTCTCGACGAGGATCTCGTCGCCGGCCGCGTGGCCGTACGCGTCGTTGTACTTCTTGAAGTCGTCGATGTCGAAGACCATCAGCGTCAGCGACCGGCGGGCCTGGCGGGCCTGGTCGATGGCGGCGTCCATGAAGCGCTGGAAGTACCGCCGGTTCCACGCCCCGGTCAGCGGGTCGGTGAACGCGGCCTGGCGCAACTCGCGGTGCTGGGCCTCGAGTTTGATCCACGCGCTCAGCCACGCGTCCAGCCCGCCGACGCGGGTCGCCTCGCGCAGCATCCACTCGCGGTCGGCGCAGGTCAGCCGCCCGGTCGCGGCGTCGTAGTCCAGATCCCGCCGCCCCGCACGGGCGCGGGCGATCGCCAGCGCCGGCTCGAGAATCGGACGCCCGGCGAGCAACGCCCGAACCAGCGACGCGTCGTCCGCCGGCGCGTCGACCGGCGGCGGCAGGGACTCGGGCGCGCCGCGGATGGCCCGCTCGTGCGGGTCCTCCGCCTGCGGCGGCGGGGGCGTCGCAGGCCTGGCGTTGTCCGGCCTGGCGTTGTCCGGCGTCGGGGCGCGCCCTCTGACGTCGAGTGTTCCCGCGTCGGCCAGCACGCGGCGCAGGGCGTCCGCGTCGCACTCGCGCGAGACCGCGCCGTCGTAGCCGGGAGTGCCCGTGCCCACGCGCAGCACGCGCACGAACGGGTCGACGCGGCGCAGCGCCCCCAGGAACCCGGTCAGTTCCGAGCCCGCCGGCTCGGCGTCGGGCGAGACGATGACCGCCGCCCGCGTGGGGGAGGTCTCGTCGATCGGGTCGGAGAGTTCGCCGAGGGCGTCGATGGAGTCGCGCGCCCGCACCAGTTCGATCGAGGCGTCGCGGCGCAGCGACTGGTCCAGCCCGGTGCGGCCGACCAGGATCACCCGCCAGGCGTCGGGGTGCTCGGTGCGGGATGGGGCCGGCCTGCTCACGGCGATCGTCTCGCTCATCGCGGATCCTCCATGGCCTTCTCACCGGCGAGGAGCATTTCCAGCTCGTCGTCGTCGAGGACGTCCCGTGCCGACTTCGGAGGTTCCCGCCGCACAGCATCGACCGGGCCGGGGGGGTGCTTCAGCCCGTTTTCTCGGACGAGCGCGGGGAAGCGGGCGCCGGGCCGCCCGTTCTCCGGGCGTGCGGGGGGTGTCCGTGCGTCTGTCGGCACGGGGGCCTTGGGGGTCAGGACGAGCGGGCGGAGCGGCGGGTTCGCGCCTTCCTCGTAGACCCACACGACCGCGCCCGGGGCGAACCGCTCCACCGCGGCCACCAGGCGGGCGACCTCGCGCACGCCGCAGACGATCAGGACGGCCTTCGACCCCGCCCGCTGGGCCAGGCACAACTCGGCCAGCGCGGCGTGGGGGGAATCAACCCGCACCGGGATCAGCCCGCGGGCGTGGAGCACGCCCTCCAGGCGCACCGGCACCACGCCGGACCGCTCGGTCCAGACCACGCACGCGGCAGGATGTCCAGCCGGGGAATCTCCCACGCCTCAAGTGTAGTGCCCCGGCCCGCCCGCGCCGCGTGAAACCCCGCGGGCCGAGTCCCGTCGGGGCAAGCACTTGCGCGTCCGAGAACCAGGATTCGACCGCCGCCGGGCAACCCATGGGGTGATCAGCCCGGTACGATGCCACCCGGAGGCGCACATGGCGAAGAAGACCGGCAAGAAGACGCCCGGCAAGGCGGCCGCGAAGACGGGCAGGAAGACCGCCAGGGAGTCGGCGGCGAAGCCGGCCGGCCAGCGGCCAGCGTCCGCCGCGCCCGCCGCGTCGGCCGGCAAGCCCAAACTCCTCTCCGGCGGCAACCCGCAGATCCCAAAGGGCGACGGCGACGCGCCGGTCCAGGCCTACATCGCCGCGATGCCCGGCTGGAAACAGGACGTCGGCCGTCGCCTCGACGCGATCGTGACCGAGGCCGTGCCGGGCGTGCGCAAGGCGGTGCGGTGGAACTCGCCGTTCTACGGCGTGGAGGGGCGGGGCTGGTTCCTGTCGTACCACTGCATGACGAAGTACGTCAAGGTGGCGTTCTTCCGCGGGGCCGCCCTGGACCCTCAGCCGCCGGTCGGGTCCAAGCAGCCCGGGGTGCGGTACTTCCACGTCCACGAGGACGACGAGATCGACGAGCGCCGGTTGGCGGACTGGGTGCGTCAGGCCGCGGCCCTGGAGGGCGAGGACTGCTTCTAAAGGTCCAGCAGCGCGCGGGCGACGCGGGCGGCCCCGTCGGCGGGGCTGAGCCGGGCCGCCGGCTCGGCCAGGGCCGCCAGTCGGGTGGGGTCTGACAGCAGGCCGACCAGGGCCGCCCCGTGGGCGTCGAGGTTGCGTGCGGGGTCGATGAGGTCGTCGAGCACGACGGCCGCACCGGCCCGTTCGAGCGGGCGGGCGTTGTGCTTCTGGTGCTGGTCGGCGTGGTAGGGGTACGGGAAGAACACCGACGGCGTGCGCGTGGCCCAGGCCTCGGCCACGGTGCCCGCGCCGCAGCGTCCGAACGACAGGTCGGCCGCGCCCCACGCGCTGGGCATGTCGCTCAGGAACCGGTCCACCCACGCCCGGACGCCGGCTCTGGTGTAGGCGGCCCGCAGCGGGCCGGGGTCGTGCTGCCCGCCGGTCTGGTGGATCGCCTGCCACCCGGCGAACGCGCTGGGATGGCGGTCGAGCAGCGCGACCACGAGGTCGTTGATGGACCGGGCGCCCTGCGAGCCGCCGGTGACCAGCAGCGTCCGGGTTGCCGGGTCCAGCCCGAACTGCGCCCGGGCGGCGCCGGGGTCGATCGGGTCGGTCAGCGCAGGGCGCACGATCGGGCCGACGAAGTCCCAGCCCTGCGCGACCTCGGCCGCCGTGAAGCAGCGCCCGGCCCGGGCGGCGACCCAGCGGTTGGCCTTGCCCGGCACCGCGTCGAGGTTGACCAGCGCCACCGGCACGCCCTCACGCAACGCCCCCCGCACCGCCGGCGGGCTGACGAACCCGCCCATCGCGACCAGCACCGCCGGCCCGTCGGCAAGACGCTCGCGCAGCACCCGGCGCGTGATCCGCACCGACCCCGGCCACGACCGGACGAACCCGAGCAACCCCGCCGGGCGCATCACCGGCGGCTGCGCCGGCAGGGCCCTGTGGGGCACGCCCTCCTCTTCCAGGATCTCGGCGTCCACCCGGCGCGACGAGCACAGCACCACCGCCCGCGTGCCGGGGCGCAGGCGGGCCGCCTGCTCGGCGATGGCGAGCGCGGGGTAGATGTGCCCCCCGGTCCCGCCGCCGGCGAAGAGGAGCGTGGGGGGGGCGTCGGGGTTGGGGGGCGGGGCGGGGGGAGGCACGCGGAGGGTATCGGCGTGCGGGGGGAGTTTGGTTCCGTTTGAGGCCGGGCCGGGGGGTGGGGCGACCCTTGACAGCGGCGTGGGCGTATGGCAAAATGGGTGTACCAAATTCTGTACATGCCCGATGGGAGCCGCATGGTCCGCACCACCGACATCACGAGTTTCACCGAGTTGCGCAAAAACCTGCGGGGGCAGTTGGATCGGGTCCGGGGGACCGGGCGGCCGCTGTTTGTGACCAACAACGGTCAGACCGAGGCGGTGGTGCTCAGCCCGGAGGCGTTCGACGAGTTGCAGGACCTGATGGAACTGCGCGATTCGCTGGACGCGATCCGGCGGAGCGAAGAGCAGTTCCGGCAGGGTCAGGGCGTCGAGGCCGGCGCTGCGATCCGTGACATCGCCGCCAAGCACGGGCTGAAGCTCGATCGATGAGGTACCGGGTTGAGCTCTCGCCCGCGGTGCACGGGCAGATCGACGAGCAGGTGGCGTATCTTGGGAGCGAGCAGGTCGCCGAAGCGACGGTTGTCGGCTGGCTCGCGTCTCTGTACGACGCGTTGATGAGTCTTCAGGATCATCCGCGGCGGTTCCCGGTGGATGTGATCCGCACGCGGATCCTCGGGTACGAGATCCGGAGGATGAGCGTTGACGCGTTCGTGGTGTATTACCGTGTGGACGGGGGCCGATCGGTCGTGGATGTGCTAACGATCCGCCATGGGAAGCGTCGGCCGTGGTTGGAAAGCGGCTCGGACTGAGGGCGTCGTGCCTCAGCAGGAAGGCTAACGGATGACGGATGTTGACCGGTTTCTGGACGCCTACGACGGTAATCGGTACGCCGAGGCGGTGGACATTGGCGCGAGGCTAATCGCCACCGGCGCCTGCCCTCCCGCGCTGATGGGGTCGTACGGCATCGCGCTGTTCTACCTCGGCCGGTACGAGGAGGCTGTTCGGTGGATCAGAAAATCCTTGAGCGTCCGGGACTCCGTCCCCAAGCGTGTCTTCCTGGCGAACGCGTACGACGCGTTGGACAAAAAGACGGCCGCGTTGATGGAGATCGATCGGGTCGTCGCGGCCGAGCCGGAGAACGATGAAGCGCTCTCATTGCTCGCGGTTGTGCTCTACGACCTTGAGTTGTACGCGCTGTCGGCGATGATCTTCGAGCGCTACTTCGAGGCCGCGGGTCTGAGCGAGCCCATGTTGACGGTGTACGCGGGCATGGTGCTGACCAAGCGCGTTCATCGGGGTGACGAAGCCCAAGCGCGGTTCAGGTCGTTGCTGCACACAATCGAAGACACAGTGACCGATTGCTGGCTGCTGGCCTACATCGCGGTGACTTACAACAGCGATGCGACACGGGACCGGTACCGAAAGTTTGCGGATCGTGCGCTCGGCGCGGCGGAGCGGCAGGGTGATTTGGAGGCGATTCAGCGGATTCTGTGAGTCCCGTGGGGCTCTTGACCTGCGCGGTCAAGATCTTGAGAGCACAGGCGGAACGCCCGTGCCACCGTCGGCGGTGACCACGGGAGACCCGGCTCGGCGAGCCGGGCCACCGGGCATCGCGATGCCGGGGCGCACCACGATCTCCGCGCGGTCGTCGGCCGGTTCGCGGGCGATCTGCTCGTCGATGAAGGTCGGGTCGGTCGTGGGGCGGGTGCGGTCGACGGCCACCACCAGGCCCAGGGCGAAGCCGGTCAGGATCCAGCCCGTGCCGCCCGAGGACATCAGCGGCAGGGCGATGCCCTTGGTCGGGGCCAGCCCGGTGACCACGAACAGGTTGATCAGCGCCTGCATCGTCACGGTCGCGACGACGCCCAGCGTCATCAGGCGCAGGGTGACGCAGGTCTCGCGACGGGCGATGGCCGTGCCGAACCAGGTCAGCGCGGCGTAGAGGAAGATCACCAGCAGGGCGCCCGCGAGCCCGAGTTCCTCGCAGACCACGGCGAAGAGGAAGTCGGTGGTGTCCTCGGGCAGGTAGCCGAACTTCTGGAGCCCGTGCCCGAGGCCGCGGCCGAAGACGCCGCCGCCGGCGACGGTCGTCAGCGACTGGATCATGTGGTAGCCCGACCCCTGCGGGTCGGCGTAGGGGTCGAGGAAACTGGTGATGCGCTGCACGCGGTACGGGCTGGTCACGATGGCGGCCAGCACGGCGAGCAGCGCCGGCGGGGCGAACAGGGCGAAGTGCCACAGGCGCGCGCCGGCCGCGAGCAGCACGATGGCGGACGCCGCGACCATCAGCACGCCCGTGCCCAGGTCCTCGAGCACGACGAAGCCCGCCACCACGCCGACGCACA
>CAZFSO010000045.1:0-1056 GCA_964522095.1 uncultured Phycisphaeraceae bacterium | reverse complement strand
CGCATCCAGTGCGCCACCGATTCCGGGTCCAGCGGCACCTCGGCGGCGAACGCCGGCACGCGTTCGGCGTCGGCCCGGTCCAGGTCCTCGTTGAGCAGGCGCAGGAACGAGCCGTTGCCGATCTGGTCCGCCCCGGCCCGGCCGGCCGCCCGGACCAGGCGCCGGTCCGAACTGACCACGGTGATCGCCACGCCACGGGTGCGGGCCAGGATCTCCTCAATCACGTCGTCCGCCTCGGCGTCGCGCCCGGAGAAGACGACCTCGGCCCGGCCCAGGCGCGACCAGGCGTGCCCGGCGAGCGTGTCGTAGACCCCGTGGCGCAGCCAGTCCGGGCTGGGGCGGCCGTCGACGACCACCCGGAGGCGCCGCCCGGCGAACCGGGACCGCCCGATCAGGCCGATCAGCCCGCGGACGTCCATTCCCCGGCGGCTCGCCGGCAGCACCCACTGGGCCCGGACCACGTTGTAGGCGTCCACGAGCAGCACCCGGGACGGTATCCCGCCGCCGGGCCCCGGCCCCGCCCGGTTCCGGGAGTCCGGGGGGAGGCTGGGGCGAGGTCGGAAGTGGCCCGCCCGGTTGACCTTCCGGCGTGGCCCGCCTTGGATAGCAGCCCGGCGCGCCGCGTCGGACCGAAGCAAGGAGCAGGTATGGCGATCCGGATCAAGTCCCGCGGCGGCGAGAGCGCCGATCAGTTGATGAGGCGCTTCAAGAAGCTCTGCGAGAAGGAAGGGCTGACGAAGGACATCAAGAAGCGGGAGTTCTACGAGAAGCCCTCCGAGCGCCGCCGCCGCGCCGCCCGCAAGGCCGCCCCGCGCCGCTGAGCGCACCGCTCAGCCGAATGACCGAACGTGCCACCGCTTGCGCGGTGGTGTTGTTTTTTGGGGCAATAGGCAATAGGCAATGGGCAATGGGCAATGGGCAATGGGGGGGAGAGGCACTGGGCACTGGGCACTGGGCACTGGGCACTGGGCACTCGGCACTCGGCACTCGGCACTGGGCACTCGGCACTGGGCATGAGGCACTAGGTTGAGCGCATGCGGCCTGACGTTCGCGACG
>CAZFSO010000044.1:0-18573 GCA_964522095.1 uncultured Phycisphaeraceae bacterium | reverse complement strand
GCACGCCGGTACCGCTCGCACGACTTTGACGAGGTGGTCGGGCAGGAGCCCGTCGCCCGCACGCTCAAGGCCTCCATCGAGGCCGGGCGGGTGGCGCACGCCTACCTCTTCTGCGGCACGCGGGGCGTCGGCAAGACCTCCATGGCCCGCATCTTCGCCAAGGCCCTGGCGGGGGGAACACCCGAGGCCGACGCCGCCATCATGCGCGGCGAGGACACCGACGTCATCGAGATCGACGGCGCGTCCAACCGGGGCGTGGACGAGGCCCGCGAAATCATCTCGAACGCCGTCTACCGGCCCATGCGGGGCAAGTACAAGGTCTACATCATCGACGAGGTCCACATGCTCACGAAGGAGGCGTTCAACGCGCTCCTGAAGACCATGGAGGAGCCGCCCGAGCACGTCAAGTTCATCCTGTGCACCACCGAACCGCACAAGGTCCCCGCGACCATCCAGAGCCGCTGCCAGCGCTTCGACTTCCGCAACATCCCGGCCAGCGCCATCGCCGGGCACCTGGCCGAGGTCGTCCGGAACGAGAAACTCAAGGCCGACCCCGAACTGATCCACGCGGTGGCCGTGCACGGCAACGGGTCGATGCGCGACGCCCTCTCGCTGATGGACCGCCTGATGGCCACCGGCGAGCAGAAACTCACCCTGGCGCTGCTCGAGGACCTGCTGGGCCTGCCCGACCGCGAACTGGTCGGACGCCTGATCGACACCTTCGCCGACGGCGACCCGGCCCAGGCCCTGCGCTCGGCCGGCACGCTGCTGACCAAGGGCATCTCGGGCGAGCAACTCCTCGCCACGCTGCTCGAACGCCTGCGCGACCTGATGGTGCTGTCGGCGTGCGGGCCGGACACCGACCTGGTGGACCTGTCCGACGCCGCCCGCGCCGACGAGGCGCAGCGCAGCACCCGCTTCGACCCCGCCGGGCTGACGCACATGATCGCGGTGTGCGAGTCCGTCCAGCGGGCGCTCAAGTCCAGCCCCGCGCCGCGGGCGCTGCTCGACGCGTGCCTGGTGCGCCTGGCGATGACCCAGAAGATCGCCGACGTGACGGCCCTGATCGCCGGCGGGAACGGGGCCGCGAACGGGCCCGCCAAGGGGCTGGAGAGCGGGGCCGCGTCAAAAAAAGCCTGACGGCGGCCGCCCGGACACGCCCCCCGGCCCCGGACCGACCGCCGCAAACCCACCAGCCAAACCCCCGGCACGCGCCGGGCCCGCAGGCGGCCGCCCCCCGTCCCGCCGCGCCCGCTCCGCCCCCCACTCCCGCGCCGCCGCCGGCCCGGGCCCCGGAGCCCGAGCCGCGCCGCGACGAGCCGCCCACCACGAACCTCCGCGGGCCGACGCCCGACGAGATCCTCGCCGACCCGCTCGTCCGCACCGTGCTGGACGTGTTCGAGGGCGAGGTCAAACGCATCCACCCACGCCCGCGCAAGCCGGAATGACCCGGGCGACCATCCCAAGGCAGCCATGCTCGACAACCTCAAAGCCATGCAGGCCGTCGCCGGCCTGATGAAGAACAAGGACAAACTCAAGGAAGCGGGCGAGCGCATCAAGGCGAAGTCCGAGTCCCTCCGCGCCACCGGCGAGTCCGGGGGCGGGGCCTGCCGCGCCACCGTCACCGGGCGCATGGAACTGGTCGAACTGACGCTCGACCCCGCCCTCCTCGCGGGCATGTCCGTCGACGAGAAGACCCGGGACCTGGCCACCAGCCTGATCCGCGACGCCGTCAACGACGCCAACCGCAAGGCCCAGGAGCAACTCAAGGACCTCATCGCCCGGGAGGCCGAGGCGCTCGGCCTGCCCGGCGTGTCCGATCAACTCACGGGGCTGCTGGGTTGACCGGCTGCCGCGTCGAACCCCTCGACGCCCCGCTGACCGTGCGCATCGACCGGGCCCCGCTGACCCGTTCGCCCGGAGCGCTCCGCGCGATGGACGAGGCCTGGCGAGGCCTCGTCGCGTCCAACCCGCGGTACTTCGACGGGCCGATCCTCTCCTACGAGTCCCGCGACGGCGCCGCCGCCCGCGCCCGCTTGGAGTCCTTCCGCGCCCACGCCTGCCGCGACGCCTTGCCCCCCGACGAACGCCCCCGCTACTTCGGCATCACCGGCGTGCTCTGCGCCGCCTCTCCCGACGCCCCCACCGACGGCCAGCCCCGCTACATGCTCGCCCGACGCGGCGAGGGCGTGCACAACTACCCCGGGATGTGGGAGTTCGGCCCCTGCGGCGGCATCGACCCGCCTGCCACGGGCGACCACCTGACGCCCGACGACCTGGCCGCCGAACTCCGGCGCGAGGCGCACGAGGAACTCGGCCTGGACCTGGGCGGCGCCCCGATGACCCACCTGGCCCTCGTCCACGACACGCCCCAGGTCGGCTCGACGGACCTGATGGTGCTCGTCCGCCTGCCCCGCATCCCGCCCGCCGCGGGGGCGTCCAACTGGGAGGTCGCCGGCGTGCGTTGGCGCACGCTCGACGAACTGGCCGCCTGGGCCGACGAGCGCCCCGGCGAGATCATCCCGACCACCCGCGCGATGATCGCGTGGTGGCCCCACCGGCCGGGGTGTGACAAAAACGCCGCCGGGGGGTCCCGCCCCCTTGTGTGGTGGGGCACGCCGCGGCGCCGGAGAAAAGTGGAAGACGATCAGATCAGCGGCGGCGACGCGCGAACAGGCCGGCCGCACCGAGCAGGGCCAGCGAGCCCGGCGCGGGGATGGCCGCGGTGGTGACGACCAGGCGGGGGTAGCCGCTGGTGCCGGGCCACAGGCTCAGCCCGCCGAGCGTGTCGGCCTTGATGACGAACCCTGCCCAGGCATCGCCCTGGGTGGCGACCTGGCTCAGCCAGCCCGTCACGTCGAACGAGAGCACGTCCTGCCACACGGCGTTGCTGGTGTCGACGGTGTCCAGGGCGTTGCCGTCGGCCACCTGGAAGTCACTGACGTGGCGCAGCCCGTCGCCGACGAAGCCCGAGACGGTCATGGTGTCGGGGCGCTGGTTGGAGACGCCGAAGCCGCCGACGTTGTCGGAGGCGACGAAGACCTCGAAGGTCGCCGAGACGATCTCGTGGCCGGCGGGCACGCCGAAGAGGCTCATGTCGAACTCGGCCACGCCGCGGATCTCGCCGGTGGTGCCGCGGATGACGTTGTTGTACGGGAACGGCCCGCTGTCGCCGACGCCGTCGAACGGCGTGGTGTCGTAGGCGGCGAAGAACTCGCCGTCGGTCAGGGTGATGACGTCGGCCGAGGCGACGGCCGCGGCGGACGCGATGACGAGGGCGGCGGCGGTGGTCTTGGTGAAGCTCATGGGGGTTTCCTTTCGCCGGCCTTGGCCGGCTTGTTTTTCGCGAAGCGAGGGGGAGGAACTCGGAAAGGTCAGGCGGTCGGCAGGGCCGGGATCAGCGCCGGCGGCGCGGCCACGCGGCCGCGCCGAGCCCGATCAGGGCGAGCGCGCCGGGCGCGGGGACGGGTTCGGTCACGATCGAGAGCTGAAGGAAGCCGGGGCCGGCCCCTTCATAGATCATCACGCCGCCGACGGTGTCCGCCCGCAGGGTCAGCCCCGCCCAGGACTCGCCGCCCGCGAGCAGCGACACGACGTGCGCGGTGACGTCCACCTCGAACTGCTGGCCGACCACGGCGTCGAGCGTGTCGCTCGAGCCGAGCACGTTGGCGTTGCCGGCCTGGAAGTCCGCCAGGTCCATCTGGCCGTTGCCGGCAAAGCCGAGCACGGAGATGGTCGCGGGATTGGGCGAGAAGGGCGAGACGCCCATGCCGCCGACGAGCACCTCGGAAATCGCGTAGCGGAAGGTCGCCGAGACCACGTGGTGGCCCGCGGGCACGTCCAGGGCGGACAGGTTGAACTCGGTGATGTACCGGGCCTCGCCGTCGTAGCCGTGGAGCACCGAGGTGGCGCCCGAGAACGGCCCGAAGTCGCCGAAGCCGTCGTGCGGGTAGCGGTCGATGACCTCGAACGCGAGCGGGTTGGCCAGGTGATGCACGCCCGCCAGGGCCGGCGCGGCGGGGATCACCGCGCCCGCGGCGAGCACGCACCACGCCGCAGCGACACGGGGCCGGTGTTCCGGCCGCGGGTTGAGTTTGATTTTGTTCGGGTTCACGGGGCGGATCCTTTCGGGGGTTCGGAGGGGAGGGTCCGGGCTGGGGTTGGTTTGCCGCGGCGCGGTTCAGGGACCGGCGGACGCGGGGGGCGACGGGTGAACGGGTCGGGCCGATGCCCGGTTTTCCCCATCCGAGGCCGAGCATAACGGAATCCCGTACCCACTTCAAGGTACTTTTTACATATTCTGAAAATATCTTGATCTTGGGTAATCGCCGCTTCCAGAACGCGCGCCGAGCGGGTATTCTCAAGACGGCATGCCCCCTAAAGACTCCACAACCACCCTCCAGGGACCCAATGACCGGCACATCCAGACCCGCGCCACCAACGCCGGCGTGGGCCTGCGCAACGCGCTTGCCGCCCTGCTCGACGAACTCGCCTCGTCCGGCGCCCGCGAGCAGCGGGCCATCCAGTCCGCGTTGAACCTCAGCCAGTCCGCCACCAGCCGGCTGGTCTCGGGCGCCCGGATCAACGACCCCCTGGCGACACTGGCCCGCATCCCCGGCCCGGAGGGCCTGCGCAAGATGCTCAAGGGCGCTTCGCGGGCCGGTGTCAGCCGCGACTGCCTGGACAAGGTCGAACAGGCCATCCTCCAGGTCGAGCACCTCATCGACGCGGACCTGGGCGACCGCTACTCGCTCGACGCGCTGCTCAGCGACTGGGTGCACGAGTCCCGCGCCGGGTTCGAGATGCGCCAGAAGGCCGCGGCGTACAAGGCCATGAGCGCCATCCGCGGCGTGCAGGCCCAGAGCGTGGCCAACTGCTGGATCATCGGCCCGTCCGACACGCCCGGCCTGCACGACTCGATCGACGTCCAGGCGATGTTCGGCTGCCGGCGTGTCCGTCCCAACGCGGTGCTGCACGCCACCACCGAGCACCTCTCCCCGCTGACCAAGCCGTATCAGTACCAGCGCCTCGACGGCGGCCCGGTGCGCGGGCTGGAGGACACGCTGATCGCCGAGTTCTCCACCGTTGACCCCGCGAGCATGCACACCCGGCACGAGGGCAGCATGACCCAGACGCTGGTGCACGACCTCCCCCTGGGACGCGACCGGGGCGCGGATTTCGTGACCGCCGTGCTCTACCGCGGGCTGCACCGGGCCTTCCGCTCGCCCGGCGAGTCGCGCACCGCCGGCGTGGCGGCCAACGTCGAGCCGGCCTGCCAGGACATCGTGCTCGACGTGCTCCTGCACGACTCCGTCTGGCCGGACGTCCAGCCCGAACTGCGCATCTTCGACACCATCGTGCGCGGCCTGGCCCACCCCGACAACCCCGTGCGCCAGGCCGACCGCCTGGACATGCTCGAGAGCGTCGTGTTCCTCGGACGCGGGCGACACACCTTCCGCGTCGCCGAGATCCCCCGGTACACCGAGCTGATCGGCTTCGTGTGCGACCGGGCCGGCTGGGACACCGAACGCCTGCGCGGCTACCGCTGCAAGATCCGCTACCCCGTCTACGGGTCCCAGGTCTGCATGGCCTTCGTCCTGCCGGACGCGCCGCTTGACGCCCGCTGACCTCTACCCTTGCCCATGACCGAACCCATCGCCCAACGCCGGCTCAAGGAACTGCTCGACGCACTCGGGGAGAAGTGCCCGGCCCCGGGCGGGGGGGCCGCCGCGGGGATGGCGGGGGCGGCGGCGTCCGCCACGGCCCGGATGGTGGTCTCGTACTCGGTCGGGCGCAAGAGCCTGGCCGAGCACGCCGAGTTCCTCCGGGACGCGTCGGGCCGCCTGCACCGGGCCCAGGCGGTGTTCCTCGCCTTGGCGGACGAGGACGCCGAGGGCTACGCCAACCTCAACCGGCTGATGAAACTCGACGAGAACGACCCCGAGCGGACGCAGGCCTGGGAGGCGGCCGTCGACGCCGCCCTCGCGCCCCCGCGGGCCATGCTCGCCGCGGCCGGCGACCTGCTGCGCCTGTGCGAGTCGATGTGCGGGCGGATCAGCCCGCATTTGCGCTCGGACCTGGCCATCGCCGCGGTGCTGGCCGAGGGCGCGGCCCGTTCGGCGGCGTGGAACGTGTCGGTCAACCTGCCGCTGCTGACCGAGGACCGGCGCCACTCGCTGCGGGCCGAGGCCGAACTGCAGGCCGCCGACGCGAAGACCCGTGCCGCCCGCGTCGAGGCCCTCTGCACGCCCGCCGTGCCGTAAACGCGGGCGTTGTCCGGCGGGGGCCCCGCCCGTCCTCCCTACGATTCCCGCGTGCACGACGTGGACCTGACCGGCAACCCGCGCATCGCCGAACTGACCCGCGTCATGCGCCGGGTTTCCGGGCTGACCGACCCCTCCGAGATGCTCGAGGCGTTCTCCCCCTGGCTGGGCGACCGCCTGCGCCGCGACTACATGGTCACGGTCTCGCGGCGGGGCATGGAGCCGGGGCGCTACAAACTCACCCGCGTCCTGGCCGGCGCCAACGCCCGGGCGGACGCCCTCGGTGAGCGCCGCGACCCCTGGCGCTCCTGGAACGACCTGCCCGCCCGCTCCGGCGGCCTGGTCGGGTCGATCCTCGAGGGTGACGAGCCCCGCCTGGTCCACGGCCTGGACCTCGCCGACGACCCCGTGCTCGGCCCGGCGATGGGCGACGACGCGACCCGCATGCGCTCGCTCGCCGCCATTCCCGCCTTCGACGCGGGCGAGGCGCTCAACTGGTCGCTGATCTTCTCGGCCGACCCTGAGCCCTACACGCCCGACGAGTTCGAGGCGGCCATGCTGGACCTGAACATGATGGGCACCGCCACGCGCAGCCTCGTCGCCCGGCGCCAGATCGAGACGCTCCACGACCGGCTCAGCGCGCAGATCGAGCAGATCGCCCGCATCCAGCGCGCCCTGCTGCCCGAGCAGAACCCCCGCATCCCCGGCTTCGAGATCGCCACGAGTTACCTGCCCTCGGACGACACCGGGGGTGACTACTACGACTACTTCCACGACGCCAGGGGGCGCCTGGGCGTGCTGATCGCCGACGTGTCCGGGCACGGGGCGGGGGCGGCGACCGTCATGGCGATGCTGCGCGCCATCATCCACTGCTACGAGGGCGACGGCGCGGCCGACCCGGCCGACTTCGCCCGGTACTGCAACCGCAAACTGGCCGCCGCCCGCCTGGAGAACAACTTCGTCACCGCGTTCTTCTGCGTGGTCGACCCCGCCACGGGCGACGTCCAGTGGTCCCGCGCCGGCCACAACCCGCCGCGCATCCGGCGCGCCGACGGCCGCGTCGAGGTGATCGACTCGGCGGGCAGCCTGCCCCTGGGCGTGGTCGACGAACTCGACGCCGAGTCCGACTCCGGACGCCTGGAGCCGGGCGACACGCTGGTCCTCTACACCGACGGCGTCACCGAACTGCGCGACGCCCACGACGAACTCTTCGGCGAGGCCCGCCTCGACGAGGCGGTCGCCGGCTGCGACGGCTCGCCGGAGTGCGTGGTCGACGCGGTCCACGCCGCGATGTACCGCTTCACCGGCGCGATGACCCGCCAGGACGACCAGACCCTCGTGGTGGTCCGACGCACCGGAGAGCAGCCGTGAACGGCGCCCCCGAGTGGTTCGACGCGCCCGACCCCACCGGGCGCACCGAGACCGGCGAGCGCGGGCTGCGCTTCTCCTGCACCATGTGCGGCTCGTGCTGCAGCGGGCCGTCGGGCTACGTCCTGTTCACCGACGACGAAGCCGCCCGGATGGCCGCCAAGGTCGGCGTCACGCCCGAGGTCTTCCACGCCGAGTACACCCGCGAGACGGTCCTCGGGCGCTCGCTGGCCGAGAAGCCCAGCGCCTTCGGCAACGACTGCGTGTTCCTGGACCGTCAGGCCGTGCCGGGCAGGGCGGTGTGCGCGCTGTACGAGGCCCGGCCGACCCAGTGCCGCACGTGGCCGTTCTGGAAGTCCAACCTCGCCAGCCCACGCCACTGGGACCGCGCTTCCCGCGGCTGCCCCGGCATGGACAAAGGCCCCCTGACCCCGCCCGAGACCATCCGCCTGACCCGCGACCGGCTGGACATCTGACCTGTTCTGCCGCCAACGAACGCCCGCGCACTGGGGAAAACCCGGGGAACGTCGCCCCCGGCGCGGGCGCCCGGGTGACCGGCCCCCGGCGGGCGCGAATACTCTGGACCACATGGACGCGTTCTGGCATTTCGCGCGGAAGATGGGCCGCTACAGGGGGCTGCTGATCCTCGGCTTCCTCTTCGCGGTCGTCTCGGCCGGCGGGCTGGGCGCGGGCCTGGTGGCCATCCAGCCGGTGCTCGACGCGGTGCTCGAGCCCGGGCACGAGGGCCTGCCCCGCATCCTGGCCGACCTGAACGCCCACCCGATCGTTGACGGCCGCGTCCCCCGGGCGTGGATCGACAACGCCCCGCCCGGGGCCTTCACCGCCGTCGTCTGGATGATGGGCGTCCTCGGCGTGCTGACCCTGATCGGGGCCACGGGCAACTTCCTGCACCAGTTCTGCGCCCTGACGGTGGTGCAGCGGACCGTGGCGATGATCCGGCGCCAGGCCTACGGGCGGGTGCTGCGCCTGCCCCTGAAGACCGTGGTGGCCGAGGGACCGACGGACGCGATCTCGCGCGTGGTCAACGACACCGAGATGCTCTCGATGGGCTTCGTGTCGTTGCTCAGCAAGGCGGTGGCGCAGGTGACCAAGGGCCTGGCCGCCCTGATCGCCGCGTTCTTCATCCACTGGCAACTCGCGCTGGCCGCCCTGATCGTCATGCCCGTGCTGGCGGTGGTGATCCGCAAACTCGGCAAGCGCATCCGTCGCGCCTCCAACCGGGCGCTCTCCGCCCGCGCGGGCCTGTTCCGCGTGGCGACCGAGTCGCTCCAGGGCCTGCGCGTCGTCAAGGTCCACACGACCGAGCGCTACGAGGCCGGGCGCTTCGCCCGCATCAACCGCGACCTGCTCCAGCAGCAACTCAAGGTGCGCACCGCCCGTGCGATGGCCTCGCCCGTGGTCGAACTGCTGACCGTGTTCGTGCTCGGCGGGCTGATCATCGTCTCGGCCAAACTCATCCTCGACGGCCAACTGGTCAAGAGCGAGTTCCTCTCGACCCTGGCCGCCCTGGGCATCGCCGGCGCGAGCATCAAGCCCCTGACCGGCCTGCTCAACGACGTCCAGGCCTCCAGCGCCGCGGCCGACCGCCTGGCCCGCCTGCTCGAGCACGAGCCCGAGCCGGGCCACGACACCACCCGTTTGTCCAAACTCGCGCCGCACCGGCGTTCGATCACCTTCGACGCCGTCCGCGTCGTCTACCCCGGCCAGACCACCCCGGCCGTCGACGGCGTCAGCCTCGACATCCGCTGCGGGGAGACCGTCGCCTTCGTCGGGCCCAACGGCTGCGGCAAGACGACTTTGCTCTCGCTCGTCCCCCGCCTCTTCGACCCCGACGACGGACGCGTGCTCATCGACGGCACCGACCTGACCCGCGTCCGCGTCCGCTCGCTGCGGCGCCAGATCGGCGTGGTCACGCAGGAGGTCATCCTCTTCAAGGGCACCATCCGCGAGAACATCGCCTACGGCAACCCGGGCGCCAGCGCCGACGACATCGTCGCCGCCGCGAAGAAGGCGAGGGCCCACGCCTTCATCACCGCCATGCCCGAGGGCTACGACACGCCCGTGGGCGAGCAGGGCCTGACCCTGTCCGGCGGGCAGCGCCAGCGCATCGCCATCGCCCGGGCGATCCTCCGCGACCCGCGCATCCTCATCCTCGACGAGGCGACCAGCATGGTCGACGCAGACAGCGAGAGCCACATCGGCGAGGTGCTCCGCGACTTCTGCGAGGGGCGCACCACCCTTGTCGTCGCCCACCGCCTGCGCACCGTGCTCAGCGCCGACCGCATCGTGGTGATGGACGCGGGGCGCATCGTCTCGATCGGCACGCACGACGAACTGCTCGCCTCGTGCCCCCTGTACCACCAACTGGCCGCCGGGCACCTCGCCGGGGCCGCCAACGGGGGCGCCGCCTGATGCAGGACACCGGCCCGGACGGCACGATCACCTTCCGCTGCGACTTCTGCCGCAGCGCGTGGGACGAGAACCTCGCCATGGTCGAGGGCCACCGGGGCTCGATCATCTGCGGGCGATGCCTCTCCGTCGCCTACGCCGAACTGGTCCACCTCAAGTCCGGACGCCCCTGCCAGCCCGGCGAGGCCTGCGTGCTGTGCCTGGAGACCGACCGGCCGGACCCTCACTGGGAAAGCCCGACCCACGAGGGCGTGCTCGCCTGCCGCCGCTGCGTCAAGCAGTCCGCGGGCGTCCTGCACAAGGACCGGGACACCGACTGGTCCAAGCCGCCCGACCCCCTGGCGGGCGACCCGTAAGCCTCACGCCACCAGCAGCATCAGCGCGATCCACGCCGCGGCGACCAGCATCACCACCGCCGTGTAGCCCACGATGTCCCGGGCCTTGAGCCCGGTGATGGCCAGCAGCGGCAGGGCCCAGAAGGGCTGGAGCATGTTGGTCAACTGATCGCCGTACGCCACCGCCATGACCATCTTCTCCGGAGCCACGCCCAGCGCCAGGCCCGCTTCCAGGGCGACCGGGCCCTGGATGGCCCACTGCCCGCCGCCCGAGGGCACGAACAGGTTCACGACCGCGGCGCTCAGGAACGTCAGCAGCGGCAGCGTCTGCGCCGACGCCGCACCGGCCATGAACTCCGAGAACCGCCCGATCAGCCCCGACGCCGCGAGCACCCCCATGATCCCCGCGTAGAGCGGGAACTGCAGGATGATGCCGGCGCACCCGCGCGCCCCGCGCTCGGCCGCCGCGCCGTACGACGCAAGCGACCCGTGCGCGAGCAGGCCGGCCGCGAGCACGCCCATGTTGATCTCGTTCAGGCCCGCGCGCAGCAGCGAGTCCGACCCGTGGAAGCGCACCAGCGCCCAGACGATCAACGCCGCCAGCATCGCCGGCACGAGCGGCGTGCGCTCCAGGAAGTCCGGCAGCGTCCGCACCGGCAGGGGCGGGTCCTCGAACAACTCCTCCGTCGCCGGCATGGGCGTGACGGGGTCCCCCTCGCCCGGGTTGAGCAGCCACAGCGTCAACGGAACCAGCACCAGCAGCCCGCCCGTCACCAGCAGGTTGAGGCGCGAGAACAGCGTCCGCGACAGGTCGATCGACCAGTTCTCGCCCAGGTGGTCGGCCAGCAGGAGCATGGTCTCGCCCGGCAGGGCTTTCATCGCGTTCAGGGGGGTGACCATGGTCAGCGGCGCGCTGCCCGACAGCCCCCCGTGCCAGACCAGCATGCCGGTGTAGCCCGCGGCCGCCAGCAGGGGCGCGTGGACCCGCAAACCCCGCGCTTCGAGCGCCCGGGCCGTGTCGCGCGCCAGCAGGGCGCCGACGATCAGCCCGAGCCCCCAGTTGACCAGCCCGAAGCCCATCGCCACCACCGAGATCAGGGCGGCGCCGGACGCCGGGCCCCGCGGCAGGCCCGCGAAGGCCCGCAGCCCCGCCCGCACCGGGCGCGACTCGGCGAGGGCGTGCCCGGTCACCAGGATCAGGCACATCTGCATGGAGAAGGCCAGCAGGCTCCACAGGCCCGACGGCGCCCGCCACGCGTCCACCGCCGCCGTCACGGGGCCCGTCCCGCGCGGGAACTCGCCCCAGACCGTCGCCATCACGAACGCGAGCACCGTCAGCAGCACCGCCAGCACGAACGGGTCGGGCACGGTCCGGGCGAAGACGGCCGACAGCACGCGTCCCAGCCTGGCGATCATCGGTTGGCGCCCTTTCAAAAGCAACGTCGCCGGCGGTGGCGCGGAGGATGGACGGGTTGCCCGGTCAGTCTAGAGTCAGAACGCTTGACCAGCACACACCCGCCCGAAACGCCCACCACCCCCGCCACGCACACCGACCCGGCGCTCGCGCCCGTGCCACGCTCCGAGGCCTCGCCGGACGCGCTGCACCCCGAGGGCGGCGTCGGGCTGCCCCACGACCACTCCGCCCAGACCCGGGCCGGCCTGTGGTACGCCCTGGCCGCGTTCGGCTCGTGGGCGATCATCATCCCGATCTTCTTCCGCGTCCTCAGCGGGCGGGGCGCCGACCCGTTCGAGGTGCTGGGCCAACGCGTCGTGTTCGGCGTGCCCTTCCTGCTGCTCATGATCGGCGCCACCCGCCAGTGGCGCGCCCTGCGCCGGGCCTGCACCGACCCGAAGATCCTCAAGTTCCTCGTGCCCACCACGCTGCTCATCGCGGTCAACTGGTACTTCTTCATCCTCGCCGTCGACCGCGGCCAACTCAGCCACGCCGGGCTGGGCTACTACATCAACCCGATCATCTCCGTCGGGCTGGGGTGGCTGTTCCTCAAGGAGCGCCTGCGCCCCGCCCACGCCGTCGCGCTGGGCCTGGGCGTCGCCGCCGTCGCGGTGCTCACCTTCGCCGAGGGGACCCTGCCGTTCATCTCGATCGTGCTGCCGGTCAGTTTCGGGCTCTACGGCCTGCTGCGCAAGCAGGCCGGCGTCGGCCCCGTGGTCGGCCTGACCGTCGAGACCCTGCTGCTGCTGCCCGCGTCGCTCGCCCTGCTGATCTGGCTGGAGACCGAAAACCGCACCCTGTTCCTGCACGACGAGGCGTGGGTGAGCGCCCTGATGCTCATGGGCGGGCTGGCCACCGTCGCCCCCCTCGCCTGGTTCGCCGCCGCCGCCCGGAGGCTGCCCCTGCGCACGCTCGGACTGCTCCAGTACCTCTCGCCCACCGGCCAGACCCTGCTGGCGGCCGTCTTCTTCGGCGAGTCCTTCCCCCCGCTCAAATGGGCCGCCTTCGGGCTGATCTGGATCGCCATCCTGGTGTTCACCGGCGACGCCCTGCGGCACGCCGCCCGGGCCCAGCGAGACCGCCGGGCCGCCGCGGCCGCCTGACCGCCGCCATCCCGAGCGTTCCCGCCGGAATCCCGTCAGCAACCCCGCAACACCGGCGGTGCGCCCGGATGAGCACCAACCACACCGAAACCGCCGCCCCGGACGCCCTCGACACCCGCCTCCGAAGCCTGGAACGCGCCAACGCCCGCTGGCGCGGCGCGGCCGTCGCCCTGCTCGCCGGCGGGGTCGGCCTGCTCGTCGGCGGCATGGCCCAGCCCCGCAACGCACCGCCGCCGCAGGACCAGACCCAGGAGGGCTACCAGTACGTCGCGGTCGGCGAGTCGATCTACCGCATCGACAAGTACGGCCGGATCAGTTACCTCAACGTCGTCGGCGGGCTCCGCTCCGCGGACGGCTACTACTCCTGGGGCCGGTTCAAGATCGACCCCGAACGCAGCCTGCTCGACCGCCCGTGACGGCACGCGCCGGCCGCCCCGACCTCACACCGCGTCCAGCGCCGCGTGCGGCAGGGGGAACCGCACGCACAGCGCCCGGACCTCGGACCGCACCTTCTCGGCCTCGGCCGCCAACGCGGCCTCGCCGGCGAGCCCGGCCTGCAGCACCCGGTCGATCCAGGCGGCGATCTGCTCCATCTCGGACTCGAGGAAGCCGCGGGTGGTCGTCGCGGGGGTGCCCAGGCGCACGCCGCTGGTGACCATCGGCGGGCGCGGGTCGTCGGGGATGCCGTTCTTGTTCGTGATGATGCCCGCGGCCTCGAGCCACTTCTCGGCGTCCTTGCCGGTCAGGTCGGCGTGCTTGGCGGTCAGGTCGACCAGCATCAGGTGGTTGTCCGTCCCGCCGGAGGTGATGCGGAAGCCCCGCTGCTGGAGCGATGCCGCCAGGGCCTTGGCGTTCTTGACGACCTGCTCCTGGTAGGCCTTGAACTCAGGGCGCAGGGCCTCGCCGAAGGCCACCGCCTTGGCCGTGATGATGTGCATGAGCGGGCCGCCCTGCACGCCGGGGAACACGTTGCGGTTGATGAGTTTGTTCAACTCCTCGTCGTCGGTCATGATCAGCCCGCCGCGCGGCCCGCGCAGGGACTTGTGCGTCGTCGTCGTGACGATGTGGGCGTGCGGGAACGGCGACGGGTGCACGCCGGCCGCGACCAGCCCGGCGATGTGGGCGATGTCGGCCATCAGCACCGCGCCCACCTCGTCGGCGATGGCGCGGAACCGTGCGAAGTCGATCACGCGGGGGTAGGCCGAGTAGCCGCACAGGATCGCCTTGGGCCTGGTCTCCAGCGCCACCTTGCGCACCGCGTCGTAGTCGATCCGTTCGTGCTCGGGGTGGTTCTTGTCGTAGTGCAGGGGGTAGTGCACCGGCTTGTAGAAGATGCCCGAGAAGTTCAGGTGCATCCCGTGCGAGAGGTGCCCGCCGTCCTTGAGGACCAGCGACAGGAAGGTGTCGCCGGGGTTCATGATCGACATGAACGCCGCGGTGTTGGCCTGCGCCCCCGAGTGGGGCTGCACGTTGACGAACCGGCAGCCGAACAGGCGCTTGGCCCGGTCGCGGGCCAACTGCTCGACCTTGTCGTGGTGCTCGCACCCGCCGTAGTAGCGCCGACCGGGGTAGCCCTCGGCGTACTTGTTGGTCATGCAGGTGCCCGCGGCGGCCATCACCGCGGCCGACGCGTGGTTCTCCGACGCGATCAACTCGATCGTGTGCTCCTGCCGCTCCCCCTCCGCGGCCACGATCGAGGCCACCTCCGGGTCCGTGCGTGCGATCAGGTCCAGAACGAGCCGGTCGAGTGTTTCCTGGGACATGCCCCATGGTAGGGAGAGCCGCCCCCCGCCGGCCCGCAGCCCACCCCCTCAGCCAAACACCATCTCCAGCAGCACAATCGCGATCCCGAACGCGAAAGGCATGCTCAGGAACACCACCACGAACCCCAGCACCAGCAGCGCCCACGACCGGATCCCCCACCCGATCCGGATGGCGCACCCCCACCACGCGACCGCCCAGACCATCGCCGCCCAGGTCAACGCGGTCGCGGCCCAGGCGAGCGCTTCGATCCAGAAATGCTCGTACGCCGCCGCCAGCACGCGCACGACGCCGGCGACCGGCAGGATGACCGCCGCCGAGAGGCACCACGCCCGCCACTGGTGGGCCAGACGGAGTTTCGCCAGCCGGCGCGTCGTCGGCAGCACCGTGAGCAGCAGCATCCAGGCCGTCCCGACCCAGAGCGCCCCCAGGTACGGCGCCGCGGCGGACGCCTCGGCGTTGACGGACCAGAACCCCGTCTCCGGGTCGGTGTAGAACGGCCAGCACAAGCCGTTGACCGCGTCGGCCCGCAGGTGGCGCCAACCCGTCGTCCGGGTCAGTTCCCACAGCGCGCGCACGGTCGAATCGCCCACGCGGCTGGCCCCCGCAAGAAACAGCCCGACGAACGGGGCCGTCAGCAGGTGGAAGGCGATCACCCAGCCCAGCAGCCACCACGCCAGCACGCCCGGGCGCGTGTCGACCTGCACCGTGATCCGCCGCCAGAACGCCCACGGCGGCAGCACGCGCGCAAGCGTCGGCCCGGTGCGGGCCACCGCCGACCGCACGCCCTCCGCGTGCTCGACGTACCACCAACTCGTCTGCCGCCGCCGGTCGAACAGGTCCGCCCACGCGAACCCGGTCCCGCACTCCGAGCACCGCCCCTCGACCGGGCAGGACCCCCGCCACGCGGCCGCCACGCCGGACTGGTCGTACCCGCACCGCGGGCAGGTGGGCGTGATGGTCGCGGGGCCCTTCATGCTCGGCAGTGTACCGCGGCGCTCGCTCTCCCTGCGCTGAAAGATCAATCGCCAGACGGCCGGCGCGACGGTCGCGGCACCGGCACGCCGAAGATCAACCGCAGAGGCCGCCGAGAGCGCAGAGGTGCGCAGGGACATACACCGTTCCTCATGCAAGAAACTGCTTGATCAAGAAACAACCGTGACCGCGATCTATATCTCTGCGCCACTCTGCGCCCTCAGCGTGCTCTGCGGTGAATCCGGCCGCCGGAAAACTCGGGGTCACCGCGATGCGCACAGCGGCACAAGGTCCTCTCTGTTCGCCTCTGGGCTCTCTGTGCCCTCTGTGATGAACCGGGTTCAGGACAACCACCGCCACATCGCCCAGACCACCTCGTCGAAGCAGCACGCGAGCACCGTCACCGCCGCGCCGAGCAGGCCGCCCACGGTGGCCAGCGCCGCCAGCCGCCCTTGTTCGCGCAACCCCCACCCGTGCAGCGCGGCCGCACGCCACCAGGCGATCCCCCAGCCGAACACGATCGCACCCATGCCCACCCGGGCCCACCACAGCCACCGCATGCCGGCCATGCCCCGCCCGGAGATGGCGACCGCCGCGAAGGCCCGCTCCAGCATCACCAGCACCGCCGCGACGAACACGGTCAGAACCACGGCCCGCGCCACGTGCGCCGGCCGCAGCCGTACCTCGCGTCGCGTCACGGGCACGACGCCGAGCATCAACGCCCACGCCAGCGCGAGCCCGACCAGCGCGAACGAGACCGGCGGCAGGTCCGTGCCCTCCAATCTCGTGGTCAGCAGCGCTCCCAAGAACCCTCGCCCCGCGTCCGGAGTGAAGTCCCAGTCGAACACCGACGTGAACGCCGCAGTCCGCAGCGCTTCGGAGTGCCGATCGGCGGCCCCGGCCCGCCTGAACCAGGTGGTCTGAAAGCCGAGTGTCGTCCAATACAGGGCCGCGCCGGTCAGGGCGTGCAGCGCCGCGATCACCGCCGCGCACCACGCCGCGAGCATCCACGGCCGCACCCGAACCACCACCCCCACGCACGCCCAGAACGCACGCGGCCGCGCCGTCCACCACAGCATCCGCGGCGTGCGCCGCGCCGTGTCCCCCACCCCCCGCGCGTGCTCGACCAGCCACGCCACGTCCCGCCGCGACGGGTCGAACAGGTCCGCCCATGCGAACCCCGTGCCGCACTCCGAGCAACGCCCCCGGACCGGGCACGCCCCCGCCCACGACGCCACCTCGCCGGACTGGTCGTACCCGCAGCGCGGACAGGTGGGTGTCATCGCGAGGCTCGCCATGATCTCAGCCTACCGCGCCCAGCGGCGTTCCGGTGCATCGAAGTTTCGCCTGGGTGGGTTCAAGATTCACCACAGAGTGCACAGAGGACACCGAGGGGCACAGAGGAAGAACTGACTCATGATCTATCTTCCCACACTCCGCGTCCCTCTGCGCCCTCTGAATCCTCTGCGGTTGATCCCACGCCGCAACGCTCGCCGGTCTCCTCGCGTTCAACGCTTCACCACAGAGGGCACAGAGGGCACAGAGAGGCGCAGAGGACGGAACCGATTGTGTAGTTCCATCCTCCCGCACTCTGCGCACCTCTGCGCCCTCTGAATCCTCTGCGGTTGATCCCCACGCCGCAGCACCCGCCGGGTTCCTCACGCCGACCGATTTACCACAGAGTGCACAGAGGACACAGAGGAGCGCAGAGTGGGCAACCGAGTGATCAGACCGCGTGCCGCGCGAGCGGTCAAACGCCACCCAACCCTCCTCTGTGTCTCTCTGTGCCCTCCGTGCCCTCTGTGGTCATCCTGACCGTCAGGCCTCCACCCCTCACCCCGGCCGGCGGAACATCGAGTACACGCCGAAGAGGTCGTTTTCCAGATCCATC
The DNA here is from genome assembly GCA_964522095.1 of uncultured Phycisphaeraceae bacterium. Classification (GTDB taxonomy): domain Bacteria; phylum Planctomycetota; class Phycisphaerae; order Phycisphaerales; family UBA1924; genus UBA6054. Next base: position 994 of record CAZFSO010000044.1, on the reverse strand, counting down.
TGCTTGTCCCACCCCAGCGCGCGGCCCATCGACCGCGCCCAGGCCGACTCGTCCGTGTCGTAGGCCAGCACCTCGAAACCCGCGGCCTCCCACGCTTCCCGCGGCCAGGGGTTCGCGATGTCCGACTGCGGCTTGCCCGGTTCCCGCTTCGGGCCGAGCGAGTACACCACCACCAGCCCGCCGGGCTTCATCGCGTCGAACAGGTGGCCGAGCACCGCCCGGTCGTCCATGCCCCAGCCGACGGGCTCGGGGAAGCCCGGCGCGGGGCGCTCGGGCTTGACGTAGCCCCTCTTGAGCAGGTTGCGCGAGACGAGCAGGTCATAGCCGCCGCCCACCTCGTCGCGGCAGGCCGCGTCGTTCGGCCAGGCGCACTCCAGCAGACGCAGCGAGCCCGCCGCCCCCGCGCCCGACGCGACCGGCTCGTCCGCGTACATCGCCGTCAGGATCGGGTCCATCTCGACCCCAGTCACGGCCGCGCCCATCTGCGCCCACAGGCGCAACTGGCCCAACTGCCCGTAGCCCAGGTCCAGCACCCGCTTGCCGTCGAGCGTGGCGCCTTCGCCCCACACCCCGGCCGCCAGGTCCAGCAGGCGTGCGTACACCAGGGGCGAGCCGTAGAAGGTCGCGTAGAACCGCGCCGGCCCGACCTCGAACGGACGCAGCCCCGCCCGCTCGGCCTCGGGCAGGGCCGCCAGGTCCTCGTCACGCACCGCCCGGTTCGGGCGCACGGCGATGTGCAGCGTCCGCGGGTCGGCCACCGGCAGGTCCGCCACCCCGTCGAGCATCTGCCGCGCCAGGTCCGACTGCGCCAGCGGCCGCAACGCCTCGGCCTCGGCGTGCAACGCCGCCAGCGGGTGCGGCTCGGCCGCTGGCTCCGGCGACGCCGCCAGCAGCGGCACGGCCAACACAACCAACGCGAGCCACGCAGACCTGCGCATCAGAGTTCCCCTTGGCTTCTGGCAGTGGGACGGCTTCAAGCAGTGGGACGGGCTTC
>CAZFSO010000043.1:0-18606 GCA_964522095.1 uncultured Phycisphaeraceae bacterium | reverse complement strand
ACCCCCACCGCCGCCGCGTCCGCCGCATCGCCCCCACCGACCCATGCCCCGTCCCGCACTCCGGACACACAACCCCACGGTGGGGCCGGCGTCCCACCAGCCGCTCCCCACGGTGGGGCCGGCGTCCCGCCGGCCTCTCCCCAGACTCTCCATTCTCCCCTTCACCCCTCCGTCTCTCCGTCTCTCCGTCTCTTCGTCTCTCTCCCCCCATGTCATACCAACACTTCCGACACCGCAACCGCCCCCGCGCCCGGTCCCACCACAACGCCCAAGCCACCAGCGCGAAGCCGACCGCCAGCAACCCCCACGCGAGCACGTTCCACACGCCCATCCAGCACCCTTCCGCCCCACCCGGGGACGCACACGACGCTCACTCCGCGGGCGGCTCCGGGTCCGCACCGTCCGCGATGACCCATGCCTCCGACAGCGTCATCTCCACCTGCCCGACCCACACCCGGTCCGCGTCCAGCAGGCGCAGCCCTTCCGCCGCTTCGCCCGTCGCCCGGACGCGCAGCGCGCCCGTCTCGATCCCCGCCATGAGTCGGGCTTCCCAGCCCTCGCTCAGCCGGAGGTCCCCTTGCTGACGCTCGACGAACACACCGCCCCGCGCCAGCCACCAGCAGTACCCGCTCGCGAGGAATCCCTTGTCGTCGAACACCTCCATCTTTACCCCGAACCCGACGCCGTCGAACGTTTTCCCCAGCCAGAACGGCTCGATCTCCTCGGGCACCACCATCCCGCCCACGTTGGCGATCAGTGCCGAGGCGATGGCCGCGCGGATCTCGGCGCTGTCCACCATCTCCGCAACGTCCTCGACCCGCTCGACGACCCGCCAGCGCAGCACAAAATCCTGCTCGCGCACCGGAGCCTCGTCCTCCGACCGCTTCCAGTACTCAACGGTGTGCAGCCCGAGCCGCAGGTCCAGCACCACCTCGTCCCCCGGCGATCCCAGCGGCGGCAGCTCGAAATGCGACAGGAAGCCCCGCTCGTTCCCCCGCTTCCCCGCCCCGCGCACCGACCACGCCGCGTCCTCGTTGATATCCTCCCGCACCGGGCGCCAGACCGGCCGGGCCAACCCCGAGTTGATCCGCACCGGCACGCCCGCAGGCCACGCCGGCCTCGTCCGCGGCTGCCACTCCGGCATCACCGCGTCCAGCAACGCGACCGCCTCCAACAGCGCTGCGTCTGCCGGCGAACCGTCCTGATACCGCGGCCCGTCCGGGCCTTGGAACCGGAACCACTGGGCGCCAAGCCACCGCCCCGTCGTCTCCGCCCACCGGGGCGAACCCGCAGGCGCATACCAGTTGCCCTCCGCCATCCGGCGGACCATCGCCGCGATCTCCGCGTTCGACATCGCCCGCGGCCCGGGCCCCGCCGCCGACCCCCCCTCGGCCCGTGCGGCCAACCGATGCACCAGTTCCATCGCCGGGTCGTTCCTGTTGACCCGGCCCACCTCGAACGGCGGCGGGAACAGCGGCATCGCCTCCACCAGCACCCAGGTCGGCATCATCTGCACCAGACGCCCCGTGCGGTACGCCGACGCCAACCACACCAACCCTCCGGCCAGAACCCCCACCACCCCAACCCCCACCCACCCCCACCGCCGCCGCGTCCGCCGCATTTCCCGCGCGGACCCATGCCCCATCCCGCACTCCGGACACACGCCCTCCTCCCCACCACTCCGTCTCTCCGTCTCTTCGTCTCTCCGTCTCTCCCCGTCTCCGTCTCTTCGTCTCTCTCCCGCCATGTCATACCAACACTTCCGACACCGCAACCGCCCCCGCGCCCGGTCCCACCACAGCGCCCACGCTATCAACCCCAGCCCCGCCGCCCCCAACCCCCAAGCCGCCCACGACCACGCCATGCGTCCACCATACCACGATCCGTGAACCCACAACACGTCAAAAGCGACCGGGCGCCCGCCGCACCGGCGGGACGCCCGGCGCCCGAGAGAGACCGGGGCCTCTCCGATTCGTCCGGTCTTCGGTTGTGCAGAGCGGGCCTTGCTCGCCACTCCCATGGCGGTGCGTGACGCTCTGACCCTGATGTACGAAGCGCCCACCCCGCCCGGCCCGCGGCTTCACCGATCCCGCCCGTCGCCGCCGATCCGACACCCGCCCAGGCCGCACGCTTCCACACCAACCGCGCGCCGACGCCGGTTCTCGGGCGTCAAGCCCGGTCGTCCGTGACGCACGCGCGGGCCGAACGCCTGAGGATTCCGTGCAAAGCCCCGCTCACAGGTCAAGTCCGCACGGCCGACCGCCCGCTCGCCGAGCCGCCTGCCGAACCGTCCGCCGGACGCTTACCGGCCCGGACGCCCGCGCGCCGCCCCCCGCGGCGGCACGTCGGCCACCGCCCAGCGCACGCCCGGGAAGCCGGCCGCCAGCAGGTCGATCACCTCGCGCGAGACCAGGCCGAGCACCGCCGCACGCGCCCCGACCCGCTCGATCACGCCGATCCGGGACTCCGGGCAGACCCGGCCCGACGCGACCGTTCCCCCAATCACTTGCGCCACCCGCGAGGCACACGGCGAGACGCCCAGGCGCCCGTCCGCGTCCACCCACCAGCACAACGCCCCGGCCAGACGCTCGCCGGGCAACCCCGGCGCGGGCTCGGCGGGCGGGACAAGTCGGCTCTGAACGGCGGTGCTGGCATCCATGCGGCGGCTCCCCCAGAGCCATCGGCCACCGCCACCCCCGTCTGAACCCCGATCGCCCCGACCGTTCCCGGACCACCCCGACTTTCCCCCCTGCCCCCCCCCCGGCATCGACCCGGCCGACCGCCCCGGCTCACCGGCCCCGATCAGAGCCGCCCGGGAGGCGAGCCGCTTTGACCCGGCCGCCTTGACCGAACGGCGTGCCCACCTACCATTCCGCCTGCCCTCGGGGCGACAATCTGCACACCGCGGGGGCGTAGCTCAGTTTTGGTAGAGCGCTTCCATGGCATGGAAGAGGTCGTGAGTTCGAGTCTCATCGCCTCCACTCCCGCGAGAAAACGCCGCGGCCCCCACGGGCCGCGGCGTTGGTTTTTGGACGCCGCCGCCCCCCCCCGTCACTCCGGGTTGGCGGGCGCCGGGTTGTTGAGGTACACGCGGATCTCGGGGTCCTGCAGGTAGCGCTCCAGGTCGTCGATGGCCCGCTCGATGCGCTGGATCAGGGCCGCGTAGTACAACTCGGAGTTGAAGAAGTACCGCGCCACGGTCGAGTCGATCACCGTGACCTTGCTCTCGTCCATCGCCGGCACGTGCAGGATCTTGCCGATGGTGAAGTTGGCCAGGTTCAGCACGTCGTCGTCGGAGTTCAGTTCGATGACCTGCTTCATCATCATCGCGCGCTGCAGGCGCACCATGTCGCGCTGGTCCTGGATCAGCACGGTGTGACGCTGCGTGCCGTCGGCGTCGGGCTGGTTGAGTTCCCACATCAACTCCGACCACGCCGCACGGTCCGGGCAGTCGATCAGCGCGATCTCGGGGATCGGCTCGGCCGCCACCCGGCGCAGGTCGTCGGACTCGGGGTCGAAGCGGAAGGTCAGCGCCAGCGCCTTGCCCGTGGCCCGCTCGAAGAACGAGTCCCAGTCCTCCCCGTCGCCCAGGCGGCGCAGCACGTCGGAGACGAACCGCACCCGGTAGCCCTCGGTCTGCTCCTCCTCCAGGTAGATCATCCGCTCCGGGTTGACCCGCTCGTCGGCCGCGGTGCGCTTGATGACCTCGTAGATCATCCGCTGCACCAGCAACTCCTCGCCCGGGATGTCCGAGTGCGCGAACTCCTTGAACGGGTGCACGCTGGCCAGGCGGAAGTTGTTGCCGATCACCTGGCGCGCCAGGTCCCGGTAGGACCGCAGGCGACGGTTCTCCGCCAGGAAGCGCAGGTCGAACACGTCGTCCCCGCGGATGCGGTAGGCGTCGCGGAACAGCCGGTTGCCCGTCGAGTCGAACAGGTCGTCGTCCTGCGGCAGCGCCCGCGTCACGCTCAGGTCGCCCTCCGGCAGCACGTACGGCGTCAGCACGATGATCACCTCGCGCTTCTGCGTCTGCGTCCTCGTCGACCGGAACGCGTGCCCGATCAGCGGCAGGTCGCCCAGCACCGGCACCTTCTGATCAATCACCGAGCGGTCGCGGCTGACCAGCCCGCCGATGATGAACGGCGTCTTGTTGGCGATCCGCGCGTACGTCTGCACCCGACGCGTCGAGATCGTCGGCGCCGACGCCAGCAGGTCCCCGTTCGACGCCCGGATCTCCAGATCACGACCCGGCACCTGGGCGGACACGATCGTGTCCACCATCATGCTGATCTCCTCGCCCGACTCGGTCATCCGCGGCCGGATGTTCAGCAGGATGCCCGTCGGGATGTACGAGAAACTGAACGCGATCTTGTTCGAGTTCAGCGTCCCCTCCTGGCTCGTCGCGATCGGGATGTCCTCGCCCACCCGGATCGAGGCCTGCCGGTTGTCGATCGTCAGCACGCTCGGACGAGACAGGATCTCCGCCTTGCCCTCGCGCACCAGCGCCCGCACCCGCACGCCCCAGTCGTAGGCCAGGTCCATCGACTTCAGCGCCGTCAGGTCCAGCGTCTCCTGGATGTTCCGCGGGTCCAGCGACCCCAGCACCAGGTTGATCGCCCCGTCGCGGAACTCCCACTCGATGCCCAACTCCTCCAGCCCGTCCTCGCTGATCTCCAGCACCATCCCCTCGACCAGGATCTGACGCGCCGGCCGGTCGATGTAGTCCTCCAGGAGCGACCGCACCACGCTGAGTTGCTCGGGGTGCGCGGGGTGGTACAGCACCATCAACTGCGAGGTCGGCGAGGCGTTGACCTGCGCGGGCAGGTTCTCCGCCTGCGTCGCCACCGTCACGCCGAACGTGCCCCGCCCGATGGTCCGGTCGCCCAGCAGCGCGGTCTCCGCGTCCGCCGGGCCGGGCATCACCGTCACCAGCGGCAACTGGCCGAACTCCAGGCTCGCCGGCAGCGACTCCATCTTCTCGACCGTGTTGATCCCAAGGCCCTTGAGGGCCTTCACCGCCCCGTCGGTGCTGGCGTAGTTGAGTTTGATCACCTGGCGGTCCAGGTCGCCGTGGGCCAGGCCCTGGCGCATCTGCCGCGTCGCCGCCAGCGCGGCCGTCACCCGCTCCTCCAGCCCGTCCAGGTCCGGGTTGGCGCGCACCGACCCGTCCTGGCCGACGATCACGCCCTGGGCCCACACCTGGGGCAACTGCGAGGCGTACCGCATCGACCCCAGGCGCAGCAGCGCGATCTCCCCGCCCGGCAGGTTCTTGGTCAACACCGGCCCGTGCGTCACGCCCCGGGGCGCCATGCCCAGCATCCCCGTCCGGCGCGTGCCCGCGGGCAGGTACGCCAGTTCGGTCTGGTACCGCAGGCCCAGCGCCGAGATCATCTCGCCCAACTCGTAACGGCTCATCCGCTCCAGCGGGATCAGCCGCCCCGCGTCGGCCGGCAGTTCGAGCACCTCGACCGGCTCGTCGCCCTCGGCCAGCGTCGAGCGCGACAGCGCCCGCTCCAGCACCGTCGCCGAGTCGGCCCGCTCCTCCGTGGCCTCGTACGCCCGCTCGCGGATGCCCGCGAGCACCGCCGGCGACACGCTCGGCTCGGCCAGCGCGTCCAGCGCCCGGGCGATCCGCCGGATGCCGTCCTCGTCGGGGTCCTCCAGCAGCACCCCCCCGGTGGCCCGCGGCGACTCGACCTCGATCACCCGCGAGCGCGTCTCGGTGGACCCGCACGCGCCCACCCACAGCGCCCCGAGCGCGAACGCCCACGCCGCCGCCGGACGCCCGACCGCCGACACAAGCCCCCCTGCGCCCGTCGGGACGCGCCGCCCGCGCCCGCTGACATCACCCATCGCACACTCCTGTCTTCCTTGACGCACGGAGCCTATCCGAACTTCGTCGCCCGTGCGGCGTCCGGCTCGACCGGGACCACGCCGGACACCAGCCCGCGCACCCGCTCGGAAGGCACGCCCACCGGCCCGACCCGCGACGCCCCCTCGCCGTCAGGCCGCCCGCGGTCCGACCCCGCCTTGAGTTCCACCGCCCGGGCCCCCGCCTCACCCGAGGCGGAGCCCGCGGGCGAAGCCCCCACCGCGGCCAGGTACGCCGCCGGCGTGCCGTCGAAGAACACCTCGCCGTCCCGGAGGCCCACCACCCGGTCGACCAGCCCGAGCAGGCGCGTCTCGTGCGTGACCATCAGCACCGTGCGGTCGGGCGTGCGCTCCAGCACCGTCGAGACGACGGCGTAGGACGAATCCGGGTCGATCGACGCCGTCGCCTCGTCCAGGATCAGGATCCGCGCGTCCTTGAGCAGGGCCCTCGCCAGCGTCAGGCGCTGCTTCTCGCCCCTGGACAACTCCGCCCCGTAGTCCGACAGGCGCGTCTGGTAGCCCTCGGGCAGGCGCTCGATCACCTGGTCGATGCCCATCGCCCGGCACGCCTCGCGCGCCTCCTCCAGCGTCACGTCGTCGCGGGCGTACCGCAGGTTCTCGAAGATCGACGCGTTGAAGAGGAACACCTCCTGGAACGCCATCCCGATCGCCGCACGCAGCGCGGGCGCGGGCAGGTCCGCCGTGTCGATCCCGTCGATCAGGATCTGCCCGGCCGTCGGCCGGATGAACCGCGGCAGCAGTTTGACCGCCGTGCTCTTGCCCGCACCGCTCGGACCGACGATCGCCACGCGCTCGCCCGAACGCACCGCCAGGTTGACCCCCCGCAGGATCGGCGCCATCGAGTCGAACCCGAAGCCCACGTCCCGGAACTCCACCGAGCCCGACCCCAGCGTCACCGCCCCACCGGCGACCTCGCCCGCGGTCACCCCCGCGTCGTGCGCCGGCTCGTCGAGCATCTCGAACACCCGCCCCACGCACGCCGTCGTCTTGGACAGGTGCCCCACGTCGCTGATGATCGCAAGCACCGCCGGGTAGAGCATCATGACGAACCCGAAGAACATCATGAACTCGCCGCCCTGCATCCGACCCTTGATCACCTCGAACGCCCCGTACGCGATCAGCAGGATCGTCCCCAGACCCACCAGCAGGTCCGCGGTCACCTTCTGGAAGAAGTGGAACCGCTGCGACCGGATCTGGCTCTCGCGGCTGCGGTCGATCGCCCGGTTGAACACCTCGCTCTCGCGCTGCTCGCCCGAGAAACCCTTGACGACCTCCATCCCCAAAAACTTCTCCACCAGGCTGCCGTACGCCAGCGAGAGGTTCTCCTGCGCCTCCGAACTGCTCCGCCGGATCGGAACGCGGAAGAACCGGCACGCCACGTACTGCAGCGGCAGGATCGCCAGCGCCGCCAGCGCCAGGCGCAGGTTCAGCAGGCACAGCACCACCACCAGCACCTGCACCTTGAGCAGGTTGAGCATCATGATGGGGAACTTGTCCTGGATGAAGGTCTGGATCTTGTAGGTGTCGTCCATCACCCGGGCGCCCACGCTGCCCGGCTGGTTGGACGAGTAGAACCGCAGGCTCATCTGCTGCAGGTGATCGAACAGGCGCTTGCGCAGCGAGAAGCACACGTCCTCGCTCGCACGCAGCGCGTGCATCTTGCTCCAGAAGTAGAACGAGTTGCGCAGCACGTAGGTCAGGAAAAGCCCCAGCAGGATCACCGCCAGCAGACCCGCCCGGCCCCCGAACCGCCCCGCCAGGTCCGACGGCGCGAACACGTCGTCGATCAGCAACTTGATCGCGTACGGCGGGGCCAGGTCGATCACCGCCAGGACCAGCAGCAGCCCCATGACCGCGCCCATCCGACCCGCGTACGGGCGCAGCAGCCCCATCACCCGCGCGTTCGGGCTGTCGTCCGGGCGTGGCCTGTCCGGCTCCGTCATCTCGCCCCTCTCGTCCTGCCGCGCGGTCCTTCACGCGGCCAACCACCGGCACGCCGGACGACCGGGACGCAAAGCCCGAGGCCGCCCGACCCGAGCCGCCGCCGGGTCCGAACCCGGCGCGGCCGACCGATCCATCGTCAAACAAAGGACGGCGGTCCCACCGAACGGTGGGCATGCCCCAGTATACAGAAAATCGGGCCGCCCCAAGCCCCAACTCCAGATGTTCGCCCGCCCATCCCCCCGCCCCGCGACCGACGCCGAGACCCACGGGCGTTCCCCCGGCGTCCCGGCATCGGGCGCGCACGAACACGGATGTCCAGAATCCGTCCAGAAGCCTTACTTATACGCCCTCACTCGGCTCCGTCGCCCCGTCGGCGCCGGGAGGCGGGGTGTCCAGGCTCGGCACGCCCCGCGTCCGGCGCGACACCCACGCCGAGGCGCCCTGGATCACCACGAAGAACACCGGCACGAAGAACACTGCGATGAAGGTCGACGCGAGCATCCCGCCGATCACCCCGGTCCCGATCGAGTGCCGGGCCGCCGAGCCCGCGCCCGTCGAGATCGCCAGGGGCACCACGCCCAGGATGAACGCCAGCGAGGTCATCACGATCGGGCGGAAGCGCAGGCGGGCCGCCTGGATGGCCGCCTCGCGCAGGGGCACGCCCTCGCGGTAGGCCGCCAGGCAGAACTCGATGATGAGGATGGCGTTCTTCGACGCCAGGCCCACCAGGGTCAGCAGCCCGACCTGGAAGTAGATGTCCTGCACCAGCCCGCGCAGCGCGATCGCCACCAGCGCCCCCAGCACCGCGATGGGCACCGCCAGCAGCACCGCCGCGGGCAGCGTCCACTTCTCGTACTGGGCCGCCAGCACCAGAAACACCGCCACCAGCCCGAAGGCCAGCACCACCGGCGTCTGGTTGCCCGCCTTGATCTCCTGGTACGACGCGCCGCTCCACTCAAAGCCGTAGCCGGCCGGCAGCGTCTCCGCCGCCACCTCGCGCACCGCGGCCATCGCCTGCCCGCTGCTCACCCCCACCGGCGGCGCCCCCGTGATCTGCACCGACGGGAACCCGTTGAACCGCGACACCACGTTCGGCCCGGACCGCATCGAGGTCGTCACCACGCCCGACAGCGGCACCATCTCCCCCCGGTCGTTGCGCACGTACATCCGCCGGATGTCCGCCGGGTCGTCGCGGAAGGCCGGCTCGGCCTGCATCTGCACGCGCCAGATGCGCCCGAACTTGGTGAAGTCGTTGACGTACAGGCTGCCCAGGTAGGTCTGCAGCGTGTCGAACACCGCCGCCACCGGCACGCCCATCATCTTCGTCTTGTCGCGGTCCAACTCCACGAACATCTGCGGCAGGGTCACCCGCAAGGTCGCCTGCAATCCCTCCAGGTCCGGGTGCTCGGCCGCCCGGGCCATGAACCCCTCCACCACCCCCGCCAGGTCCGGGATCGTCCCGCCCGCGCGGTCCTGCACCTCGATCTGGAAGCCCGCCCGCTGCCCGAGGCCCGAGATCGCCGGCGGGTTGAACGGGACCACCACCCCCTCGCGGTGCCCCGCCAGCGCGCCGAACGCCTCGCCCACCATCGCCTGCGCGCTGTGCGCGGGGTCCGTCCGCTCGTCCCACGGCTTGAGCGGCACGAACATCACCGCCGCGTTCGAGGCGTTGCTGCCCCCCGAGAAGATGTCGAACCCCCCCAGCACCACCACGTTCTCGACCGCCGGGTGGCCTGAGAAGAACGCCTCGGCCTTGCGGGCCAGCACGTCCGTGCGGTCCAGCGACGCGCCGTCGGGCAGCATGATCTGCGCGATGATGAAGCCCTGGTCCTCGTCGGGCAGGAAGCCCGTCGGGATGCGGTCCGACATCCGCACCGTCACGAAGCACAGCACCGCGAACACCGCCAGCGACGCGGCCGACAGACGCACCATCCCCCGCACGCCCGCCACGTAGCCCCCGGTCAGCCGGTCGAACCCCGCGTTGAACCACCGGAACGGCGCCCACGGGCGCCGCCCCGCCCGCGGCGGCTTGAGCATCAGCGCACACAGCGCCGGGCTGAGCGTCAACGCCACCAGGCCCGAGATCGCCACCGACAGCGCGATCGTGATCGCGAACTGCTTGTACAACTGGCCCGTCAGCCCGCCCAGGAACGCCACCGGCACGAACACCGACGAGAGCACCAGCACGATGGCGATCAGCGCCCCCGTCACCTGGCGCATCGCCTTGACCGTCGCGTCGTAGGGGCTCAGCCCCTCGTCGTGCATCAGGCGCTCGACGTTCTCCACCACCACGATCGCGTCATCCACCACGATGCCGATCGCCAGCACCAGCCCGAACATCGTCAGCGTGTTGATCGAGAAGCCCATCAGCAACAGGCCCGCGAAGGTGCCCACGATCGCCACCGGCACCGCCAGCAGCGGGATCAGCGTCGCACGCCACGACTGCAGGAACACGAACACCACCACCAGCACCAGCAGCACCGCCTCGATCAGGGTGTGCACCACCTCGCTGATCGACGCGTCGATGAACTTGGTCGTGTTGTACGGCATGCTGTAACTGACGCCCGCCGGGAAACTCTCCGAGGCGTCGTCCATCGCCGCCACCACCGCGTCGATCGTCTGCAGCGCGTTCGCGCCCGCCTGCAGGTAGATCAGCATCGAGGTCGTCGGCTGGCCGTTGACCCGCGTGAACTGGTCGTAACTCTGAGGCCCCATCTCGACCCGGGCCACGTCCTTGAGGCGCACGATCGAGCCGTCCGGACGCGCCACCAGCACGATGTTCTCGTACTCGGACACCTCGCTCAGACGCCCGCGCGTCAGCACCGGCACCGTCAGTTCCACCGTTCCCTCGCTGGGGCGCTGGCCGATGGTGCCCGCGGGGAACACCGCGTTCTGCTCGCGGATCGCCGCCGCCACCTCCGACACCGTCAGCCCGCGCAGGGCCAGGCGGTCGGGGTCCAGCCAGATCCGCATGGCGTAGTCCTTGCCGCCGAAGATCATCGCGTCGCCGACGCCCTCGATCCGGCGGACCATGTCCAGCAGGTTGATCGTCGCGTAGTTCGACAGGAACACGTCGTCGTACCGGGGGTCCGCCGAGTGCAGCGACACCACGCCCAGGATGTTGGTCGACGCCTTGACCACCGGCAGGCCCTGGCGCACCACCTGCTCGGGCAGGCGCGGCTCGGCCCTGGACAGCCGGTTCTGCACCTCCACCGCCGCCAGGTCCTGGTCCGTCCCGATCTCGAACGTCGCCGTGATCGTCGCCGTGCCGTTGTTGGCGCTCGTCGAACTGAAATAGATCAGGTTGTCGATCCCGCTCAACTGCTGCTCGATCGGCGCCACCACCGACTCGGCCATCGTCTCCGCGTCCGCGCCCGGGTAGGTCGCCTGGATCTGGATCGTCGGCGGCACGATCTCGGGGTACTGCGCCACCGGCAGCACCGCGATCGACACCGCGCCCACCAGCGTGATCAGGATCGACAGCACCGTCGCGAACACCGGACGGTCAATAAAGAACTTGGCGAACATCAGCCCTCCCCGCCGTCGGCGCCGCCGACACCCGCACCGACGCCCGCGCCCGACGGCCTGACCGGGTCGGGCCCGCCGGTCTCACCCGCGTCCCCGCCCGGGCCGCTCCCGCCAGAGCCGCCCCCGCCCTCCTCCGCAACCGCCCGCACCTCGACGCCCGGGCGCATCATCAGCAGCCGGTCGAGCACCACGCGGTCCCCCGCCTCCAGGCCCGACTCGACCACCACCCGGCCGCCGACCCAGTCGCCGATCATCACCGCGCGCAGTTCCGCCAGGCCCTCGTCGTTCACGGCGTACACGTACGAGCCGGTCGGGTTCTGCACCAGCGCCGCCTGCGGCACCAGCAGCGCGTGCCGCCGGCGCGCGCCGATCACCCGCGCGTGGGCGAACTGGCCCGACCGAAGGTTCCCGTCCGGGTTGGGCACCACCGCCTGCACCATCGTCGAGCCCGTGGTCGGGTCGACCCGCACGCCCATGAACTCGACCCGGCCCAGGTGCGGGTGCACCGTGCCGTCCGCGAGCGTCAGTTCCACCCGCATGCCCTCGACACCCGGCGACTCGATCACGCCGCTGGCGGTCTGCGACTGCCAGCGCAGGATGTCCGCCTCGCTGACCGAGAACCGCACCTGCATGGGGTCCTGCTGCTCGACGACCGCCAGCAGCCCGCCGTCCTGCGGCCCGACGTAACTGCCCACGTCGCGCTCGGCCTCGCCGATGACCCCCGTGATGGGCGACTCGATCCGCGCATAGCCCAGGTTCAGTTCCGCCTGCGCCACCCGCGCCTCGGCCAGTCGCACCTCGGCCGTGGTGACCAGCAGTTCGGTCTCCCACTCGTCCACTTCGCTGGTGGTCGCCACCCGCTGGGCCTCGAGTTCGCGGAAGCGCTCGACCTGCCGGCGCGCCCGCTCGGCCCGCGCCTCGGCGCTGGCCACCGACGCCTGCGCGATCGCCAGTTCCGTCTCGTAATCCCTCGGGTCGATCTGGAAGAGCAACTGCCCGGCCTCGACCAGCGAGCCCTCCTCGAACGCCTGCGACTCCAGATACCCGGCCACCCGCGCCCGGATCTCCACCGTCTGCGACGCCTCGGTCTGGCCCAGGTACGTCGGCTCGACCGGCACCGTCTCCGGCGTCACGGTCAGCACCGTCGCCTCCACCGCCGTCGGCGCCGGGGCCGCCACCAGGCCCGGCTCGGCGTCGTGCTGCTGCCAGAACAGCACCAGCCCGAACAGGCCCGCCACCAGCACCAGCACCACGACCACCCGCATCAGGTGGCCGCTGAGAACATGACGCAGATTCGCCCTGCGCCCGCGTGGTCCGCGATCATCCGCCATCTCGTCCGCCTTCCGCGGGCGCGTCCGCGCCCGATTCAGTCCGCTCCAGCCACGCCGCGGCCTCGCCCGGCGTCAGCAGGCCAACCAGCACCACCCGAAGAATCGTCCCGGCCTGCTCGTCCAGGCTGGTCGTCCGCCCAGCGAAGTGGTTCGTGAAGATCGTGCCGTACAGCACGTTGCCCAGCACGTCGAGCACCCGCTGGGGGTCCATCGCGCGCAGCCGGCCCGCCTTCATCATCGCGCCGATCTCCGGCACCGCCTCGGCGTGCCGCCGGGCCTGGAACTCGAAAAACGACGGGCGCTCCCGGTCGCGGAAGCCCGCCCGCTCCTGGATCAGCAACTCGATGAACTCGGGGTGGTCCTCGAAGTACGCCAGGTACGCCCGCACGCCGAACTCGATCCGCCGGACCAGGTCCGACTCGCCCGGCGCCTCGGTCCGTTCGAGCAGCCCGGTCATCACCCGGTCCACGCAGGCGCGGAACAGGCTCTCCTTGTTCTCGAAGTAGCGGTAGATCGTCCCCTTGGCGCACCCGGCGGCCGCGGCGATCGCGTCGACCTCGACCCCCGCGAACCCGCCCTTGGCGAACAGCGGGATCGCCGCCGCCAGGATCCCCGCCCGCCGCTCCGCCGCCCTGGATGCCGAGTCCTCCGCCATCCGCCGCCTTCCTGTGACTGACCGGTCAGTCATTTTTGCGGCCCGTCGGCCAACTTCCACCGTACGGGCGCGTTTCTCGGGTCTATCGCCCACTTGCACCGCCTCAGCCCGCCGAGACCAAAGGCGGTAGTCTGTGCCCGTGACGCCGCTCACGCTCATCCGGCTCGAAGGCCCCGACGACCCGCTGGTTGGGGGGCGCATCGTGCTGGAGCGCGAAGCCGCCGTCGGCAGGGCGGTGCAGGCCGACCTGTGCCTGCCCGACCCGTCGGTCTCGCGCCGGCACGCCGTCCTGCGTCCCAGCGGCGGCGTGTGGTTCCTGACCGACGAAGCCTCCACCACCGGCACCACCCTGAACACCCGACGCCTGCCGCCCGGCGAGCCCGCGCCTCTGGAGCCCGGCGACCGCGTGGGCATCGGGCCTTGGCTGTTCCGCGTGGGCGAGGAATCCACCGCGACCCGGGCGGTGGGGCTGACCATCGACGGGCCCGCGGCCCGGGCGCCCCTGTCCACCCGCCGGCTCGACGCGCTGAGCGCCTGCCTGGACGCGATGGAACGGGCGTCCGACCCCGGGGAACTGGCCGAGGCCGTGCTGCGCGCCGCGATGGACGGCACCGGCTTCGGGCGCGCGGCCGTCCTGCTGCCCGGCACCGGCCACCAGACGCCCGAACTGCTCGCCGGGCTGACCCGCGCCCCGGACGGCTCGGTGCGACCCATTGACCCCGACGCCTTCGCCCCCTTCCGCTCGCTGGTCGAACAGGCCCGCGCGGGGCAACTGGCCGTGCACGCCGAGCGCCCGGACGCGGCTGCCGGCGGGACGGGCCACGACGCCCACTCCATCGCCGAACTGGCCATCCACTCCGCGGTGTGCGCCCCGGTGACGCCCGACGGGCGCGTGGCGGCCATGCTGTACCTCGACGCGCGCTCGGGCGATTCGCCCGTGTCTTCATGGAGCGGGGGGCTTCCAGCCCCCCGGTACCTCGACGCCCGCTCGGGCGAGCCCGTGCGCGACGCGGCTGGGTACCTGGCCGACGTCGCGCGCCTGTACGCCTTCGCCCTGACGCGCGACGCCCAGGCCGACCTGCGCCGACGCCAGGCCGCCCTGCGCATCGAACTCGAACGGGCGCGCGAGTTGCGGGCCATGCTCGCGCCCCCGCCCCTGGCGCGGTGCGGGGCCTACCGCCACGCCTCGCGCACCATCGCGGGCATGTTCGTCTCGGCCGACCTGTTCGACGCCATCGCCCACCCCGACGGGTCGGTCACGGCCCTGTTCGGCGACGCCTCCGGCCACGGCGTGGGCGCTGCGATGCTGGCCGCCCTCGTCCAGAGCCACCTGGCCAGCGCGCTCGCGTCGGGCGCAAGCGTCGAGGGCGCGGTCGTCCAGACCAACCGCTTCGTCGCCACCCGGCCCACCGGGGGGCGGTTCGTCTCGCTGGTGGCGGCCCGGCTCGGGCCGGACGGCTCGGTGCGCCTGGTCGACGCCGGGCACGGCCACTGGATGCTCGCCCGGCGCGAGGCGGACCCCGACCACGCCGGACGCCCCGGCTCCTGTCCCCTGGGCGTGGACCCCGACGCCCGCTTCGACGCCGTGACGCGCCGCCTGGGCCCGGGCGACCGGCTGCTGTGCTACACCGACGGCATCCCCGACCAGGCCGGCCCGGACGGCGCCCCGTTCGGCCTGGACCGCCTGCACGCCGCGGTGCGCGCCTCGCGCGACTGCGAGACCGACGTGTCCGGCGTGTTCGACGCGCTGCAGCGCCACGCCGGCGCCCGCGCCCTCGACGACGACGCCACCGTCGCCTCGGTTCAGTTCGACCCGGCCTGACGGGCGCGCTCGGCTTCCTCCAGCCGCGCGAGGCGTTCGCGGCTGCGCCCGGTCCGCTCGTGGTCCGGCCCGAAGAAGCCCTCGATCACCGGGTGCGAGGCCTCCAGCGCCGCGCGGGCCTCGTCGATCCGGCCCATGGCCGTCAGGCACGCCGCGTGGTTGTTGCGGAACAGCGCCAGCGCGTAGTGCGTCGGCGGCACGACCCGGGCGCAGTGGCCGAGCAGGTCGGCGTACAACGCGTCGGCCTCGTCCAGCCGGCCCAGGTCGGTCAGGATCATCGCCAGGTTGTTCATGGACGGCCAGACCTCCGGGTCCGACCCCCCAGCGGGGGCGGCCATGCGGATGGCGATGATCTCCCGGTAGATCTCCACCGCCTCGTCGCGGCTGCCCAGGTCCTCGAGCAGATAGGCCAGGTTGGCCAGCAGCACCAGCGTGCGCCCGTTCTCGCGTCCGAACTTCTCCGTGTGAGCCGCCAGCGACCGCCGGGTCAGCGCCTCGGCCTCCTCCAACTCGCCCAGGCGGATGAGCGTCGCGCCGAGGTTGCCCATGGTCAGCAGCGTGGCGATGTGGCGCTCGCCGAGCACGCGGCTGCGCCCTTCCAGCACCCGGCGCTGGTAGACCACCGCCTCGCGCTCGCGCCCCTGGCCCGCGATCAGGCCCGCGAGCAGTTCGATGGCGGCCAGCGTCTGGGGGTTGTCCTCGCCGAGCACGCGACGGCGGCGTTCGAGCAGGTCGGCCGCCAGCGCCTCGGCCTCCGCCAGTCGCCCGGCCTGCTTGAGGGCGTGGCAGAGGTTGTGGGCCGTGACCAGCGTGTGCTCGGCGTCCGGGCCGACGAGTTCGGTCAGCCGCTCGCGGGCGCGGGTCCACAGTTCGAGCGCTTCGTCGTGGCGCCCGAGCCCGAAGCGGGCGCGGGCCAGTTCGCCCAGCACACGGGCCGCCTCGACGGGGTCGCCGGCCCGCTCGATCGCGGGCATTGCGTCGAGCACGAGCGCCTCGGACTCCGCGAAGCGGTCGGTCTCGACGAACACCTGGGCGAGCGTGCGCTTCGCGTCGGCCGTCAAGGGGTGGTCGTCGCCGAAGGCCAGGGCGCAGGTCTCCAGCATGGCCCGGGACTGGCGCTCGGCGGACTCGTACTCGGCCAGCGCGATGTAGGTGTTGGCCAGGGCCATGCGGACCGTCGCCTCGATGGACGGCTCGTCGCGCAGGTCGTCCGACAGCGACCGCGCGGTCGAGTCGAGCAACTCGCGCACGGTCAGTTCCTCACCAAGCGCCGAGGCCGGGTCGGCCGAGGTGAGCATGCTGGTCATGAACACGTTGACGGCGTGCACGCGCCGGCGCTCGGACTCGGCCCGCTCCAGCGCCGCCTCCGCGCGGGCGGTCTCGGCCCGGGCGCGGTTCCAGCCCCGCGTGGCCGCGGCGGCCTGCCACGCCACCCCGGCCGTGCCGACCACGAGCAGCGCCGCGGCGACCGCCGCCAGGGCCGACGCCAGCGGGTTGCGCCGCACGAGTTTGCGGGCGCGGTAGGCCCGGGCCGCCCCGACGCCCTGCGCCTCGAGCACGGCGTGCACCGGCTCGCACGCCAGGAGCCGCCGCAGGTCGGCCGCGAGTTCGCCCACGCCGTGGTAGCGCCGGTCGCGGTCCGGGTGGACGGCCTTGGCGACGATCGCGGCCGCCTCCTCGCCCAGAGCCCGGGCGTCGAGCACCGGCGGGCTGGCCACGACGCCGAGCGCCTCGTCGACCGTCATGCCGCCGACGTCGTGCGGACGCTGGCCCGTGAGCAGTTCGCAGAGGATCACGCCCAGGGCGTACACGTCGGTGCGCACGTCCACGTCGGGGTCGGCCGCCAGTTGCTCGGGCGACATGTAGGGGACGGTGCCGACGAGTTCGCCCGCCCGCGCGCCGGGCTCCGCGCCCGGGCCGCGCTCGATCGCGCGCGCCACGCCGAAATCCAGCACGCGGGCGCGCCCGTCCTCGTCGACGATCATGTTGGCGGGCTTGAGGTCGCGGTGCAGGATGCCCCTTGCGTGGGCGTGCTCGACCGCGTCGCACACCGACGCGAGCAGGCGCACCCGCTCGGCGGGCCGGAGCGCGCGCGCATGGTCGTCGAGCAAACGCCCCTGGACGAGTTCCATCGCGAAGAACGGGTGCGGGCGCCCGTGCAGGTCGGCCCGCCCGGCCTCGTAAATGGTCGCGATGCCCGGGTGGCGCAGGCGGGCGAGGGCCTCGGTCTCCAGGTCGAAGCGGCGCTCGCGTTCGGGCGTCATGGCCTCCGGGCGGATGACCTTCAGGGCCACCCGCCGGCGCGGCTGGCGCTGCTCGGCCAGGTAGACCACGCCCATCGCGCCCGCGCCGAGTTCGCCCAGGACGCGGTAGGACCCGACGCGGTCCGGCGTGCCCGCGCCCCGGGCGGCCCGGAACGCCTCGAACCGGAACGGCGCCGGCCCGTCGCCCGTCCCGGACGGCGCCGCGTCGAGCGTGGCCGCGTCCTGCAGGCGCAGCAGGCGCTCGACGGTCTGGCGCAGGCTCGGATCACCCGCGCACGCGGCTTCCACGAAGCGCGTGCGCTCGGGCCCGCTGAGGCGTCCGGCGCGGGTCGCGATGTCCTTGGCCGCGGGGTCCATGCACTCTCATACCACAGCCCGGCGGGCTTGCACAGCGGGCCCGCCGATCGCCGGGTGTTTTTCCCGACGCGGGCGCGGCGATACCCGTTCTTCGGACCTTGCGGCGGCGTCACAGACCGGACAGGACGAGTTGCGCGTCGGCCGCGGCGACGACCGTTTCGAGAGCGATCCGGTCCACGCGGCAGCGCTCGGGGTGGTCGTTGGCCGACTCCGCAGCCGGGAGCGTCGGGTCGGCGACGAGGACCGCCTCGCTCGGCGAGCCGTCCGGGTGGGGCCGGGTCGGGATGGTGGTCCATCGCGGGTCGGTCGGGCCGAACAGGGTGACCAGGGGCGTGCCGAAGGCCGCGGCGACGTGGCGCGGGCCGGTGTCGTTCGTGACCATCACGCGCGCGCCGCGACAGAGCGCCTTGAGGGCGCCGAGGGTGATGCCGAGTTTCGGAAGGGAGAAGACCATCCCCTCACTCGCGTTCGGGGCTTCTTGGGGGTGGGTCATGCCGACGATCGCGTCGCACAGGCCGGCCTCGGCCGGGGAGCCGTTGACGAGGACCGCCAGGCCGTGGCGGGTGACCAGGTGGGCGGCCAGCGCGGCGAAGCGGTCTGCGGGCCAGCGCTTGGCGGGGTTGTTGCCGCCGGGGTTGAGGATGGCGAAGGGACGCCCGGGCTCCAGGCCGGCGCGGGCGAGCAGTTCGTCCGCGGCCCGGCTGTCGGCGTCGGTGACGGGCAGTCGCATGAACACGCACGACGGCAGCGCCAGCGGCACGGACACGCAGTCCGTCGGCGTGTGCACGGACCAGTCCATCGGCGTGTCGCCCA
>CAZFSO010000042.1:0-18840 GCA_964522095.1 uncultured Phycisphaeraceae bacterium | reverse complement strand
CGAGGCGTTGCCGGTGCCGCCGGAGACCGCGACGGCCTTGTCGCGCGTCGAGGCGCTGGCAAGTGTGACGCCGGCCAGGTCGTCGACGATCTGGACGTACATGTGGTTGAGCGAGCGGTACACGCTCATGCGCGGCCGCTCGGGCGTGCCGGCGACCCGCTTGCGGATCCCGGTCTGGCGCCGGCTGCGGCGGAGGGCTTTGTGCTTGTTCTTGTTCATGGTTGCGATCTCCATCGCCCCGTGGCCCGTCGTGCGGGCGGGGCACGCCGCGATTACTTGCCGAACGCCTTGCCCTGCTTGCGCTGGATGACCTCGTCGGAGTACTTGATGCCCTTGCCGTTGTAGGGCTCGGGCTTGCGCTTGGAGCGGACCTTGGCGGCAAAGTGGCCGACCTGCTGCTTGTCCGGGCCGTTGATGGTGACGGTCTGCTTCTCGACCGTGACGTTCAGGCCCTGGGGGATCGGCACCTCGATGCGGTTGGCGTAGCCGACCTTGAGCGAGAGGTTCTTGCCCTGGATGGTCCCGCTCCAGCCGACGCCGACGATCTCGAGTTTCTTCTCGTAGCCGTTGGTCACGCCGAGAATCATGTTGTTGATCAGCGAGCGGGTGGTTCCCCAGTAGGCGCGGAGCTGGCGGTCGTCGGCGATGCGGTCCTCGTCGACGGTGACGGCGATCGACTTCTCCGACTCGTCCCAGACGACGCCGAGTTCGGGCCGGTGCTCCATCTTGAGGGTGCCCTTGGGCCCCTCGACGGTGACGGTGCGTCCGGCGATGGAGACCTTGACGTTCTTGGGCACGGAAACTGGTTTGCGGCCGATTCGGGACATGTCGTCTTCCTTGTCTGTCTTCGTCGTCTGCCGCCGGGGGGGCAGGGATTCCAGACGGTCAGTCGTTCGTGGTTAGCTGACGGTGCAGAGCAGCTCGCCGCCGACCTTCTGGTCGCGGCACATGCGGTCGGAGAGGACGCCGCGGGAGGTCGAGACGATGGAGATGCCCAGGCCCTGCATGGGGGAGGGGATCTCGTCGACCTTGCGGTAGACGCGGCGTCCGGGCTTGGAGGCGCGGTCGAGGGCGTGGATGAGGGTCTCG
Organism: uncultured Phycisphaeraceae bacterium; assembly: GCA_964522095.1. Taxonomy (GTDB): domain Bacteria; phylum Planctomycetota; class Phycisphaerae; order Phycisphaerales; family UBA1924; genus UBA6054. The sequence continues at coordinate 17,751 of CAZFSO010000042.1, read as the reverse complement.
CCGCGGGGGCCGTACTTGAGGGAGATCTGGATCTTCCCCTGGCGCCCGTCGTCGACGACCTCGTAGCCGGCGATGTAGCCTTCGGCCTGGAGCACGTCGGCGATGCCGCGGCAGACCTTGCTGTTGAGCACGGTCACGTTCCGCCCGCGGTTCCGCACGGTGTTGCGGATGCGGGTGAGCATGTCGGCGATGGGATCACTCATGGACATGGGTGTAGCCTTTGTTCTTGCTGCTGCCGCGGGCGTCGGCCCCGGCCGTGCCGATTACCAGCTCGCCTTGCGCATGCCGGGGATCTTGCCCTCGAGGGCGAGTTTCCGCAGCATGATCCGTGAAACTCTGAACTTGCGGTACACGCCCCGTGCGCGTCCGGTGAGCTGGCACCGGCGGACGGTCCGCGAGGAGTACTTGGGGGTTCGGTTGCTCTTTGCCACCTGGGCCTTGGTCGCCATCTTTCGCTCCTTCGGAAGGCGTTATTTCTTCGCCTTCTTGACGACGGGCTTGCGGAAGGGCATGCCCAGCTCGTCGAGGACGAACTTGCTCATCTCGGGGGTCGAGTTGCTGAACGAGAAGTTGATGTTCATGCCGTGGGTGAACGACTGCTCGGCCATGTTGATCTCGGGGAACACGCCCTGCTCGGTCAGGCCCATCGAGTAGTTGCCCTGGCGGTCGAAGGCCTTGTCGTTCAGGCCGCGGAAGTCCTTGATGCGGGGCGTGGTCAGGTTGATGAGCCTGTCCATGAAGTGCCACATCCGGTCACGCCGCAGGGTGACCATCGCCGAGGTCTCGTAGCCGGCGCGGACCTTGAAGTTCGACACGGACTTCTTGGCGGCGATCATGATCGGCTTCTGGCCGGAGATCGTGGTCAGCGTGTGCAGCACGGCCTCGCGCACGTTGGCGGGGACCTTGGTCCCGTCCAGGTGGCGGCCCATGTTCACGTTGATGGTGATCTTCTCGAGGTCTGGCTGGGCCATGCGGTTGGCCACCCCGAATCGCTCGGCGATCTTGGGGCGCACCTCGGTGTCGTAGCGGGCGCGCAGGCGGGGCTGGTTGGGCTGGCGCGCCGCGTCGATCGTCGCCTGGTCTGCTTGCTGTTTCTTGGCCATCGGTCGGTCCCCTCCGCCTGTGTGGGCGGGGTGGTGTGCCTGGCCCTTGCGGGCCGGCGGGTGTTACTTCCTCGGTCCCCGGATCTCGCCCAGCGACTTGCCGCCCCGGGCCGCGACCCGGTGCTTGCTGCCGTCTTCCCTGGACTCGAAACGCACGCGGGTCGCCCGGCCGTCGACGACGGGCGAGACGTTGGAGATGTGGATGGGCATCTCCTTGGTGATGATCCCGCCCTGGGGGTTGATCTGGGTGGGGCGGACGTGCTTGGTGCGGACGTTGACGCCCTTGACCAGCACGCGGTCGGTCTTGTTGATGACCTCGAGGACCTCGCCGGTGCGACCCTTGTCGTCCCCCGAGGTCACGATGACCATGTCACCCTTGCGAACGTGCTTTGGCATCACACCACCTCCGGGGCGAGCGAGACGATCTTCATGTAGTTCCGCTCGCGGAGTTCGCGGGCGACGGGGCCGAAGATGCGGGTGCCCTTCGGGTTGCCGTCGTCGTTGATCAGCACGACGGCGGAGGAATCGAACTTGACGTACGAGCCGTCCTTGCGCCGGGTGCTCTTGGCGGTGCGGACGATGACGGCCTTGGACTTGTCGCCGGCCTTGACGTCCGAGCCCGGCAGGGCCTTCTTGATGCTGACGAGCACGCGGTCGCCGACGCCCGCGGTCTTGCGGGTGAACGAGCCCGAGCTGGTCGAGCCGCCGTACACGCGGATGACGTACGCGAGCTTGGCGCCCGAGTTGTCCGCGACTTCGCACCTGGATTCTTGCTGGAGCATGGTGGCCTTGCTTTCTTCGCTGTGCCCGTTTGTCGCCGTGCCGGGGGTTGGCCCGGCGCCGGTCACCCGCCGCGTTTCTCGACGATCCGGTTGATCTTCCAGCTCTTGGTCTTGCTGATCGGGCGGCACTGGACGATCTCGACGACGTCGCCGTTGTGCGACTCGTTGTTCTCGTCGTGGCAGTGCAGCACGGTCCGCTTGCTGACGAACTTGCCGTACTTGGGGTGCTTGGCGCGGTACTCGATCACGACCTTGCGGGACTTGTCCCGCGCGTCGGTCTGGACCACGCCGATCTGAGCGCCCTTGACTTCTGTTTCGCTCATCTTCCGGTTCCCCTTCAGGCCTTCGCCCGGGCGGTCTGCTCGGTCAGAAGCCGGGCGATGTCCCGGCGGATCTTCGCGAACTGCGTCGTGTCCTCGATCTTCTCCGACACGCTCTTGTTGCGGAGCGTGAAGAGCCTGGTCCGCAGGCGGCCCAGCTCCTCGGCGATCTCCTCGGTCTTCATCTGCCTGACCTCAGCGCCGTTCATGCCGAACCTCCTCACGCCTCGACCCGGCGGCCGATCATGCGGCACCGGATCGGCATCTTCATCGCCACGCGGAAGAACGCCTCCCGCGCACGCGTCTCGCTCACGCCGGCCAGCTCGAAGAGCACCGTGCCGGCGCGGACACGAGCCGCCCAGTAGTCCACGTCCGCCTTGCCCTTGCCCATGCGGGTCTCAAGGGGCTTCTTCGAGACCGGCTTGTCCGGGAAGACCCGGATGAACAGCTTGCCCTCACGCTTGAGGTAGTGCTGGCAGGCGATACGCCCGGCCTCGATGCAGTTGCTCTTCAGCCAGCACCCCTCCAGCGCCTGGAGCCCGTAGTCGCCGAAGGCGACGTAGTTGCCCTTGGTCGCCTTCCGGTCACGGACGCGCCGGAACTCCTTGCGGTGCTTGACTCGCTTGGGAATCTTATAGGGAGGCATCGGTCAAACCCCTTCCGTTCTCAGCGCCGACCGCGGGCGCGGGCCCGGGCGCCCGCCGCGTTGGACTGGTTCTCTTCCTGCTCGTTCGCGGCGTACTCGCCCTTGTAGATCCACACCTTGACGCCGATGGCGCCGTAGGTCGTGAACGCCTCCGCGAACCCGTAGTTCACGTTCGCCTGCAGCGTGCTCAGGGGCAGCGAGCCCAGACGCACGTCCAGCGTGCGGCTCATCTCTGCGCCGCCCAGGCGGCCGGAGATCTGGATCTTCACGCCCTGGGCGCCCGCCTGCATCACGCCCTCTGCACGCATCTTGACCACGCGGCGGAAGCCCATCCGCTTCTTGAGCTGCTCGGCGACGCTCTCGGCGACGAGCTGGGCCTCCAGGTCCGGCTCGCGGATCTCGATGATCGAGATCGAGACCTTGCGCCCGGTCATGTACTGCAGTTCCTCGGTCATCCGCTCGACCTCGGCGCCCTTGGGGCCGATGACCAGGCCCGGGCGGGCCGTGCGGACGATGATCTTCAGCTCCTCGCGGGTCCGCTCGATGTGCACGTCCGAGACGGCCGCGTTCGGCGGGGTGCGGTTGAGGCGCTTGTCGAGGTGACGGCGGATCTGCTCGTCCTCGACCAGCAGCTCGCCGTAGAGGGCCTTGGGGGCGTACCACCGCGAGCGGTGGGCTTCGGTCACGCCGAGGCGGAACCCGAACGGATGCGTCTTCTGTCCCATATCAGTTCCGCTCCTGGACCGAGAGAGTGATGTGGCTGGTGCGCTTGAGGATCTGGTGCGCCCGGCCGCGGTCCTTGGCCTTGAAACGCTTGATGTGCATGCCGTTGTCGACCCGCGCCTCGCTGACCACCAGCGTGCCCTGGTCGGCGCCGAGCAGGTCGGCGTCGGCCATCGCGGCCTGGAGGGCCTTGCGGAAGTTGACCGCGGCCCTCTTGGTGGAGAAGCGGAGCATGTTGTCCGCGTCGATGGCGTTCTTGCCGCGGATCAGGTCCGCGACGAGCTTGGCCTTCTTGGGCGAACCGCGGTGGCCACGGACCATGCTGGTGAACTTGCAGATGTCCTTGGGCATCGCCCCCACCGCCGTGGCCATGTTCTCGACGTCCACGCGGCGGCAGCGCGGGTGGTCGCGACCGGCCATCCAGTTCCTGACCGCCGACTCGGCGGCCTTCCCGGACAGACCGTCGCGCGAGACAGCCTCGGCGAGCTGCTCTGCGCTCACGCCGGCCTCCTCGGCACGCCTCTTCAGTTCTTCGGCTCGCAGTCGCACGGCTATGCCCTTTCAAAGCCCGGGGATCACTTCCCGGTCTTGATGCCTTCCTTCTTGTTCGTGTGCCCGCGGAAGGTCCGCGAGTTGGCGAACTCCCCGAGTTTGTGCCCGACCATGTCCTCGGTCACGAACACGTCCAGGAAGACGCGCCCGTTGTGCACCTTGAAGGTGTGCCCGACGAACTCGGGGACGATCATGCTCTTGCGGGCCCAGGTCTTGATCGGCGTGCGCTCGCCGTCCTCGTTCTGACGCTCCACCTTGCGGTAGAGTTTCTCATCAACGTGCGGGCCCTTCTTCAGGCTGCGTGACATCGGTTCGCTTCCTTCCGTTTACTTCAGCTGCCCGTAGCGCTTGCTCTTGCGACGCCGGATGATCAGCTCCGAGGACGCCTTCTTGCGGTTGCGGGTCCCGCCGCCCTTGGCCAGCGTGGCCGACTTGCTCACCGGCGGACGACCGCCCTTGGAGCGTCCCTCGCCGCCGCCCAGGGGGTGGGCGTGGTGGGACATCGCCACGCCGCGGGTCTTGGGCCGGCGTCCCATCTTGCGGCTCAGGCCGGCCTTGCCGATGCGGCGGTTCTGGTGGTCGGAGTTGCCGACCATGCCCACCGTCGCGCGGCAGTCGATCAGCACCCGCCGCGTCTCGCCGGACGGCATGACCAGGGTGGCGAAGTTGCCTTCCTTGTTCGTCAGCCGGGCGGACATGCCCGCCGAGCGGCACATCTTGGCGCCGGCGCCGGGCTGGAGTTCGATCGCGTGCACGTCCATGCCCGAGGGGATGAACCGCAGCGGCATGGAGTTGCCCACGCTCGGCTCGATCGCCGCGTCGGACGAACTCAGGACCGTGTCGCCGTCGGTCAGGCCCTTGGGGGCGATGATGTAGCGCTTGACGCCGTCGGCGTACTCGATCAGCGCGATGTGGCAGGTGCGGTTGGGGTCGTACTCGATCCCGACGACCTTGCCCTCGATCCCGTCGCGGTCGCGCCGCTTGAAATCGATCATGCGGTACTTGCGCTTGACGCCGCCGCCACGGCCGCGGACGGTGATCTTGCCGTGCGAGTTGCGTCCGCCCTTCTTGTTGAGCGGAGCGAGCAGCGACTTCTCGGGGGTCTTCTTCGTCAGCTCCTCGTGCGTGAGCACGGAAGCGTTGCGACGCCCGGCGCTGGTCGGCTTGTAGACGCGGATGCCCATGTCTGGCGTTCCTTCCTTCCGGACGTTCTCAGAACAGTTCGATCGACTGGCCCTCGGCCACTCGGACGGTCGCACGCTTCCACGCGCCGGCCTCGATCGTGCCGTAGCGGTAGCGACGCGACCCGCCCTTGCGGGTCTGGGTGTTGACCTTCACGACCTTGACGCCGAAGAGCTGCTCCACGGCGTCCTTGATGTCCGTCTTCGACGCGCGGCGGTCGACCTCGAACGCGTACACGTTCGCGTCCTCCATCGCGCGGGTGCTCTTCTCCGTCAGCAGCGGCCGCCGGAGGATGTAGTGCGGTTCGTGCTTCACTTCGCCTCCTCGGCAACGCGGCCCATCGGAGCGACCTTGGCCTCCTTGCCGGTCTGCGAGGTCGGGCCGCTCAGCCACGCCTCCAGATCGGCACGGTCGATCACCAGGTAGCGGTTGTTGAGCATGTTGAACGCCGTCAACTGGTCCGCGCGGCACAGCTCGACGCTGTCGATGTTGCGGGCGCTCAGGCGGGCGTTGCGGCTCTTCTCGGGGTCGCCGGACAGCGCCACCAGGGCCGACTGCGTCACGCCCAGGGCCGCCAGCATGTCGCTGAAGGCGCGGGTCCGCGGCTCGTCGAAGTTCAGCCCGTTGACGACCCGCACCTCCTGGTCAAGCAGCTTGGCCAGGAACGCGTTGCGGTTCGCCTTGCGGCGCATCTTCTTGGGCATGTCCTTGTGGTAGTCTTCCCGGACGCGCTTCTTCGCCTTCCAGTGACCGCCCTTGCGCATGCTGGGCACCTTCTTGTCGCCGTGACGGGCGTTGCCGGTGCCTTTCTGCTTGTACATCTTCTTGCGGGTGAACGCGATCTCAGAGCGGCTCCGGGTCCGGGCCGAGCCCTGACGCAGGTTCGCGTGGTACATCACGAACGCCTGCTTGAGCAGATCCGCATTCACGGTCTCACCCAGCGCAACCTCGTCGACCGACATGGTGCCGGCCTGATTGCCCTGGATGTCGTAGACGGGGACTTCCATGAGTCTTTACCTCGCCCGACGCCTTACCGATCTCCCCGGGCACCGTGCCCGGCGGAGTCGCTCTGCCTCACCCGGTTCTCGGCTGTCGCTTTCGCACCCCCGAACGGGAGCGCCGACAACGCGGGGTCGACTCGGCATGCGGCCCGCCCAGGTCGGAGCGGACCACGCTTCACTTGTCGCCGCCCGGTGGTTTCTTGAAACCAGACCTTCCGGGCCGTGCAGGGTCGAGATCATTGACTCGTCCCTGACGGAAATCAATCCAGGCCGCTCACCAAATCCCGAACTTCGCCGGGATCAGGCCTGCTTGGCCTTGCTCTTGTACAGCCGGACGGACGGCCGCACCTCAACCCAACCCTTGTTGTGCCCGGGGACCGGCCCCTTGACCAGCAGAAGGTTGTTCTCGCTGTCGATCCGCACCACGTCCAGGCTGCGGACGGTCACGCGCTCGTTGCCCATCTGGCCGGCCATCCGCTTGCCCTTCTTGAGCTTGCCGGAGTGGCCGCGGTTGGTGGCGTGGCCGCCGATCGAGCCGGGCGAGCGGTGCTTGCGCTCGACGCCGTGGCTGGCCTGCTGGCCCTTGAAGTTGTGCCGCTTCATGGTGCCCTGGAAGCCCTTGCCCTTGCTGGTGCCGATGACGTCGACAAACCTGACGCCGTCCAGGTCCGCCAGCGTGATCCGCTGCCCGAGTTCGAAGCCGGCCAGGGCCTCCTCCGAGACGCGGAACTCCTTGTGGTGCCGCAGGGGGGCCGAGCCGGCCTTGGCGTCGTGCCCGATCAGGGGCATGGTCGAGTTGCGGGCCTTGATGTCCCCGCCGCCGATCTGCACGCCGGCGTAGCCGTCCACCTCGGGGGTGCGGATCTGCGTGACGACGTTGGGCGTGACCTGGATGACCGTCACGGGGACCGACGCGCCGGACTCGTCGAAGACGCGGGTCATCCCGATTTTCTGGCCCAGCAGGTGGGCGCTGGCGGAGGGCAGGGTCATGTCGAGAACCTTTCAGCCCCGGATCGGCCGGGCTCCGCTTCGTGCCCGATCGCCCTGGAGCGAACGGCAGAGGAAGATTTGCGTAAAAAGCCCCCGTCGCGTCGGCGGCGGGGGCTCGAATATCAGGCCTTGATCTTCACGAACACGCCCGCGGGGACGACCAGCCGGTTGAGGGCCTCGACGGTCCGGGCGTTGGGCTCGTGGATGTCGATGATCCGCTTGTGCGTGCGGATCTCGAACTGCTCACGCGATTTCTTGTCGACGAACGGCCCGCGCAGCACGGTGTATCGCTCGATGCGGGTCGGCAGCGGAACCGGACCCTTCACCTTGGCGTTGGTGCGCTTGGCGTGGTCCACGATCTCCCGCGCCGAAGCGTCGAGCGCGATGTGGTCGTAGGCCTCCATCCGAATGCGAATCCTGCCGCCGTTCATCGAAGTCCGTCCTCATGCGGCCCAGCCGCGAGTCGGGCCGACCACCCCGTCCGTCCCCACGGACCAGGCCGCCGGCTTTCTACCTCAGGGAACGCCGCACGACGCGGCGAATCAGCACCCCCCGAAGTCTGGCGACCCCGGTGGAGCCAAGAAGCGTAGACCCCCGTCCCCGTGAGTCAATCCGCCCCGGCCGGCCGCCGCCTGTTTTTGGACATCGCCCGCGAATCGCCCGGAATCCTCCACCCCAACCCCCCGACGCGCCGAATCCTAAGAACACGCACTCCCGAGCCTCCCGAGGCGACCACAGCGACCCAGGAACCCAAGCATGCACCGCCCCACCCGCCCCCTTTCCCTGCTCCCCGTCGCCTTCGCGCTCGCGATCTTCCCGGCGGCCGCCGCCGCCCGCCAGCCCGACAAGGCCGCTCCCGCCCGGGCCGAGCCGGCCGGCGTGCGGCTGCAGTCCGCCCCCACCCGCATCGACTCGCTCGACCTGTCCTGCTTCCTCCCGGAAGGCGCCACCGCCGAGACCACCAGTTTCGGCGCCAACGCGACCATGGGCGTCGAGTTGCCCGACGACCTCGGCGTGCTCGTCATCAAGGGGCAGCGCTCCACGAACACCGAACTGACCGTGGCCGAGGTCGTCGACTCGATGGTCGAGCAACTCAAACGCTCCCGCGGCGTCCAGGACGGCCGGACCGGCGAGTTCCACTCCCGGGCCGGGCTGATCGACCGCACGGTGGTCCGGCTGTCCGGCCTGTCGGGCGAGCGGTTCTACATGCGCTTCCCCGGCACGGACGAGTCGCCCGAGATGGTCCGGGGGGTCAGCGTGTTCCGCACCGAGCCGGGCCGGTTCGTGGTCTTCGACCTGATGACCGAGTCCCGCCGCTTCGAGCAGTCCCGGCGCGTCTACGAGACCGTGGTCGGCACGATGGAGATCTCCGACCGTGACGCCCTGGCCGCCCGACGCGCCGAGGCCGTCAACAACCTCCGCGCCGTGCTCGCGCCCCTCACCCCCGACGACCTGCGCCAACTCGCCGAGCGCCACGCCGAACGATGGGAGCGCCTCTACACACCGGCCCGCTCCGGCGACGACATGGACGCCACCGAGCACGGCTACCGGCGCCTCCGGGTCCGCACGGGCGTGCGGGGCGAGGTGTCCGGCAAGCCCGAGCGCTCGTGGCGACCCTCCGACCGGCTGCCCGGCCTGATCGTGCAACTCGACGCCATGGCGATCGAGCCCCAACTCCGCGTGGACACCCGGGCCGTCTACTTCGTCTCGGAGGACTTCCGCGAGGAGTCCTGGACCGTCAAGATGGCCCTCCGCCAGGGCACGACCACCAGCGAGTCGAGCATCACCGGCGCCCGCTCGGGCGCCAGCATGACCGTCCAACTCGAGCAGAGCAAGATGCCCCCCACCGTCACCCGCCCCGTGCTCCAGGGCGAGGGGTACGTCTCGCAGGCCATCACGCACCTGCTCGCGCCGCTGCTCGCGCGCAACGCCAAGCCGGGCGAGTTCGCCGGCTACGCCTTCAACACGGCGACCAACACCGTCTCGCTGCGATGGGACCGGGTCGAGCAGCCCGCCGACAAGCCCGGCCTGTGGATCGTCCGGTCGCGCCCCGACGACAACAGCCCCGCGGTCAGCCACGTGTTCAACGCCCGGGGCGAACTCCTGCGTTCCGAACTGCACAACGGCCGCATCTGGGAGCCGATCGAACTCGACCGGCTCGTCAACCTGTGGCAGCGCAAGAACCTGCCGCTGGAGTGAGCACGCGCTCCCCACGCGTCCGACACCCCGTGGTACACTCCGCCCGCAACCGGCCCGTCTCACGCCGGTTCAGCCTGCCCGGCCGCGCTCCGGTCGGACACCTCTCACCCGCTCGGCCACAGCCGGAGGTCCACACATGGGTCGCATCCGTTCGACCGGTCTCGTTGCAACAGCCGCCGTCCTCCTGAGCGCGTGCGGCTCGACCCAGCACGCCCAGCGTGGCGCCGCGGCGACCCGTTTCGCCGTCATCAACGGCGAGCGCGTCCCCGCCCCCGACGTCGAGATGGGCGACCCCGCGGTCATCCGGGCCATCCTCGACGAGAGCAGGACCAACTCGCAGGTCATGGCCATGCTCACCGAGATGTGCGAGACCCACGGCCCCCGCCTGACCGGCTCAGCGGCCTCCGAAGCCGCCCAGCGCTGGTCCAAGTCCATGTTCGAATCGTGGGGCCTCTCCAACGTCCAACTGCAGCAATGGGGGACCATCGAGACCCGCTTCGACCGCGGCCCCAGCACCGGCGCCGTCTACCTCGCAGACGACGCCGACGCCAAACTCCGCGACCTCGAGTTCACCACGCTCTCCTGGACCCGCGGCACCGACGGCCCCGTCCGGGGACCCGCCGTCACCATGCCGCGGACCGTCGAGGAGTACGAGGCCAACGCCGGCTCGTACAACGGCGCGTGGGTCCTGCTCCAGCCGGACTACTCCGGCCGGCGCGGCATCCGCTCCGTCGGCTTCCTCATGCGCGAGCACCACGAACTCCGCGACCGCCTGCGCGACCAACTGCTCGGCGTGCCCGCCGAAGGCGACGACGCGGCCGACGCGCAGGCCGCGGGCGAGTCCTGGTCGGGCCAGATGGACTACAGCGGCTCCGCCGTGCCCGTCGAACTGACGCTGAACACCACCGGCGAGTCGCCCCAGGGCGTCATGTCGATCCCCAACTTCCACACCGGGCCGATCCAGGACGCCCGCATGGAGGGGCCCAACCTCCGCTTCCGCTTCAGCCACGCCATGGGCGTCTCCGAGATCGAACTGAACTTCGAGGACGACCGGGCCACGGGCACCTCCACCGCCGCCAGCGGCAACGTCTACGCCATCGAAATGACCCGCGCCGCGGATCCCGACGGCACCGGCCGGCCGGACTTCGAGGACCCCGTCCTCGCCCGCGTGCTCGCCGAGAACCCCGCCGGCTTCGTCTCCAGTTCCAAGGACGAGCGCGTCTGGACCACCAGCCCCAACGGCTGGCGCGAACGCGTCATCGACGACTACCCGGTCGACCTCGAGGTCAACGTCCGCGAGTCCGACCACGACTTCATCGCCGCCCGCCTCGCCGCGGGCGTGCCGGTCGCGATCGAGTTCGACCTGCCCCACACGCTCGTGCAAGGGCCGGTCCCCGTCTACAACGTGATCGCCGAGATCCCGGGCAGCGAGTTCCCCGACGAGGTCGTCATCATCTCCGCCCACCAGGACTCCTGGGACGGCCCGGGCTCGCAGGGCACCATCGACAACGGCACCGGCACCGCCGTGACCATGGAGACCGCCCGCCTGCTGATGGCGGCCGGCGCCCGGCCCAAGCGCACCATCCGCTTCGCCCTCTGGTCCGGCGAGGAGCAGGGCCTGCTGGGCGCCCGCGCCTACGTCCGGTCCCTCAGCGAGCAGGAACGCGCGAAGATCTCCGCGGTCTTCGTTGACGACGGCGGCACGAACTACCAGGGCGGACTGCCCGCCGCCGACGACATGGTCGAGTTCCTCGCCGCCGCGACCAGTTGGACCAACGGCCAGTTCCACTCCGAGACCGACGGCGAGGACCTCGTCGTCAACATCCGCCCCACCGGCGAGCGCATCGAGACCCACGGCGGGTCCGACCACGCCGCCTTCAACGCCATCGGCATCCCCGGGTTCTTCTGGGACGAGACCGGCCGGGCCAACTACTCGTGGGGCTGGCACACCCAGAAGGACCGGCTCGATCAGGCGATCGAGGAGTACCTCGTCCAGTCGGCCGCCAACTCGGCCATCACCGCCTACAACCTCGCCGACGCGCCCGCCCTGCTGCCCCGGGCCGCCGCCCCCGAGCCGCGGCGCGGGCGTCGCGGCGCTCCCGCCGGGGGGGAATGACGCAAACTCGCCCCGCGTGGCCTCCGGACAGATCCCCAACCGATACACTGTCCGCACATGGCAACCGAACGCCTGATCTCGCCCACCCAGTCGCCCGAGGAGGAGACCGCCAACTGGGCGCTGCGCCCGCGCACGCTTGAGGAGTACGTCGGGCAGGCCGAACTGGTCGAGCGCATCCTGATCGCCGTCGAGGCCGTGCACACCCGCTCGAAGGCCCGCACCGACGGGCAGCGCGAGCACCTCGAGCACCTCCTGCTCCACGGCCCCCCTGGCCTGGGCAAGACCACCATCGCCCACGTCATCGGGGCCGAACTGGGCACCCGCGTCCACACCACCTCCGGACCCGCCCTCGCCCGCGGCACCGACCTGGTGGCCGTCCTGACCCGCCTCCAGCCCGGCGACGTCCTCTTCATCGACGAGATCCACCGCCTCCCGGTCGCCGTCGAGGAGTTCATCTATCCAGCGATGGAGGACTTCCGCATCGACGTGTGCCTGGACACCGGCCTGAACGCCCGCACCGTCCAGATCAAGTGCGCCCCCTTCACCCTCATCGGAGCGACCACCCGCGCCGGCCTGCTCAGTTCACCCCTGCGGTCCCGGTTCGGCATCACGCACCACCTGCAGTACTACGACCGCGCCGACCTCGTCCGCATCCTCGAACGCTCCTGCGCCATGCTGGGGGTGACCGACGTCGAGCCGGGCGCCCTCGCCCGCGTCGCCAACCGCTCGCGCGGCACGCCCCGCATCGCCAACCGCCTCCTGCGGCGCGTCCGCGACTTCGCCGACGTCCGGGCCCACGGGCGGCTCTCGTCCGGCATCGTCGACGAGGCCCTGCGACTCGAAGGCGTCGACGAACTCGGCCTGGACAACCTGGACCGCGCCTACATGAAGACCATCGCCGGCGTCTACGCCGGCGGGCCCGTGGGGCTCGAGGCCGTCGCCGCCACCATGAACGAGGACGCCGGCACGCTCGAAGACGTGGTCGAGCCCTACCTGCTCCAGATCGGGTTCCTGGCCCGCACCCGGCGTGGCCGGACGCTCACCGCCCAAGCCTACGAACGCACGGGCCTGCCCAGGCCGCCCGAGGCCGACCAGCCGACCATGTTCGCCTGATCCCGCCTCACTTGCGGGCGAAGGACGAGACGAGCGCCTCCTCGGCCTGCTCGGTCAGGTACAGGATGCACCCGTCGTTGGGCGAGAGCGTCAGTTTGCCCTGCACCAGCGACGCCGCGACCTCGACCGGCACCGACATCATCGACGAGCCACACACGTACTCGTGGCGCTTGCGGTCGACGATCTCCAAGGGGGCCATGGCGTCGTCGCCGCGCTGGCGGACCAGTTCCTCGTAGACGCGCAGCGCGTCGCCGGGGACCTCGCCGGCGAGTTCGTCGCGCCGGGCACGCAGTTCGGCGAGTTTGCCGGCGATCTCGTCGGCCCGCTCCTGGCGCTGGGTTTCCGCGACCCCGCGGACCTTCTCACGCTCGACCCTGGCGGCGCCCAACTCGTCGAGCCTCGCCCGGATCTGCTCGATCTTCTCCATGTGCCCGAGCGCTTCGTCGTCAAACGAAGAACGCTGCTCTTTGAGGTTGTTGACCTCGCTGAGCAGCGCCTTGTATTCCTTGTTCGTCTGGGCGGCGTTCATCTTCTCGCGAAGTTCGTTGATCTTCGCCTCCAGCCGCTTGCTCTCGCCCTCCGCGTTGCTCGCGGCCGCCTGGAGTTGGCGGAGCTGGGCTTCCAGCGACGAGACCTGCGTGGCGATCTCGGCCAACTGCCGGGTCTGCGATCCGAGGAACCGCTCCGCGGCGTCCAGCCTGGTGCTCAGGCCACGGATCTCTTTGTCAACACGGAACAGCGCGAGCAGCTTCTTGGTCACCGTCATCCGGCCCTCCCGCCGATCGAAACGACCGGCATGCATCGCATCATACGCCGCGCCCCGCGCCGGCGCACGGGGTTCAACGCCCCAAAGCGTGCAGCAACCAGAACGCCAGGGGCGCAACGAGCACCGGCGAGTCGATCAGATCCAGCACGCCCCCGAACCCCGGCATCGACCGGCCCGAGTCCTTCACCCCCGCGTCCCGCTTGAGCAGGCTCGCCGACAGGTCCCCCACCTGCCCGAACCCGCCGAACAGAACGCCCATCGCCGCCCCGACCCACGGCCCGGGCGCCGCGATCCCCGCCGTGCCCAGCCACCACGCCCCCAGCCCGCCGGCCGCCCCGGCCGTGACGAGTCCGCCCGCCAGGCCCTCCCAGGTCTTGCCCGGGCTCAGCCACGGGATGAGTTTGTGACGCCCGATGGTCGTCCCGGTGAAGTACGCCCCGATGTCGCACGACTTCACGCACGCCAGCACCCAGATCAGCACCCAGATGGGGTGCTCGCGCCGGATCAGCACCAGGAAGCCCGGCATCAGGCCCATGTACACGTGCACCAGCAGCACGCCCCCCGCCACCGCCACCGCGCCGTCCGTCGTGCGGCGGCGCACGGCGTACACCAGCCCGAGCGACCAGGTCAGCACCGCCGCCCCCGCGCCCAGGCCCAGGCCGGCCACGCCGTCCATGCCCTGTGCCCCGAACGACATCACCGCCGTCCCGAGCAGCGCCGCCAGCACCGCCGGCGCGGTCTGGACCGCCACGCCCTTGGCCCGCAGGATGCGCGCCACCTCCCGCGCCCCCGTCGCGCCGAGCAGCATCACCAGGGGCGCCGTCAGCACGCCGGGCGGGACCGTGTCCCGACCGGGCCACCACCCCGCCGGCCGCCCCTCCAGCCACTGGTCCAGCGCCGCCAGCAGGGCGAGCAGCACGATGATCGCGGTCCCGAGCGTGAGTCGCTGCTTGAGCATCCGCGGACGATAGTCGGCTCTCACGACCCGGAATCGAGCCCGCCGAACCGACGCTTGCGCGCCGCGAACGCCCGCACCGCCCGGTGCAGGCTCGCCTCGTCGAAATCCGGCCAGTGCTCGTCGGTCACGTACAACTCGGCGTAACTGAGTTGCCAGAGCAGGTAGTTGCTCAGACGCATCTCGCCCCCCGTCCGCACCAGCAGGTCGGGGTCCGGAAGCCCGGCGGTCGTCAGGTGCGCGCTGACCATCGCCTCATCGATCGCGTCCGGGTCCACCTCGCCCGCCGCGGCCCGAGCCGCGATCGCCCGCACCGCGTCGACGATCTCGTCCCGCGAGCCGTAGTTGATCGCAAGGCACAGCGTCAGCCCGGTGCACGCGGCGGTCGCCCCGGTCAGGGCGTCCAGCGCCGCCAGCACGTCGGGGGCGAGGCCCTCCCGCCGCCCGATCACCCGCACCCGCACGTTGTGGCGCAGCAACTCGTCCCTCTCGCCCTCGCAGTACGCCACGCACAGGCGCATGAGCGCCTCGATCTCGTCGCCGGGACGCCGCCAGTTCTCCGTGCTGAACGAGTAGAGCGTCAGGACCTCCACGCCGATGCGCGCGCAGGCCGTGATCGCCGCCCGCACGGCGCCCGCGCCGGCCCGGTGCCCGAAGACCCGGGGGAACCCCCGGTCCTCGGCCCATCGCCCGTTGCCGTCCATGATCACCGCGACGTGGCGCGGGATGCGCGACGCCGGCACGTCCGGCAGCAGCCCGCACGGGTCGGCGCCCGGGAACCTGGCCCGGATGCGGGCAAGCGCCGCGGCGTCGTCGCTCGTCAGCCCCCGGGCCACGCCCGAGCCGCTCACGCGCGCCCCCCGACGCTCGCCGCCGCCCCGCGCTCGATCGTCTGGACCCGGTCCGGCCCGACGCCGATGGTCCGCACCCGCACCCCGACGAACGACTCGACGGTCTCGACGTACCGCCGCGCCGCCGCGGGCAGGTCATCGAACGACCGCACCTCGCCGATCTCGTCACCGAACCCTTCGAGCGTCTCGTAGATCGGGCTCACCTCGGCCAGATCGAACCCGTCGGGCAGGAACCGCTCCGTCCGGCCAGCGGGCGTGTCGTAGGCCACGCACACCTTCAACTCGTCGAACCCCGCCAGCACGTCGAGCAGCGTCAGGCTGATCTCCGTGGCGCCGGACACCATCGCCGCGTACCGCACCGCGACCAGGTCCAGCCACCCCACCCGGCGCGGCCGCCCGGTCGTCGTGCCGAACTCGCGCCCCCGCTCGCGGATCCGGTCGCCCGTCGCGTCGAACAGTTCCGTCGGCAACGGCCCCCCGCCCACCCGCGTCGAGTACGCCTTGACCACCCCCACGATCCGCCCAACCTTCTGCGGCGGCAGGCCCGACCCCGGCCCGATCCCCAGGCTCGACGCGTTGGAACTGGTCACGAACGGGAACGTCCCGTGGTCCACGTCCAGCATCGTCGCGTTGGCGCCCTCGAACAAAATCGACTTGCCCGCCCGGTCCAGGTCGTGCAGCAGGTAGGTCGTGTCCCGAACGAGCGGGCGCAGGCGCTCGCCGAACCGGACCATCGACTCGGCGATCTCCGCCGCGTCGAACGGCGCCGGCTCGCCCGCGTGCAGGCCGCGGAAGATCGCGTTCTTCATCGAGCAGACCAGTTCGAGTTTCGACCGCAGCAGGCCCGGACGCAGCAGGTCGCCCACGCGCACCGCCGTGGCCCGCTGGACCTTGTCGGCGTACGCGGGCCCGATGCCCCGGCGGGTCGTCCCGATCGCCGAGACGGCGTGCCTGGGCGGGCTGGCCGCGTCGACCGGCGCCCCGGTCAGCAGTTCCTCCCGCAGGGCGTCCTCGGCCTTGTGGTAGGGCAGCACCACGTGGGCCCGGTCGGACAGCACCAGGCCCGACACGTCCACGCCCCGGGCCTCCAGCCCGTCGAGTTCCTCGATCAGCCGCTCGGGGTCGACCACCACCCCGTTGCCGATCACCGCGAGCACGCCCCGGGCCAGGATCCCCGACGGCACCAGGTGCAGCGCGTACCGCACGCCCCCCACCACCACCGAGTGGCCCGCGTTCGCCCCGCCGTTGTACCGGACCACGGCGTCGAACCGCCCGGCCAGCCGGTCCACCAGTTTGCCCTTGCCCTCGTCGCCCCACTGGAGCCCGACAACCGCCCAGTGCCGGCCCGCGCCGGGCAGGCTCGCTTGGTCCGCATAATCCGTCACGTCGCTCTCCTCGGGGGCGTTTCCGGGCACCGAACCATACGCGGCAGACGCTTCGGCGTTCGCCCCCGAGCCCCCCAGACCGGACAGGCGGCTCGCACGGACACGCACCGCACGCCACGGTCCGCAAGCAACCAAACCCGGCAGCCGCGAACGCCGATCAACCCGCCATCGGGAGATCCGCCATGGGTGAGTCGACAATCCGGATCATGTGCCCCAACCTGACCTGCCGCAAGGTCCTCGGAGTCCCGCCCATCGCGCGGGGCAAGACCGTCCGCTGCCGGTCCTGCGGCACGAACATCCGGGTCCCCGAAGCCAAAAAACCAGCCAAACCGCCCGAGACACCAAACCCGACCGAGTGAGCCGCCCACCAATCCACCCGGGGGGCGACGGCCAGCAGGCGCGGGTAAAACGAAGCGAAACCCGCGGACAGCAAGCCCCCGTGCCCGATCCTCGCCCCGAAGGGGCGACGCCCAGTAGCCGCGGGTAAAGCAAAGCGCAACCCGCGGAAAGCACGCCGGTTCCTCATCTTCACCCCGGAGGGGTGACGGCCAGGAGCCGCGGGTGAAGCGAAGCGCAACCCGCGGAAAGCAAGCCCGAACGCGTATTCACCCCGGAGGGGTGACGGCCAGTCGCCGCGGTTGGAGCGCAGCGCAACCCGCGGAGAACCCATCCCTCCGCTCGTTTTCACCCCGGAGGGGTGACGGCCGCACACATGCGCGGTCAACCCGTCGCATTCTCTCACCCCTCGCAACGCAAACGCCGCGCGGCCGTGACCCCTCCGGGGTCATGACACTGGCGCTCCACCCCTTCCACGGGTTCCGCTGCGCTCCACCCGCGGCTTCTGACAGCGCCCCTCCGGGGCGTTCATGCGCCGCCGACATCAACGGAGACAGCCTGGTCGACGTCTTCGACTTGCTGATCTTCGTGGACCACTACGAGAACCCGAACTGCCAGAACTGACCCGGTTGCGATCGGTCGCCAACCCGGCTCAAGTCGCCACTTGATCAACTTGCAAAGAAAGTACGGCCCGAACGGGCCGCACCTTTATTCGCTGCGCATCAAGCCGG
>CAZFSO010000041.1:1423-18949 GCA_964522095.1 uncultured Phycisphaeraceae bacterium | reverse complement strand
GCGACCAGGTGGAGGGGACCTCGGCGTCCTTCATCTCGAACACGACGGAGCCGTCGGGGTTCGAGATGCGGGACGAGCGGGTGGTCCACTCGACGGTGGCGAAGGGGTCGCTTCCTGCGGTCGTGAACTTCCGTGTGATCTTCATGCGTGGTCCCGATTGCTGGGGATGGGGATGGGGGGAGAAGCGGGGTGGACGGGTCGCCCGCGTCAGCGCGGAGCGTTCTGCATTTCGACAAGCTTGGTCGTGTTCTCCCCGATGCGGAAGATGACGACGATCAGCTCGAGCCAGACGCGGAAGAAGATCATGTAGAGCAGCGCGACGAACGCTCCCACCACCATCGCGCCGATGCCTGCCAAGACCCCGTTAGCGAACGCGCCGATCACCACCACGAGCCACATCAGCGCAATGAGCGCAAGTCCGAGCACGTAGAGCACCTTGATCACGCTGAGCGTGAGAAAGCGTTTGAAGCTGACGTCCAGCAGGGCGAGCGGTCCGCCGTCACTGGTCGGATTGGACGAGAAAGATCGATCTTCCTGCATGGGAACTCTCCTTGCGATGCTAGAAAATTACGCCGACAAGTGTGACACGCACGGGCGGGAGGACGACGCTCTTATCCGTTCCAGCAATGCCGACGCGCGTTTGCTTCGCAGTCAGCCTTGGCGGTGTAACCCTCAGAACTGGCCCCCACGATGTTGCCGTTCGACGCGGTGCGACGCCAACGCCACTCGCCGCGGTTGTCCTGGTAAAAGTCCCATGAGTCGTCGGCGCCACCCTGGCCGCAGCCGCCCCAGCCGTTGCGGCGGGCGTTGGCCTCGCAGTCCTGCTTGCCGGTGTACCCCTCGGTACTGGCGCCGACGATGTTGCCGTTGCTCGCCGTACGGCGCCAACGCCATTCGCTGCGGTTGTCCTGGTAGACCTCCCACTTGTCGTTCTCACCGGCCATCAGCGTCTCCTTTCGTGAGTTGCGTGTTTCGTGCGCCCGGCGCGTGCGAAGCTGCGGCTGGCCAATCATCTGCGGTACGTCCGCCTTGGGGAAGCACTTTGACACCATGATGTCCGTGGCCAGTTGCGACTAGGTCGCAAACCTCAGCGACCTTCATTTCGAACACGACCGAGCCGTCGGGTTTCGAGATGCGGCTGGACAGGGTGGTCCACTCGGCGCTGGCGACGGGGTTCTGTACTTCCGTGGTGATCCGACTAGTAACTTTCATAGTGCCCTACTTCTCTTTGCCATCATTATAGCTTGCCGCCGCGAATCAGGCTGCGAATACACGCGCATTGACCGACGAAAAAGACTTCGACTTTCTGCCCACCATCACCAGCTTCAATGGACCGAGGCGACCTTTGATGCAAAATGGCAGCTTTGCATCTTCCGGACCCATGCTACCGACGATCTTCCGGTCTGATTTTTGAACATAGAACATTGGAAACGTCTTACGAACTTCCTTCCCAGCAAGCTCCTCGTCCATCCCCTTATCCAAAGCGGCCATAAAAGTGGCGAGTCGAAACGAGTCGTCCTGACGCGTCATCGCATCTAGCTGCTCGGGAGTGAACCGAAAGATCCAGTCGATATCAGACTGCTTGATCATCCAGTGATCGGCTTCATGAAAGATATTCAGAGCCGTCGATAGTGGCACACTTCCTCTCGACATCAGTCCACCCTCGGCAGCGTCAGCCCGCCCTGGTCCTGGTACTTGCCCGCCTTGTCCGCGTAGGACACCGCGCACACCTCGTCGGCCTTGAGGAACACGAACTGGGCGATGCCCTCGTTCGCGTAGACCTTCGCCGGCAGGGGCGTGGTGTTGGAGATCTCCAGCGTCACCTTGCCGCGCCATTCCGGCTCCAGCGGCGTGACGTTCACGATCAGGCCGCAGCGGGCGTAGGTGCTTTTGCCGACGCAGAGGACGAGGATGTCGCGGGGGATGTCGAACCACTCCACCGTCTCGCAGAGGGCGAAGGAGTTGGGGGGGATGACCACGTGGTCGGTGTTGTGGTCGCGCACGTCGACGGTGACCATGAGGTCGTCGGTGAAGTTCTTGGGGTCGACGACGGTGATGCCGCCGGTTCGGGGGGTCGGGGTGAAGATCTTGAAGACGGGCCCGACGCGGACGTCGTAGCCGTACGAGGAGACCCCGTAGGAGATCATGCCCGGGCGCTTGGTGGCCGGCTCGAACGGCTTGATGTCCACCAGGGCCTCGATTTGCGTGTCGCACAGAACGCCCATTGCTCGCTCCGTCAGGGCGTGGCCGGGGCCCGCCGTGTTCCGCCGGCGCCGGCTCCGCCGGTCGCCGACCTCCTTGTCCAACGGCGTGACGACGCCACGGCTTCCGTGCCGGGGGCGCGGAAGGGGCTGGGGGCGTCACGCCGTGCTGCTCGCCGCCGTGCCCACCCGGCACGCGGCCGACGCTCGAGCCTCCCGCCCACCGGGATGCCGTACGCCTCTGAAGGGCTGACCGGACCAGTTTACGAACAAAGTCCGGACACGCAAGCCTCTTGTTGAATGCCGCTCGGCCGGAGTCATCCGGCCCGACGACCACGAGGGATTGTGGCATGGCTCGGGGCACGGTCGAGATGCGGAGGTCGATGTGGACAACCTGTCGGCTGCGTCCAACGCCCGCTCTGCCGGTCACTTCCGAGTCGCCACCTCCGGTTCGGGCCCGGACGGGCCCCAGTGAGCACCCCAAGATATCGACGATTTCCCGGGCCTGCACTGTAGCGAGACACAAGCGGTTGTGGTGTGAAAGGTCATGAGTTTTTGCCAGTTTTTTTGTTCGGGTGCCGGCGGGTCCGAACGGGCCGGAGCCGCCGTTCGCGCGCAACTCGCAACGACACCTCCGGGGCCGAGCGGCAAGTCGCGGCTTCAACGCGGGTTGAGGCGGGCGGGCTCGCCCGGGGGGCGTCTCGACCACCCGGGACGGGGTGCGGCCGAAAACCGGTCGGCGCCCGAACAAACCGGCGAGCCGCACGCGTCGGGCGTTGCCGCGAATTCCACATTCGAGCCGGGTCGGGGAACTGGCCCGCGCCGTCGGGCCGTACCTTCGTAGGATTCCGCGGCGGAACCGGGCCCGACCACGCGTCGGCGGCCCGGCGGGGCGGCCATTAGCCCGACAACGCCCGCGCCCAGCCACCAGATAAAGAGGATGCCGAGCACGATGACCGATCAGATGGCTTTCCGGGGTGGCAGGCGCCTTGCTTGGGGCGGCGCCGGTCGCTGGGGGTGCGTGGGCCTGTGTGTGGCGGCGGTGGTGCTGACCGGGTGCAACCGCAACCGGCGCGAGCCCCCGCCGCGGCCGAGGCAGGCCGACCAGATCGTCGTGCGCGACGTGCCGTCGGCGCTGCGGGGCACGATCGGGGCCGAGGCGTCGCTGCAGGGGACGGACGCGACGCTGGTGTCGGGCATCGGCTTCGTGGTCGGGCTGAACGGGACGGGCGGGCTGACGATCCCGGACCAGTACGCGGCGCACCTGGAGCGTGAGATGGGCCTGCTGGGCATCTCCGCGTCCAACCAGGCCGGCGGGCCGGGCATCGCGGGGCGCAGCCCGCGCCAGTTGCTCCAGGACCCGAACACGGCGGCGGTCATCGTGCAGGCGGCGGTCCCGCCCGGGGCGACCAGGGGCGACACCTTCGACGTCTACGTGCGTGCGATCAACGCGACCAGCCTGGAGGGCGGTCGCCTGTGGACGACCACGCTGCGGGTCGGGCCGCCGTCGGCCTTCGGCGACCCGCAGGCGACCGAACTGGGCGAGGCCAACGGCCCGATCTTTCTCAACCCCTTCGCCGAGCCGGGCGGTGGCGACGGCGTGCAGCGCACCGTGGGGCGCGTGCTCGACGGCGGCGTCATGAACCAGTCCACGGTGATCAACGTCGTGCTGGACAACCCCTCGCACCAGCGGGCGCGTCAGATCGCCAGCGCGGTCAACGCCGCGTTCCCCCGCGGGCCCGGCGACCCGGACCGCGTCGCCAAGGGGCGGGACGAGCAACTCGTGCAGGTGCAGATCCCCTTCCGCTACCGCGAACGCCGGGAGGAGTTCATCGAGCTGCTCCGGCACCTTCCGATCGACCAGTCGTACCCGGAGATCTACGCCCGGCGTTTCGCCCAGACGCTGCAGTCCGACCCGTACATGTCGGGCAACATGTCCTACGGGCTCGAGGCGGTGGGCGAGCGGGCCAAGCCGTTCCTGACCGACCTGTACCACGCGCCGGAACTGGCGCCGCGCCTGGCGGCGCTGCGGGCCGGCGCGGCGTTGAACGACCCGCGCGCGGTGCGCCCGCTCGTGGACCTTGCGACGAGCGGCCCGGACAGCCTGCGCGCCGACGCGGTGTCGCTGCTCTCGATGATCGACGGGCCGCCGCTGATCGAGGAGACGCTGCGGACCCTGCTGGCGGACAGGCGGCTGAGCGTGCGCATCGAGGCCTACGAGGGCCTGATGCGCCGGGCCGTGGAATCGCAGAAGCGCCGGCTGTCCCTGGCCGAGCGCCACGCCCGCCAGCAGCGCGAGCCGACGCCGACGGTGTCGCTCTCGCAACTCGAGGCGCTCGCCAAGGCGTACGTGCCGAGCACCGGCATGTACGGCGTGTCGCGCGAGTTGGTGGAGGGCAAGTTCTTCCTGGACGTGGTGCCCTACGGCGACCCCCTGATTTACATCTCGCAGCAGGGCGAGCCGCGCATCGTGCTCTTCGGGGAGCGTCCGGGCCTGACGACGCCCATGCTCGTCTCGGCCTGGTCCGACCGGCTGCTCATGGCCGCCGACACCCAGGACGACCCCGTGCGTCTGTACTACCGCGAGGGGACGGGCCGCCGGTCGGTGACGCTCGACTCGGTGCCGACGGACCTGCAGGACCTGGTGCGCTTCATGGCGCGCCGGCCCAACCCCGCCGACCCGCGCCCGGGTCTGGGCCTGGGCTACGCGGAGGTCGTGGGCCTGCTGTACGAGATCCAAGCCAGCCGCGGGACGGTCGCGGCGTTCGCCACCGAGACCGACCGCCTGCTGGCCAACCTCCTCGAGACCATGCAGAGCGAGGACATCGAGGTCCGGCCGGACGCGCCCGGCGGGGACGTCACGCTGGTATCGGCCGACGACCCGCGGCGTGAGGTGGTCGAGCGGTCGCGGTCCGGGCTGCCCGAGCGCCGGACGCTGCTGGTCCCGATCAACCCGCCGGCGGCTCCCCAGGACGCCGGGCCGACCCCGGGCGAACCGGAGCCCGACCCCCAGGTGCTGATGCGTCGGGATTGACCGCGCAGCCCGGCGTGCAGCCGGGCGGGCGTGCGGATATCCTCTTCTCAAGAACGGGCGTCCTCGCCCGCCGGAGCATGGAAGGCGTCTCGGCGACCGCCCCGTTTCGGGCTCGGCGCGGGGCTGCAGGAGGCAGTCCGAGACCCCGTCGGCGGAGACCGGCGGAAGCGACACGGAGGTTGTCAGACGATGTCCCCCACCACCGCCGAAGCCCCCCAGCCGTCCGTCACCGGGCAGGCCTCGCCCGCCAGCCCGCCGCCCGAGATGCTGCGCACCGCCGGGCTGCGCCTCTCGAAACTCACCGTGGCGGGGTTCAAGAGTTTCGCCGACCGGACGGTGTTCACCTTCGACGACCCGGTCACGGGCATCGTCGGGCCGAACGGGTGCGGAAAGTCCAACGTGGTCGACGCCATCAAGTGGGTGCTCGGCGAGCGGTCCAGCAAATCGCTGCGCGGCAAGGAGATGATCGACGTCATCTTCGCCGGCTCGGCGGGGCGGCGCCCGGGCGGCATGGCCTCGGTCATGCTGACCTTCGAGAACCCCGTCATCGAATCGATGACGCCCGACACGCTGGCCGACGAGGCCGACGAGGCGACCCGGGACGAGCCCGGGCCCGCCTCAGAACACACCCCCGAGCAGGATCCCGAGCCGGAAGTCCGAGCCGAAGCCGAAGCACCCGAAGCACCGATCACTGAGGACGGCGCGCCCGCCGACACATCGGACCCGGAAGGCGACCCCGAGGCCGCCGACGCGCCCGTCTCGCTGCTCACCGCCGCCGAGACCGAACACGCTGTCGAGGAAGGGGAGAGCGAGGCGGCCGCGATCTTCGCCCAGCGCGGACGCATCCGGCGTCCCCTGCCGATCGACACCGACGTGGTCGAGGTCGAGCGCCGCCTGTACCGCGACGGCAAGAGCCAGTACCTGATCAACGGCCGGCTCGCCCGGCTCAAGGACATCCGCGACCTGTTCCTGGACACGGGCATCGGCGCCGACGCCTACTCGATCATCGAGCAGGGCAAGGTCGACCGGATGCTTCTGGCGTCCCCGACCGAGCGCCGGGCGATCTTCGAGGAAGCCGCGGGCATCGCCAAGTACCGCCAGCGCCGCGTCGAGGCCGAGCGCAAACTGGAGAAGACCGAGCAGAACCTGGCCATCACGCGCGAGCAGTTGGACTCGACCGAGCGGCGCCTGCGCATGGTCAAGGGGCAGGCGGCCAAGGCCCGGCGCTTCCGCGAACTCGACGAGGAGTACACCGCCCTGCGCCTGGCCCTGGCGTTCGACCAGTACGACGACGTCCGCCGGCGCCTCGACGGGCTGACCAGCCGGCTGGCCAACCTGGAGACCGCCAAGCGCGAGGTCGAGGAGTCCCTGCGCGAGACCGAGGACGAGCGCCTGTCGCTCGAGTCCGAGCGGCACGGCGCGGCGGGCGAACTGCGGCGCATCGAGGATCGGATCGCCGCCGCCCGGCACGAGGCCGACTCCGCCCGCCAGCGGGCCGACTTCACCCGCCGCTCGATCGCCGAGGCGACCCGCATCGCCGAGACCGAGACCGCCCGCCTGGCGCAGGCCGAGCAGCGCCGTGCGGAACTGGAACGCTCGCTGAACGAGCGACGCACGCAGGCCGACACGCTTGAAGCCCGGGTGCAGGAACTCGGGTCGGCGCTCGAGACCGCCAACGACGAGCGTGCGTCCGCCGGGCGCACCGCGGCCGAACGGCGCGGCTCGCTGGACCAGGTGCGGGCGCAACTCGCGTCGATGGAACGCGAGCACGCGGGCATCCTGGCGCGGGTGCAGGCGGACGAGCGCCGCGCCGAGGCGCTGCGCGAGCAGTTGGCCACCCTGGAGGGCCGCCTGGGCACGCTGGCCGCCGAACGCGAGCAGGTCGAGGCACGCGCGGCCACGCTGCGTTCGGAGGCGAAGGCTTCCGAGTCGCGGCGCGACGCCCTGAAGGGCCAGGCCGAGGCGGTGCGGGCGCGCCTGGACGCGCTCGGCGCCGACCGAGCGGCCCGCGCCGAGACGGTCGGCACGCTGGACGAGCAGCGCGTGCGCCTCGACGCCCGGCGCGCCGCCCTGGACGAGATGGTCCGCTCGCACGAGGGCCTGGGCGACGCCGCCCGGGCGGTGCTTCAGCGCCGGGACGCCGGGGAGGGCTTCGCGGGCGTGATCGCGCCCCTCGCCGACCTGATCGAGGTGGCCCCCGAGCACGCCGAGGCGGTCGAGTCGGCGCTCGGCGCGGCGCTGGGCGCCCTGGTCGTGCGGACGATCGCCGACATGCCGCCGGCCGCGGACATGGCGGCGCTGCCGGGCCGGGTGATGTTCCTGACGGCCGAGGGCGTCCACGCGGGCGTGCCCGCGCCGGACCTGGCGTCGATGGAGCGCGGCATGAACGGGCGGGTGCGCTCGGCACGGTCGCTGGTGCGTGCCGAGGACCCGATGATCGCGCGTCTGCTGGACCGCCTGCTCGGCGCGACCGCGCTGGTCGAGGACCTGGACACCGCCCTGCTGCTGGCCGCCGGGCCGCTGCGGGGGGCGACCTCGGCCCGCTTCGTCACGCGGGCGGGCGCGGTGCTGGAGGCCGACGGGCGCATCGCGGCCGGGCCGCGCGGGGTGTCGGACGCCGCGGGCCTGCTGGCCCGACGCGCCGAACTGGCCGCCATCGACGAGCAACTCGCGGGCGTCAACGCCGACCTGAGCCGGGCCCGCGCGGCGCTGGACGCGGTGGACTCCGAGGCGGCGCAGGTCGACCGCGACCGGGCGGCGCTGGCCGAGTCCATCGCCGCCGCGGAGCGCGAGAGCGTGCGCCTGCGTCACGAACTGGACAAGGCAGAGTCCGACGCCGGGCGCCTCGCCCGCGAGGCCGAGTCGGGCAACGCCGACCTGGCCCGCCTGCGCGAGCGCCTGGGTGAGAGCGAACGCGAGCGGGACGCGATGGTCGAGCGGGCCGGGAGCCTGGAGCGCCTGCTGACCGAGCACCGGTCACGGACCGAGACGCTCGCAGGGGAACTCCGCGCCGCCGAGGCGGCCCACGCCGACGCGTCCGAGCGGGCCGCGGCGGCCCGGGCGGAGGTCAGCGCGGCCCACGAGCGGGCGCGCGCGGCGCGGCGTGAGGTCGGTTCGATCGAGACCGCCGCCGAGGAGGCCCGCCGGGCGGCCGAGGAGGCCCGCACGCACATCGAGCGCGCCCGGGCGACGCTGGGCTCGCATACCGAGGCGCTGGCCGAGGCCGAGACGATCGAAGCGTCCGCCCGGGAACGCGCCGAGTCGGCCGAGTCCGAGGCCGAAGCCCAGCGGGGCGTCGTGCGCCAGGCCGAGGACCGGCTGCGTGAGGCGGGCCAGAGCGTGCTGGCCGCCCGGCAGCGGGCCGAGGTCGTGCAGCGCGACTGGCACGCCATCGAGACCTCGCGCCGCGAGTTGGAGGTCAAGCGCGAGCACGCCGAGGACCGGGCCCAGGAGGAACTCGACCTGAACCTCGCGGGCGACTACTTCGAGTACCGCGGCGTGATGGCCGACGGCGTCGTGCAGAGGATCGACTTCGGCGAGTGCTCGGCGCGGGCGAACGTGCTGCGCGACGAGATCAGGAAACTCGGGCCGGTCAACGTCAACTCGATCGACGAGGAGACCCAACTCGCCGAGCGCAACGAGGGCCTCATCGCCCAGGTCAAGGACATCGACGAGGCCCGAATCCGATTGGCCACGCTGATCGAGAAACTCAACATCGCCAGCCGCGAGCAGTTCGGGGAGGTGTTCGAGCGCATCCGCCACGAGTTCGGCGGCCAGGGCGGCATGTTCCGCAAACTCTTCGGCGGCGGCAAGGCCGAGGTCCGCCTCATGCCCCTGGTCAAGGAGGTCGACGGGCAGAAGGTCGTCACTGACGAGATCGACCTGCTCGAGTCGGGCGTGGAGGTCATCGCCAAGCCGCCGGGCAAGGAGCCGCGCTCGATCAGCCAGCTCTCCGGCGGCGAGAAGACCATGACCGCGGTGGCGCTGCTGCTGGCGATCTTCCGGTCCAAGCCCTCGTGCTTCTGCATCCTGGACGAGGTGGACGCCGCGCTGGACGAGGCCAACGTCGGGCGCTTCTGCGCGACCGTGCAGGACTTCACGGACTTCTCCCGCTTCATCGTCATCACGCACAACAAGCGGACGATGCAGTCGGTCGACCGGCTCTACGGCGTCACGATGCAGGAGCGCGGGGTGTCCAAGCGCGTTTCGGTCCGCTTCGACCAGGTCGGCGCCGACGGGCAGATCGCCGCGACCGCCGAGGCCGAGCCGGAACCCGAACCGGCCGAGAAGCCCACGCCCACCGGGTCGCTGCGCGCAGCGCTGGCCGGCATGCGCGACGAGCCGGTCGGGGTCGAGAACCCTTTTCGGTGAAGGTTGGTGTAGTGGGACGGGCTTCCAGCCCGTCTCTTGATCTCGGACGGGCTGGAAGCCCGTCCCACCGAGAACCCTAGAGCGACCCGCGGAGTCGACGCAGGCTCTCGATCCGCTTTTCCGTCGGCGGGTGCGTGGCGAACATGCTCACCAGGGTGCCGCCACCGCCGAGGTTGTTCGCGAGCGGTTCGACGATGAACATGTTGTTCATCGCGGGGTTGGGCTGCTCCAGCGGCACGCGCCGGCTCATCGCGTCGAGTTTCGCCAGGGCGCTCATCAGGCCGTCGGGCGAGCCGGCGATGCGGGCGCCGTCCGCGTCGGCCACGAACTCGCGGCTGCGCGAGATCATGGCCTTGATCAGTGCCGCCCCGATCGCGGCGACGATCACCACGCCGAACATCACCAGGGGGTTGCCGCCCTCGCGTCGGCCCATGCCCAGCAGCAGGCCCCACTGCGCCAGGAAGGCGAGAACGCCCGAGACGGTCGCGGCGATGGTGCTGGTCAGGGTGTCGCGGTTCTTGATGTGGGCCAGTTCGTGGGCGGCCACGCCGCGGACCTCGTCGCGCGTCATGTTCTGCAGCAGGCCCTGGGTGAAGGCCACCGCGGAGTGCTTCGGGTTGCGTCCCGTTGCAAAGGCGTTTGGCGCGGCGTGCGGGCAGACGTAGACGCGGGGCATGGGCAGGTCGGCCCGCTGGGCGAGTTCCGCGACCATGTCGTAGAGCCAGCCGCCCTGTTCCGGGGTGATTTCCTGCCCGCGCATGCTCTTGATGGCGATCGTGTCGCTGAACCACCACGCGCCCAGGTTCATCAGGCCGCCGAAGACGAGGCCGAGCACCATGCCCTGCGTGCCCCAGATCGCGCCGACGGCCACGAACAGGCCCATGAGCCCGCCGAGCAGCAGGACGGTCTTGAAGTTGTTGGTGGCCACGACAGCCTTGTGAGCCATGGCGGTCTCCTTTCGCGTTGCCGCATCAACGGGCGGGCGTCCGGGTTTGTTCGCCGGTCATCATGCACGCCGCGTGCCAGCGGCGGAAGGGCCGCGCGCGTCGCGTGGTGAGCCTTGCGCGTGCCAGACTGGCAGCGGGCACGGGCCCCGGCTGCCGCGGAGACTCAGGGCGCGGGGTCGGCGGCCGGCTGGGCCGCGTCGAGCAGGCGGGCGAGCACGTCGACGCCGGGCGCGTCGTGGGGGTAGGCGTTCATGGCGGCGACCACCGCGACGTCGCGGTTTGGCCAGACCAGGATCAGGGCGAGCCAGCGGGTGTTGCTGCCGGAGTGCGCTGAGCGGCGGTCGTCGCCGTCGCCCGACACGCCCCAGCCCAGCGCGTAACCATCGCCCTCCGGGTCGTCGTGCAGGCGGACGAAGGCCGCGTGCGGGAGGTAGCCGGTGTCGTCCCCACGCAGGCCGCGGAGGTGCAGGCGGGCATAGGCGGCCAGGTCGGTGATCGAGCAGTGGACGCGCCCGGCGGGCCCGAGGGCGGGCGGGTTGTCCGCTCCGATCTCGGCCGGGATCGGGGCGGGCCCGTCCGGGCCGCGCCCGTGCCCCAGGGGCTGGTCGCCGTGCTCGCGATCCATGCCGGGCGGGCCCTGGCCGGCGGAGTGCATGTCCAGGGGCTCGAACAGTTCGCGGGCGATCAGGTCCTCCCACGCCGCCCCGGTCGCCGTCTCGAGCATCCAGCCCGCGACGATGTAGCCGCCGTTGGTGTAGGCCATCGCCTCGCCGGGTGCTGAGAGGCCGGGCTGTGAGAGGATCAGCGGCGTGATCTCGCGGCGCTGGAGGGGCAGATCGCCTTCGAGCGTCCAGAGTTTCATCTGCAGCGGCGCGGCGAAGCGGTCGTCGGGCAGGCCCGCCCGGTGGGCCAGGAGTTGTTCGAGCGTGACGGACCGGTGCGACTCGGGCAGGCCGGCGGCCAGATCCGGGTCCAGGTCGGCGACGGTGGTGTCCCAGGCGATCACGCCGCGCTCGACCAGCCGGGCGGCGACGGTCGCGGTCATCGACTTGGTCAGCGACCCGACGTGCCAGCGGTCGGTGACCCGGACCGGGTTGTCGCCGCCGGCGGCCCTGACCCCGGCCACGCCGACGCCGATCAGGCCGTCCGAGTCGGTCGCGGCCACGGCGATCGCGGGGACCTTCAGTTCGGCCCGCAGCGCGTCGGCAAGGGCCGAGAAGTCGGCGGGCTGCCGGGGCGCCGCTGGAGCCGGCAGGATGAGGATGAGCAACGCCGAGACGATCGTCGGGTATGCCATGCACAAGTCTCCGCCCGGCCGTCGGCACCGTTCCTGGGGGACGCGGCCTGCGTACAGTAGCGCGGATGCTGTTTTCACTGAATGTCAACTCGATCCGCGACGTCCTCAAGAAACGCGGGGCCCGGGCGATCAAGATCGAGGACGTCCCCCGCTATGCGCAGGAGCAGACCGGCCTGCACGCGATGACGATGGCGACGGACCTGCTCGCCGGCGTCACGCGCGACACGATGGCGCGCATCCGCGAGAACGGCGACCGGGTGGGCTGCGCCTGCCTGCTGCTCAGCCAGACCGAGCCGCTTGCGTTCGGCGACCCGCGGGCCAAGGCGGGCGAGGAGGCGGTGACCCGGATGACGCGGGTGGTCGAGGCGGCGTCGCTGCTGGGCTGCAACTCGGCGTCGCTGGCGATCACGGCCAAGGACGACGACGCGACGCTCGACCTGGTGGCCCAGCGCATGCGGCGCGTGCTCGAGCGGGCGGACCGGCTGGAGATCATGGTGCTCATCCGCCCTGAAAAGGGGCTGACCCAGGACGCCGAGCGTCTGACCGAACTGGTCAAGGCGATCGGCGGGTTCCGGATCGGCACGATGCCGGATTTCGAGGCGGCGGTGGCGTCCGGGGACCCGGTGCAGTACCTCAAGCGGCTCACGCCGTACGCCTCGGTCGTCAACGCGTCGACGCTGGGCTTCACGGAGGCCGAGCCGCGCCCCGAGCCGGCGCCGAAGCCGGTGAAGAAGAAGGCCGGGCGCAAGCCGGTGGCGGACGAGGACGAGGAGCCGATGAGCGTCGAGGACGCGGTGCTCGCGGCGATCGAGGCGGAGTTGGACGGGCTGGACGACGCGCCCGTGCCCGAGCACACGGGCTACGACCTGGCCCCCCTGGTCGGGGCGATTCGCGCCGTCGGGTTTGATGGGGCGCTGGCCATCGATTATCGTGGTGAGGGGGACGGAACGTTGGGCGTGCTGCACAGCCGCGACGCCCTGGAGGCGGCCTTGGAGTCACTCAACGACTGACGGCCACGGGCGAAGGAGACTGGCGTTGAACGCCACGCGCGCATCCCAGGTCCGCGAGTTCGCGAGGAAGCCCCTCGAAGTGCCAAGCCATCTCCCGGTCATCATCACCATCGACGGCCCGGCCGGCACGGGCAAGTCGACCGTCGCCCGCCAGTTGGCCAAGCGCCTGGGCCTGGACTTCCTGGACACCGGCGCGATGTACCGGGCGGCCGCGGCGATCATGCTCGACCACCGCATCGACCCCGCCGAGACCGGCGAACTGGTCAGCACCGTCATGGGCGCCGACCTGCACTTCGACTGGGCGGCCGACCCACCCCGCATCCTCGCCTGGGACGACCCGCTCGACCACCGCATCCGCGAGGCGGACGTGACCGCGGCGGTCTCGCTGGTCGCCTCGATCGGCGAACTGCGCCAGCACATGGTGCGCAAGCAGCGCGTCATCGGCGCTCAGCACCCGCGCCTCGTCACCGAGGGGCGCGACCAGGGCTCGGTCGTGTTCCCGGACGCGGAGGTCAAGTTCTACCTCGACGCCCACCCGGCCATCCGGGCCCGCCGGCGCGCCGAGCAGCTCCGCGAGGCGGGCGTGCAGGTGGACCTGGCCGACCTCGAGGCGCAGATCACCCACCGCGACCGGCTCGATTCGAGCCGCTCGGACGGACCCCTGATCTGCCCGGAGGACGCCATCCGCGTGGACACCTCGGGGCTGGACCTCGACGGCGTCGTGTCGCTGCTCGAACGCGAGGTGCGACGGAAGATCGGCGCCCTTTTGGCCCGGCCGGAGTAACCCCGCGTTGTTCGCCTGGCTGCGCCGCAAACACCCCGGGTCGTCGCTCGCCTCGCTGCTCTTCTACGAGGCCTGCCGGGTCGTCACGCTCGTGTTGCTGATGCTGTTCTTCCGGCTGCGCTGGCGCGGCGCGGCCAACCTGCCGCGGTCCGGCGGCGTGCTGGTCGTGGCCAACCACCAGAGTTACCTCGACCCGCCGCTGGTCGGCTGCGTCATGGGCTCCCGCCAGTTCGATTTCCTGGCCCGCGCCGGGCTGTTCGAGGTCCGCTGGCTGCGCCCGATCATCACGGCGCTGCACTCCGTGCCCGTGCGCGAGTCCGGGGGCGACCCGGCCTCGATCAAGGAGATCCTGCGCCGGCTGGCCATGGGCCGGGTCGTGCTGGTCTTCCCCGAGGGCACGCGGACCCGGGACGGCTCCATCGGCGAGTTCAAGCGCGGCGTGGCGCTGATCCTGCGCAAGTCCGAGTGTCCCGTGCTGCCGGTCGGCATCGCCGGCGCGTACGAGGCCTGGCCGCGGGGCGGCCGCCCGAGGCTCCTGCGGGGGCCGGTCGTCGTGGAGGTCGGCACGCCCATCCCGCACGCCGAACTGCTCGCCGACGGCGCGGACGAGGCGCTCAAGCGCCTGCACGCGGAGGTCTCAGCCCTGCGGGAGCGCGCCGAGGGCCTGCGTCGCTGACGCCGGTTCCGGCGGGTCTTCGACCGGCCCGCCCGGCGCGACCATCTTGAACGCGGCCAGCCCGAGCACCAGCACGATCACGACCTTGAGCAGCGGGAGTTTGAGCACGTGGCTGAGGCGCGCCCCCAGGCTCGCGCCGAGCAGCGCGCCCGCCCCCATGGGCACGGCGATCGCCAGCGCGTCGACGGGGTCGAGGCCCTGCGACGGCAGCAGCACGAGTTTGACGATCGCGCCGATGAGCGCGCTGGACCACATCACGCCCGCGCTGCCCGCGATGGCGTGGCGGAGCGGCAGGCCGGCGATCTGCAGCAGCGGCACCAGCAGCACCCCCCCGCCCACGCCGAGGTAGCCCCCGAGCACGCCCGTCAGCAGCCCGATGCCCGCCAGCACGGCCCAGCGCGGCGTCGGGGCGTCGTCCGGGCGCTGGGGCAGTTTGCGGACCAGGGTGTAGAGCGTGAAGACGCAGAACGACCAGATGAAGCACGCCAGCGCGATCACCGCCCACCGCCCGGGCGACTGGCTGGAGAGCAGCACGCCGACGACCATGCCGGCCGCCATCGCCGGGATCATCACCTTGAGCAGGTCGATGCGCACGACGCCCTTGCGGCTGTGCTGGAACGACGCGGACAGTGCCACCACGACGTTGACGAGCATGGAGGCCGCCATGAAGACGTGGTGGCGGTCCTGGTCGCGGGTCTCATAACCGTGGTACAGCCCGAGCGCCGGGAGCATGACGATGGCCCCGCCCAGCCCGGTCAGCCCCCCCACCACGCCGGCGATGAGCCCGATGAGGAAGTCGATCAGGAGGTGGTCGGTGCTCATGTTCTCCCCGGAACGGGCGGCGGTGTGCGGCCCGTTTCGCGGGCGCGGTTCTCGGATCCTGGCGAGATGGATCTTTGCCGGTGGTTCCGGTGATGACGAGCGTGAAACCGTCCGACAGCGGAATGCCGGGACGATCGGTCGTGCCCGCGCTGGCGTCCGGCTACCATACGCCGGTGCTCCCAGGGACGGGAGCGCGAGGGCCGCCGGCGGACTCGCTTCGGACGGAACCGTTCACGCAACGGACATCGCGAAGAGACGACAGCCAACGGAGGCGCCCGTGGGAACATCGCCGAATCGAACGTGCCGCTGGCAGGCGTGGTGGTCGCCCGTCGCCCGGTCGCTGGCCGGGGCCTGCGTGGTCGTGCTGGTGATGGGCAGCGCCGTGATGACCAAGCGCACCGCCGCCCTGCCCGCGCTGGCCGGCATCGAGCGCACCGCCGCGCCTTCGCGTCAGGCCGAGCCGGTCGCCCGGCCCGCCGCTGAGGCGGCTCCGGACCCCGTCGAGGTCGTCCGCGTCGAGGAGATCACCGAGGACTCGCCCGAGTGGGACCTGGCCACCCGCTGGTTCGACGGCCGCCCGGTCCGCCCCGCCCGCGTCGTCCTGATGCGCGTCACCGCCTACTCGCCCGACCACCGCTCCTGCGGCGCGTTCGCCGACGGGCAGACCGCCACGCTGCACTCGGTCTGGACCAACGGCATGCGACTGGTGGCGGCGGATCCCAAGGTGTTGCCGTACGGCTCGTTGCTCACCGTGCCGGGCTACGCCGACGACGAGATCGTGCCGGTCCTCGACTGCGGCGGTGCCATCAAGGGCGCCCGCCTCGACGTGCTCTACCCCACCCACGAGATCGCCCTGGATTGGGGCGTGCGCGACCTCCGCGTCGTGGTGTGGGAGTACGCCGACGGCAAGCCCGCGCCCAACCCCCGCAAGGTCCGCTGAGTCCCCCCGCGGCCTCGCCCCGTTCAGTCCCGCCGGTCCAGCACCACCTGCCCGACGAGTTCCGAGACCGAGCGGGCCCCCTGTTGGCGCACCCATCGCGCCATCCCCACGCCGACCTTGACGGGCAGTCGCGGGCTGACGAACGAGCCGGCCCCGACCTGCACCGCCGTCGCGCCGGCGAGGATGAACTCCGCCGCGTCCTCCCACCGCGTCACGCCGCCCGCGGCCACGATCGGCACGCCGGCGTCCCGCGCGAAGGCCCGGTAGACCTCGTGCACGATCTTGACCACGACCGGGTGCACCGCCGGGCCGGACAGGCCGCCCGTCACGTTGGCGAGCAGGGGACGCCGTGTCCGCACGTCGACGCCCATCGCCGGGATCGTGTTGCACAGGGTCAGGCCGTCGGCGCCGGCTTCGACCGCGACCCGTGCAAGGGCGGCCGGCCCGTGCGGCGTGCCCACCGTGATCGGGCTGAGTTTGACGAGCAGGCGGGTGTTTGCGAGGATCGGTCGGACGGCGCTGACCAGTTCGCGCAGCGCGCCGGGGTCGGCGCCGAACTCCACGCCGCCGTGCACGTTCGGGCAGGACACGTTGAGTTCCACAATCGGCAGGTGCGGCGCCGCGTCCATCGCGGCCGCGACCACGGTGTAGTCCTCGACGGTGAACCCCGCGATCGACCCGATGACCGGGCACGGCATCGAGGCGGCGCGGGGCGCGATCGAGCGGGCGAACTCGTCGACGCCGGGGTTGGCCAGGCCGATGGCGTTGAGCATGCCGGCCCGCGTCCAGGTGATGCGGGGCTCGGGGTTGCCGCGGCGCGCAAGACGCGTGATGGACTTGGTCACCACGGCGCCGACGCGGCGCAGGTCGACCGCGCCCAGGGCCTCGTCGAGCGTGCCCGCCGTGCCGGCCGCGAGCAGCACCGGCGTGCGCAACCCGACGCCGCAGAGCGTGGTCCGCAGGCTGTCTGGCGGCTGGTGGGCGGGCATCGGCTACAGGGTACGCCGGGGCCGCGCGGGCGGGGCTACGGTTGGCCATGGACCCAGAAGCCCGCATCCAGCAGTTCCGCAAACTCATCGAGCAGGACCCGTCCTCGGACATGGCCCACTTCTCGCTGGGACAGGCGCTCAGCCAGGCCGGCCGGTTCGGCGAGGCGGCCGAGGCGTTCACCAAGTGCGTGGACCTGAACCCGGCGATGACCAAGGGCTTCCAGTTGGCCGGCGCGGCGTACATGGCCGCGGGGGACGACGAGCGGGCCAGGGCGGTGCTGACGAAGGGCTACGAGGAGGCGACGACCCGGGGCGACCTGATGCCCAAGAAGGCCATGGCCGACCTGCTCGGCCAGTTGGGCGCGCCGGTGCCCGAGGTCGCCAACGCGCCCGCCCCGTCCGCGGGCGGGGGCAGTTTCAAGGACCGCAAGAGCGGGCGGATGGGCACGCAACTC